>NZ_JBLIYY010000023.1:0-42760 GCF_057480965.1 Acinetobacter sp. P37 | reverse complement strand
CGGCTTAAAGCTGGCCAACGCTTCAGAGTGTAATTGATGGCCTTGGCGGTGGGAGAACTCGATGGCACTGTCAGATGATGTTGGTTGAGCCATTCATATTTAATAAAAACTAATCCCCATCTTCTAAATTTTAAGATTTTTTGCTTAATAAAACTTCAATAACATTTCTTCCTTGCTCTCAGATATCCAATAGCAAACAACACCAACGTCCCAAATATCAAATACCGATTCACTATTTTCCCACGAATTTTATCGTAACAATTTACAATGAATTGATCTATAAAAGGCGTCATCTGCGTCACGCTTCTTGTCTCAAAATAATGTCCGAGTTGACCATTAAGCCATGTGATAACAGCGATACAAAATAGAAAAAGACACAAGGAAGTATCCAAACCTTTGGATAGCGCTCTAGCACCATCAGAAACGTATAGAACTCTTCTTGTATCCAATTCCACATATATCAATCCTCTTTACCTCATAACACCCTGTTGCAGGCTATATTTCCATGACATTCTAAAGGCAGTATCTTTTGAATATTGCTTATACATATCCATATCAATCTTTCTTTGACGTAACATCACTTCATTCATAATCTTGTCAAAAGCCAAATCTTTGGTATGCGGATCAGGGTTATTCAAATACTTACTCTCAAAATCAGCATGTTCTTTTATCTGTTTTAAGATATTCACAAATTTTACTTTTTGCTCTTCAGGCGTTGCAGCCCAACCTCCAAACCAGCGTTCATTAAACGTTTTAATGATTTCATCTAATGGATCTTCTTCAGTTTCACCGCCATGAGCACCACGAGGATTCGAATTTGTCGGATCTAGAACTGTCTCTTCAGCATCTAACTCAATTTGCTCATTCAGTTTTTTACGCTGTAATCCATATGAGTTTAAATCAACTGAGTTTAACAACTCATCCAAGGCATCCGCTTCTGGATCTTCAATTTTGAGTTTCGGAATCAAGAACTTTAAGAACCAATATAACTTTTCCCAAGCTGGAACTTCATATGGCAAAATTGAAGCCATCTGTCCATAAATTTTCACGAATTGCTTTGCCTTGATCTTGAAATCAGCTTTATCTTCAGGAGTGAGTTCTAATTCAGCATCAAAACGTGCCACGGCGATATCAATCATCGGGCTTAATTTTTCTGCATCGACTGAATCGAAATACTTCGTAGCGAAATCTTCCACTTCAGTAGATTCATATACTCCAACAGTATCCAACTCATCTTTTAGTTCGTTAAGTACATTAATATCAGTCGCTTGTGACAATGTGGTCGAAGTGTAGAAACGATCAAATGATTGTTTGATATCTTCTATTTCATTGAAGAAATCAAGCACAAATAGATCTTCTGTTCTCTTACCCAATTTAGGGGCAGAACGGTTTAAACGAGAAAGTGCCTGAACGCAAAGGACGTCCGCCAACTTTTTATCAACGTACATCGTGCAAAGCTTTGGTTGATCGAATCCAGTGAGGTATTTATTGGCAACAATCAGTAAGCGATACTGATCTTCATTCACGCCTACAGGCTTCTTGTCACCCACATAGCCACGATCGAACATATCTTTAGTGTCATTATCAGAGAATCCATTGAGAATCGCTTCTGTATATTCAATACCATCCACTTTCTTCTCACCAGAGAAAGCAATAATCGCTTTAAATGGATAGCCTGCTTGCTCAAGTAGTCGGTCAATCGCTTTGTAATAACGGATGGCAGACTCAATATTTTGAGTCACAATCATCCCTTTAGCTTTACCTTTTAATTTCTTAGTATTTACCACATGCTGAATGAAATGATCCAACATAACTTCAGCTTTGATATCAATGGTCTGTTGTGTTTTCTCCACATAGCTTCGTAAGGTTTTCTGCGCTTTTTTAGTATCGAATAATGGATTGTCTAGAATCGACTTCTCAATTTCATAGAAGCTCTTATATGTTGTGTAATTGGACAAGACATCTAGAATAAACCCTTCTTCAATCGCCTGTTTCATCGAATACAGATCAAAAGGTTTAAATGAACCATCTGCTTGCTTTTCACCAAACTTTTCTAAAGTCGTGTTCTTTGGCGTTGCAGTAAAGGCAAAATAGGAGGCATTGCCTTTCATCTTACGTGCCAACATTGCACTTAAGATTTTATCTTGTGCATCTATACCATCACTGTCTTCATTGGCTTTACCCATGACTTCATTCATTTTGTCATGTGCAACACCAGATTGAGAGCTATGTGCCTCATCAATGATCACAGCAAAACGTTTATCACTTAAATCTGCAATCCCATCGATAATGAAAGGGAATTTTTGAATCGTGGTAATAATGATCTTTTTGCCATTTTCTAAAGCAGATTTCAGCTCTGATGACTTATGGGCATGTGCCATAATATTCTTAACTTCAGAGAACTCCTTGATATTCTCTTTAAGCTGTTTATCCAGAATACGGCGATCCGTCACCACAATCACTGAATCAAATAAGGGATGTTCTAGCCCTCGGCTTCCTGCAATGTCTTTTTCTACTGGGTAGGCTTCAATCAACTGAAATGCTGCCCATGTAATCGAGTTTGACTTACCTGAACCTGCGGAATGTTGAATAAGATATGTCTGCCCTACGCCACGTGTTGAAACATCATGAATGAGACGGCGTACTACACTGAGTTGATGATAACGTGGGAAATACAGATTCCTTTTATCTAATAAGGTTTTCTCATCCCCATCTAGTCGTACGAAGTGCTGAACGATATTTGCCAAACTTTCTTTTGAAAGTAGCTCTTTCCAGAGGTATGCTGTTTTATGCCCCTCTGCATTTGGCGGATTTCCTGCACCTGCGTTATGGCCCTTGTTGAAAGGTAAGAAAAAGGTATTCGCTCCAGCCAACTTCGTAGTCATATAGACTTCATCGGTATCGACAGCCATATGTACAATACAACGAGCAAAGCTCAATAAGGGCTGTGTGATATCACGATCTTGTTTATATTGCTTCTGCCCATGATAACGAGCATTTTGCCCTGTCCATTCATTCTTTAATTCAAAGGTAATAATCGGAATACCATTTACAAATACCACCATATCAATTTCTTGTAATGGATTGGCTTTTGAGTAACGTAATTGGCGAGTCACACTGAAAATGTTCTGCTTGAATCGTTCTTTAATCTTCTGAGAACTACTTGCCAACGGCGCTGGGTACATCAACTGAAAATGCGCTTGATCTACGGCGAGACCTTTTTTAAGTAGATGAACCACCCCATGCTTTCGAATCATTCGATCAAAGCGTTCGTAGATTTTTCGTTGCCAATCGTGGGGGTTAAATTTTTGAATCTTTGCCAGTTCATCAGCTTGTGTTTGTTCTAAGAACTGCCAGAAATATTGGGTATCTAGCGCATACAGCATGTCAAAGTTTGCAGGTGAACCTGATACAAAGCCATGATGAGGTTGAGCAATGTCGGTTAAACCTGATTTGATATTCTCAAGGCATGTTCCAGTCAGCGCTTTTTCAATTGCCATTTCTAAAGCACGTTCATTGGTTAAACTGACCATTTTATTTATTACCCTCAACCCCACAATAATGCATTTTTAGCAACTCAATCATTCGATCTTGATGCATCTGAATAACTGACTTAGTTAAATTTTTACTTTCTGATTTCTTAAAAGTATCAAATAAATATTTAAGCTTTAACGAATCATATGATGGCTTTCTCTCAAATTCTGCCAATTTAACCGTCACAGGCTTATTACTATATTCTGAGTTTTGTCCTGGACTGAGTAAAACCAAATTTCCAAAAGCATGCAAATATGACTCCGTCAATACAGCCCCAAATCTCTCATTTTGTGGATGTACATGCTCTACTGAGTTTTTTGCAGTGATACGATAGTTTCTAAATTTTTTCTCCGTACGACGACCATAGTTTTTCCATAAAACATATTCTAATTTTTGGAACCAGTAATGTTCAAAAGAAGTCCCTTTTTGACTTTCTAGATAGTCTTGGAGCTCTTTCCAGTCTTTTGTTCCTATTTCATCCTCAAGACAAAGTTGATAACTCGCTACTTTTTGAGTGATGTCATCTACTGCCAAAGATAAATCATTATCAATTTTCTCTAACCACTCAACGACATCATCTTGGTCTAAAGAAGAATCAGCATTTATTAAACCAATTAAAAATGGCGTTAACCAATACTGAGCACTACGTTCACCTGTAAAAATTCGCACACTTTGTAAAAGCTCTAAAGCAGAATGTTCTTTCTTTGTCCTATTAAAATATGCTTTTTTAGCTTCTGTCTTTTTCTGTCGATTTATCGAAGTTAAACGTAATTCCTCACCACCACTATCTTCATTCTCTAGCCACTTCACACACCACGTATCAAATTGATATCGCACTTGCCATAATACATCTAAAAAATCTTTTATCTCTTTCTCACTGGCTTGAATTACAAAGTCTTTAAAAATCTTTTGTAAATTTGAAGCAATCAAACGCTCTTCAATATCATTCTCATCGTTTAACACTTTGTAGATACGCAATGCATGAATTAATAACAACTCGAAGCTAATAAAAGATCGACAATGATTTTTACTTTCCTCCGGAATATCTGCTTCTATCTGATCTTCATGTTCTGTTTCTTTTTCACTATCATTTTCATAATTTGAAATATTACGTTTACTATCTATCTCTTGAATAGATAAACCTTTCAAAAATGACTTTTTAGAACTTTCAGATTCAACCTCAAACACCATGCTTTCTGCATCATACTGCTCAAGATCCTCATAACTCAATTTATTCCATGATGAAGCTTCAATCTTTTTACGTAACACCCGTTCAAAATATGTATTCATATTTTGACAAGCATCCCAAATTGCCTCATAAAGCTTCTTATTCTTCGTAATTTTTTTAAAAATTTTGGATTTCAGAATATCCACTGGCTCTAACTGTATTCCCGAAGTATTCATACTCGAGAACAGTTTATTCAAATCAGTCTTTTCAGGGATAATGTTATTAATCCATCTTACATTTTCAAAGATGTAGTCTATAAATTCCTTAAGTTCTACCTCACTCTCACTAATCTTTTTTAGTCTTTGTTTTATGTATTCGAGACCTGCATGTATATGCTTCAAATAAGCATCTTCAGCCAGTTGATCTTGCGATGGCTTACCAAATCCATCAAGCCCAACTTGAGAACCCAAATAAGATTCAATTCTTTCCCGAATTTCAAAATGCAATCTTGGCTTTTTAGCATAAGTCGACACTTTTAGTATCGAATGCCCTTTTAACACTGAATCTTTGTAATCATGGCAAGCCAAAGCAAATAACATCAATGTTGTTGTGCGCTGTTGCCCATCGATTAATTCATAAGTTGAATGATCTTTTTTTGATGACAATGTCGTACCAATAAAATAATGAGCTTCTTTATTTTTGAATGCTTGCTCAATATCATTGAGTAAATCTTCAATATGAATTGAACTCCATACATACGGACGTTGATAGCTAGGGATAATGAATTGATAGTTCTCATCTACAACGTGCCTTAAACATAAAAGCTCTGTATTTACTGCTTGATTCATTCTTATTACCCCAAATTCCGTATCTTTTGGCTCAACTGGTCTGCAAATTGTTCAGCATACTGAGTTGGGCGTATTCCTAATCCAAAGTGTGTATTCGTTTCTTCAACAAAATGTCTTTTGACCGTGTTTTCATTGAGTCCATCCTGATCCACTTTTAAATTAAAGTAATCCAAACCTTCGAATATTTGCTCTGGCGTAAAACTATAAGCGATGTGATCTAAGACTTTATGTTCTCTTAAAAACTCTGGAATAGAATCTGCCCTTACTGCTTTTTTATTGCTGACACGTTTTGAATAGGCTACCCTAAAAAACTTCTTAGCAAAGACACCTAGCTTATACTCACCAAATTGACTGATGTATAACATCAACCCAGTGACGAAAAGTTCTTCTAGGAAACGACAACCTTCCAGTTCTTTTAACCAATGAATAAACTTAGAATACTCTGGTAAATAGCTGACTTTTAAATCTTTATAATATTTACGGTATAAATTTTGAAAGTATTCCATATAGGAAATACTATTGATACCTTCATTTAACGGCTGTCTAAGCTGGTAACTATTTTGTAAATCTTGCTTTGCTTGTTTGGTCATAGGTGTATATGTCACACGCATAAGACCATAAGCAACATCGTCTTGATGTTTTAGGGTTCGGTTGGCAAACTCTTCAACTACTTCATCTCGAATTTTTTGTTTTTCTTGATAAAACGGAACTGTTCGCCCTTTCAGACTATTCCAATAACGCCCTCTTAATAGCGTCATGACTATGCCTTGTAACTCACCTAAATCTTCCCACTCTTTCGCATAATGATTTCTATAATCGACAGGTACAGCTCTCAAATGATGCGCTTTAATAATATCTGGTCCTGTGAGCCTTACCCCACCTGTGTTTTGTGTTTCAAAAAACTTATAAGCATCATCTTCAGATTCAGTGACTACAAGTGATACAACAATACTTTCAAAGTTTATGTAGTCTTCCCATTTACTCCGATTTTTTTCAAGGTACTGTAAATTTTGCTTTATATGCTGAATACTCAAACTTGCTTGATAAGTGAGTGATACATCATCAAGCTCAGCATTTAGATAGCCCAGTAAAGCAAGTGTAGTTAAGCGCTGTTGCCCATCAATAATATTTAAATATCCATCTTGTTCATGTAAGATCACACTTCCAAGATAATAAGGGCTGTCAGTAAATTGTTCTTGATGATCTTTAAGGTCTTCAATCAGTTTATCAATTTGCTTTTCACCCCACACATAGGGGCGCTGATACTCAGGAATGCTCAATTGCCCCTGAATATATCTTTGATTTTCTGTTTTAATGTGTTTACCACTGAGCAACTGTGCCACACTGCACACTGCGACTTTAATCAACCCTTGTTGTTCTGACACAACCCACCCTCAATTTTCAATTCTTAGATCTATGCTTTCTTACTTAATTACTTGATACGCATCTTTCATATACGGCTTAAACACCTGCTCAAACTTTTGCACGTGTTCAAAATGCCATTGAATATATTCAGGCCAGAATGCTTTGTTATAACCTTCTACGGCGTTAGCAATTACAATCTTTGATAATTTTTGATCTTCTGATCTACGCCAATCTAACTGTAGACCACAACTTTGCTCAATTTCTGCTTTACGTGCATAGAAGAAATCAAAGAGCTTTTTATTATGTTCAGTACTACTCGTTGCAAACTCAAGTTCTACACGGAGTTCTTTTTGGGCGAAAATCAAGTTGTAGTTACACTGTGCAATTGTTGCACCTGCACTACGCCATCCTGCACCAACTGGATTTACATTGCGGAAAAGGTCAAAGTTCCGATTTTGAAAATCCTCTAACAACTGTGTCCAATAGGCTATTCTCAATTGTCCAAGTGAACTTTCTCTTTCTTTAATGACTTTGATTTCCGCATCTTTACGGCTTAAACGCACCATATATTCTGATGCTTCTGGTACAGGAATAATTTGCTGAATATCGACCAATAACTGACTATTCAATATATATGGCGAAACCTTTACACATTTAACGTCAATCTCGCGCTCAATTAACCAAAGCGCAGTATTGGTGACTTCTTTTCTAAATTCGCCTGCAACGAGAATAATGCGTTGAGTTGCTTTAGGATTGAGCTTACTCATCCAATCTATATCAGAGTTTTCACCTAGAAATTTTTCAATCAATACACGTGCTGTGTGATGAACATGTTCAGGCTCATACGCATCGGCATTCAAATCAGGATCAATGGGTCGATACTTACTCATATAATTTGCATAAACACTAATAATATCTTTTGCCGTAAACGGTGCAACATAAGACGCATACTTGAGTGCCTGCCACACGGCATCACGTCCACTGTCATCACGTTTGTTTTCAATCAGTACAAGCTGTCCTTTGGTGTCTAAGGCCAACAGGTCTAAGCGTTCGCCTGTGCCATCAAAGCCATCAAATTCTTTTTGGATAATCAGCAGTTCTTCGCCCAATGCTTCAGGGTGGCTCACTAACCATTCTTGTAAGTCGTAACGCTCTGTAAGCTGTTGTTCGCTGAGTTTTGTACCATTTAATGGTTTCAATTTTTTGTTGGCTGTGTCTACTGTATATAAGCTCATATCCCCCCCGAAATATTAAAAAACCTAGCCAACCGAAGTTCGCTAGGTTTAAATTTTTTATGCCACTTTAATTTTGCCTGTGACAGCATCATTAATAAGTGTGGTTTTATATTCTTTTAACTTTTCGATTTGCTGATTGATTAATTCAATTCCTGCATTAATTTTCTGCTCTTCTACTTCAATATATTTAATGATTTCATTCTGTTCAGCAATTGGAGCATAAGGTACTAATACGTCACCAAACTTATCAAAATACAGACGCAGTCTCATATCCATAATTCCCCGAGAATGTTTTTTCAATTCTGCACTACAAGTTGGAGACCTAAACAACAAATGATAAATATATGGATTTAATGGCTTAGTTGCTCTCAATATGTCATACGCTGGGCTTGTAACTCCATCGTAATTAGATAAGCCAATTGCACCCATCCACGCCAACAATTTATTGACAATGATGTCGCCTTTTTTAACTTTCCAATATCCATCTGTAGTAGATGCCTTATTTCCTCGTTCCTCCAATTCTTTACGAGGTTTGACACCTATATCTGTATAAACAGATAAAAGTTCTAAGTCGTTGTTTTTAGGTGCAGGTTCAATAATTAGCTTAAACAAGTTTTTTACTTTTATTATTTCCCAATGCTCAGGAATTTGACCAATCCATTCCACACCCGAATCTTTCATCGGTACATTTGGATCTAAACCTTGAGTCACCGCTTTTTGAATCACAATTTGCTTACGTTCATTCAATAACGCAATTTGCTGTTCTTTAATGGCAATGGCTTGGTCGATTTCTGATGTTTTTTGATCTAAGAAATTGACTATCATTTCCTGCTCCAAAGTATTTGGCACAGGTATACCTAAATTCATTACTTTAGTAGCAGTAATAAGTGGCTGAGCATTACTAGTACTTAATTTATTCAAATTAGCACTTTGCAAAATTAATGCTATAAAATCATAATTTTGATCGTTATAAGCTTTCAAAATTAAAGCATTATCACTTATATATTTATTTTCCTTAATATATCTAACGTTACCACATAATGCTCCTACACGACCAATAACGATAGTTTTACCACTACAATTAAATTTATTAGTATATCCAATAAAACCATTACCTCCGTAAACCTCATAGAGACCATTATTTAAAAGCTGTGAGTTGGTAATACCATCACCACTTTTCATGCTAGCTATATGCTTTAATTTTTTAACCTGCCAATTCTTAGGTATTTCCCCCAACCAATCCACACCCGAATCTTTATAAGCATCATATTTTTCAAACATCATGCTTCCCCTTAAAGACCCAAAATCTGTGCAATCAAACCATCCGCTTGCTTTTCAAGACTTAAAATATCCTGAGCTACCTCTTCTAAGGAACGTAAAGGCTTATGTTGGTAGAAATACTTATTAAAGCTCACCTCATAACCAATCTTCACAGAATCTAAATTAATCCATGCTTCAGCCACATGCGGTTTTACTTCATCTAAGAAATACACATGAATCTGCTGTTTTAACGGTACAGATTCACTATCACGCAAATCGCTATTGCTTTCATAGGTGGTAAATTCGCCTTTTTTCACTGTTGCATAATAACCAAAGTCAGCCAAATCTGCTTCTGTACAGCCCAAGTGTGCAAGCAAATCGGCAAGCTCAGCGTCATTCAGCTTCACGACTTTTTTCACCACTTTTTCTGCGTTTTCATCATACCAACTGACCGCATTTAAAATGTTGTTCTTTTCAGAATTCGACAGCTTAATTTTTAAAGCTTTGATCGCTTCATCAACTTTCTTCTTAAATAAGTTAAAGTCTGAAAACTCATCTGTACCCACCTGTTGCATGATGCTTAACGCATTCTCCAACGCTGTTTTTAAAGCATTCCAATGCTTCACATCAAACAGCTTGGCTTGCGCTTTATTGTTAAGGCTAATCTCTTGATCTTCACACCATGCCAATACTTCTTTTTTCACCGCATCAAGCTTCGCTTCGCTATAAATATCATCGCCATAGGTGCTATACATATATTCCATCGGCTCAGACAAAGACTTATCAAAACGTAAACCTTGCAAACGCTCTGCACTAAACTGTGCGCTACGGCGGTCTGGACGCTCAATATTAACTTTGTAATAACCAAAGTCTTGGTTATCAAACACCTTGCTTGCAATACCTATAGGATCATTTTTTGCATCAAGCTGACGCTCTACATCTTGACCTGCAAGATAAGTCTGCATAATTTCAGCAATATGTTCAGGCGCAAATTCACAGTTTTTATTGCCCAAGTTTTTACGCAACTTACGGAACATCAAACTTGCATCAATCAGTTGTACTTTGCCTTTGCGCTGTACTGGTTTGTTATTCGACAACAACCAAATATAAGTGGTAATACCTGTGTTATAGAACAAGTTATTTGGTAACTGCACAATCGCATTCAATAAGTCATTTTCGATGATATAACGACGAATATTACTTTCACCACCACCTGCATCACCGGTAAATAAGCTTGAACCATTATGAACAGAAGCAATACGACCTCCAATGCCGTTATGCTCAGGCGATTTCATCTTATTGACCATTTCCATGAGGAATAAAAGCTGACCATCACTTGAACGTGGTGTGGCATCACAGCTTTCTTCATTGCCCCAATAGTCTTTTAATTTCACGATGAAACGTGGATCAATTACATCTGAACCATCTTTAATATGCTTTTGCTCAGATGCCCAGCTCTTCCCATACGGCGGGTTTGACAGCATAAAGTCAAACTTGGTGCCAACAAATTCATCTGTTGTCAGTGTTGAACCAACACGAATATTTTCAGGGTTATTACCCTTAATCATCATGTCTGACTTACAGATTGCATACGTCTCGTCATTGATCTCTTTACCATACAAAAGCACATCACGGTTGCCATTTTCAACGCTATAACGCTCTTCAATAAAGTTTTGTGCTTCGGTCAACATCCCACCTGAACCGCATGCAGGGTCATAGACAGTGATGGTTAAAGGTAATTTTTCCTGAATTGGGTCAAAGACAAAATGTGTCATTAACTCAATCACTTCACGTGGAGTAAAGTGCTCACCCGCCTCTTCGTTATTTTCTTCGTTAAATTTACGAATTAATTCTTCAAAGACATAACCCATACCTAAGTTAGTCAATGCGGGTAAACGGTAGCCGTCTGGATCAACTACATCTTCAGGGGTTAAGTTAATGTACGGCGATAAGAATTTCTCGACCACATCTAACAGCACATTTTTATGTGACATGTGGCGGATTTGAGCGTACAGGTTAAAGCATTGAATGATTTCTTTAACGTTGTCGCTAAAACCTTCCAAATATTCTTCAAAGTTCGCCAGTAAAATTTCAGGGTTATTTGATGCCGCGGTATACAGTGAACGTAATGTCCATTTAGAAGTATTATAGAACACATAGCCTGATGCTTCTTTAAGTGGCTCATCATCAAACTCGGTGAGTTCCATTTCGACTTGTTGGTAGCGGACTTCTTCGAGTACTGCATCTTTGGTCGGCTCTAATAAAGTATCCAGACGGCGTAATACCACCATCGGCAAAATGACATCACGATATTTACCACGTACATAGACATCTCGAAGACAGTCATCAGCAATCGACCAGATAAATGAAACCAATTTGTTATGTACTGAATGATCCATAAGAACCCAAATAAAGTATTAAATTTTAATGCCCGTATTTAACACTATTTTAAAGTCTTGTGGCAGTGTATATATGGGTAACTTCAGGATAATACTCCAAAGCTTGTCGCTGAGATCACCACTTAATTCAAAGGTATTTCATGGATTTAACACAATTTAATTTTTCAATACTATAAAAGTTTGATCAAACGCTTGAAAGCAATATAGAACGATTGGTTAAAAATGCAGATTCCATCGAAGAAGATCTTTCACCTATTGAATTAAAGGGCATGCTTTGTGAAGCTCTTGGGTTAGATATTTTAGATAGCAACTCCAGTCAAGTGGTTGATCAGGGTGAAAATATCCAGATCACATTTGCGTATATTTTGAAATGCCTATCGCTCTACCCTTTGCAAAATGAGATGTATCAAAATTGGAATAAGCATGTTGCGCTATTCGACCGAGCTGAACTGACTGGTTTTTCAGAACAAAGTATTGCTGAGTTGCATCGCTTTATCCAAAGTATTGTGGTTACAGGACATGAACATAACTATCTTTCATTAGAAAAAATGCAACAACCGATTCATCTGATTATGTTGCTCTTCATTCATCTTGATGCAATCCTAACCTTAGACAGTAATATGGAGCCATTATGCTTTACGCAGTTGTTTAAGTTTCGTTTTAAGAAAAATAAACCCTATGGTCCATCCAGTAGTTTTTCCGATTTCATCATCTACTCACTAGCCTCACACGCAAATAAAAAACCATTAGAGAAACTCCCGACGATCAGCTCATTTGACAAATATCTGAATACAGAACTCGTTGATGATGACAGTGACAATGATGGTACAGAGCACCCAAGTATTAAAACGATGCGTCAATTACTAAAAAAAATGAGAGCTGAAGATCGCTTCTGCTACTTAACCGATATTGATCTATTTTTTAAATTTGCTTCTGATGTGAGTGATTTCTTTAGCGATGAAAATTATGAAAAAGTTTCAGAATCGAATGCTCGTTTTCTACTTTCACGAACCATCAAGGATGATGATTTCATAAGCTTCAATGATATGAATGCTCTATGGCTTATCTATTACTTCCAATTCCTAGTCTACGAAGCACAGAAAACAAATTCTCCTGAGGTTTTACAGGGACTCAGCGCTACTCGTGAGTTTATGGATTTATGGAAAATGTTCTATGTACCCAATGGCAAAAAGGCCACTTTTCAGTGGCCTACCCAGTTTAATGATGTAGCTAAAGTCACTTAGACATTATTGTAGCGACCTGAACCTGAGGAGTTGCCTGTTTTACTCGGCCAACCTCCTCCGAAACGAATTTCCTTAAAGAAAGCTACTACATCTTCATAATCAATCTGTGACCACAAAGGATAGTCCGTATGTGAATTTCTAATCTGCCGCCAAGCATTTTCTTCGTAAACAATATCCGTACTTGGATTAAAGTTATTCTCAGGACGAATGATAAAACCCCAATCATCCTTTGCTGTACCAACCTCAAGCCTAATGTTTAAAGCTTGAACTGTTCTAAACACATTAATCACACAGCCAAGCCCCAATGCATAGATCGGCTTTTTCAAAAGCACAACTGGCGCACCTAAGATATGCTCAAGTTCAGCAACAGTTTTAGGTTCGTACAAATATTTGCCATTTGCTTCAGAGACCAATAATTTAATTTTCATATGATCTATCACTTAGCTGGTGAATTATTATCACGACTACCACCTGAAGGATTCCCGGTGGTGCTAGGCCAGCCTGCTACTTGTGAAATCTCATTAAAGAACTCCACAGCTTCTTCATAATCAATTTGTGACCATCTTGGGAAAGTTTCATAACTACGTCTGATTTTCCAAAGCGCATCATTCTTATAAATTTTCAAAATTGATTTATCAAAAGGCTTATAAGCTAATAAAAGAAAATCCCATGTATCATCTTTATCACCAATGTCTAAATGCATATTCAAAGACTGTGCAGTCTTAAAGACATTCACAACACTACCGAGTCCAAATTCTGAACGTGGTTCTTTTAATAGAACAACTTTATGTCCTAACATTGTTTCCAATTCATCAACAGTTTCAGGTGAAAAAAGTCCAACTCCTTTTGGACCTGCTACTTGCAATCTTAAGTGCATTCGTAGCGCTCCCTATTTACGTGGTGGATTATTATCACGACCACCGCCTGAAGGATTCCCTGTGGTACTTGGCCAGCCTGCTTTACTCATCTTTATCTCCTTACATATACGAATGTCATGGCGTTTCTAGACCGATGTAAGAATTATGAAGAAAGAAATTTCTCAATTTTGCCTAAAACCCAACAAATTAGGTTAAAAATTAAACAACCATCATTTTATTTATTTTTTTCCTATGCCAGCCGATACCAATCACATTCCGCAGCCTGATTAGAATTACAGGCCTTCTTCTTCGCTTTGCAATAGATAGGTAGACCTTCTGTATAGTTATAATTATCACCACTATATTTACACAAAAAACAACTCCTCACAGGTACTTTCTTTTCAACCGCAAGTTTTAACTGTGAAATAAACATATCCCCATGTGCATAACCCATCAGTACATTTGAGTTCTCAAATTCCAAATCAGTTTCAATAATATTGCTATATTCAATTTTATCTTGATACTTCGATAACTTAGCTTTTATATCTGCTAAATATTCCAAACCTAGCCAAGCCTTACCTGAATTCCAAACAAGAAATAAAAAATACCGTTTGTGCATACATTTACAATCAGCATCAACGATTGGAGCACTTTCTTGATTGAATCCCAAAAAGTGAGCATCGCTTGGCTTTAAATCTGCCCTATATATTTTTTCGACATCCTCTTCGCAATCTAATGGTATTTCAATAATTCGTTTGCCTGAGCTTTCTTTTTTCTCACTCAAAAAATGAGTCACAGCAATTTCAATATAAATACAATCTTCGGCATTATTTTGACGGGTTAACAATAGGTCTGGAATAAACTGGTCATGCCTCTTCTCAACTTGTATTTGTGAAAAATAATTTGTGAGATCAAAGCATTTCTCTGCATAACCAAGATCACAATGTTTTCGAATGGTTCTTTTAAATTTTTGGCATTTCTTAGGCACATGAAAAGTAATGTAGAATGGTTCATTTTCAGCTAAACATTTTTGATATGTTTCAAAAAAAGCACGTTTACCCAAACGGTGTAAGTAAGTTTCACCCTTGCACTCTAGTACAGTCTTATGGGCAAAATGAGGTTTCTTGATTTTGCCATTCACCTTAGCAATTAAAGGATTGTCACAGCCCAGGCAAATGTATTCAGATTTTTCTTCTTGTCCGACTAAATCAACTGCTTTGACAATTTCACCATGTTCATTTTTTGCATACTGATAACGTGCCATTTCACTTCCTTATAAATTTACCCCGTCCACATCAAATAATTATTTTCTTTTCCTTGTGCATAAGCCCACTCAGCCACCTTATGCGACCGCTCTTTATCCGTCAAAAAACCGAGCACTGATATCCGATCCACAATAATCAAATTCTGCTCTTCATTTCGCTCCTGCCATTTATGCAAAAACTCATCAGATGCGAGTAGATTACTTTTCTTAGAATTACAGCTTGAATCTGCCAACACGAAGTTATGACCTGTATCTGATGGATACATAGACCAAGGAATGAAATGATCAACGGCGTAATTGCCATTGCGCATCGGTTTACTGCAGTAGAAGCATTTACAGTTCTGTAGCTCGACCAACACATTAGCCACAGCATTTAATTGGTTCCGACTCGGCTCAAACATGAATTGTTCAAGATTCGGCAACTGATTCAAAATAGGTGCATTGCTGCTGTTCTTACGGATATAGTCAATCCAACGTTTCTGGCAAAGCTCTTCGATGATTTCACTGAACTGTCGTAAACAAAACATGACTTGAGGCAAAAGGATGAGCTGCTTTCCACACCGATCAAGCTGATATAAAAACTCAAAATTTTGACCATTGATGTTTTGCAAGTAGCGGACTGGCATGTCTTTTACAGTGCGAGCGACATCTTTAACTAGCTTCAACCACACCAATGAATCTCGTCTTAATAACCCCAAAGAAGAGTAGCTTTGCCGAAGCTGTATAATGCGATTCACAATGGCAGCTTGTTTACCATTATTTTGATTTAAGATGAGTTGCCCTTCATCATTAAAGGTATATGGCACAGCCTGCTTCCAATACAACTCAATAAATTTTTCAGCAATATCGGTATATTCAAGAGCTAAGCTCTCGCCTAAGTCTTCACCTTTTTCAATTGCCAATCGGCTTAGGCTAATTAGCAATGCAAATTTATAAGTACTACTAAAACTCCCTGACTGTAAAATCAGCTGAATATTCTTTAGAAATTTGAGTTGTTCTTGTGCAGTGGGAATAAAATTAAGCATGTTTTTTCCAAAGCAGATTAAGCCATTTTTCTTGTCTATCAGGTCGCTGATCTACCGTGATCCATTGCTGTATCTGTTGAACATTATCAAACTGCTCAAGTAAATCATTTGCTTGAGCCTCATCTAAATCCGTAAATTGACGCCCCTCTTTTTCTCGATCACTATTGCCATACTTAAATGACATATACAGCACACCGCCTGGCTTCAAAACAGAGATTAATTTTCCAATAACCTCAACTAATCGACTGCGCTCACAATGCAACAAAGATGCACATGCCCAAATTCCATCATAGATAGCAACCCCACTTAAATCATAGAAGCTTTGGAGTTTCACTTTAACACCCGACAGTATCGTTGCCTTTTTGACCAGCTCTTCTGAATAGTCAATCGCTTCTACCTGATAGCCTTTATTTTTAAAAGCCAAAGTGTCACGCCCTGAGCCACAGCCTAAATCCAGGATGCGTGCTGAATCTGGTAACTCAGCTAAAAATGGTTGGTATAGGCTTTCCATATCCACATACAACGTGGCTTGTAAAAATTGATCTGCGTATTGGTTGTAATAGTCTATTGTTTTCATATTGGTTGCTTAGGCTAAACACTGACCCCCAGTCTACTAAAAAACAAAAAGATAAGGGAGCATTTGCTCCCTTATCTTTTTAGTCAAATAAATCTGCTCTTACTTCTTCCAAAGCACGATCTGACTTAAAACGATTACATATCGGGTGAATAATTGCTCCATTTTCTAAAACACCGTAACCACCTTCTGCTTTCGATTCTCGATGATCTACTTCAGTCGATTCAAGGTATAGAGCGCTATCACATACTTCGCAATAGCTCCATGTTTTCCTTTCCTCACGTTGATAAAGATTTCTTTTGGTCGCGAGTGAAAAATTTAGAGGTTTTTTCTTCTTTGTTAGTCTTACTGATTTCACAAAGCTCACAACATCATCCACAATGGTCTCATCATAATCACCACCAAAACGTTCAAGGTAAAAATTATTAAAATTAATATAATCAAATGATTGACTCATCGAAAGAATGACGGTGTTCAAACAAACTTCATCTTCGAAATCTAAATCCATATTGAGTCCAATACAGATAAATGCTTGATAGACGTTTTTCAATCGCTCATGTGATCTGATCCCGCTACCAAACTTACCGACAGTTTCTTTGATCGCCACAGGAATTTTTTCAATTAAACTTTCAACACCACGGCGTGCTCGGGTAAAACCAATAAAATCTAACTTCTTATTCTGTATTTCAAAACAATCTTCTTCAATTTCATAGACGATAGAGAACCAAGCCAAAAAGGATGTCACTTGAAAACGATTATCTTTATAAAAATATAGTTTTGGGTGTAAGCCCAAACTTGGAATCCGAATACTAATCGGTGGTGTAGCGATACGACACAGTACAACTCTAAGCTTTAGCATTAAATTTTCTACACGCTGACCTTGGTCTATACTCACAGTATTCTGACAAGTATCACCACACATGATATTCAGGAGTTCATTGACCAAGCCGATTTTTTTACCGTGTGTTAAATCCGGCTCTAAAAGTATTATCTTAAAAAGATGATCATGAATTTGCTCACCCAAAGTGATCACTTCATTTATCCGCTCGTAATTCAGTTCAGCCAAGTTAGATTTATTATCGTTTATATAACAACACGCATAAATCACATAAAAAGCATCACTCCCCCTATTTTGTAAATGATATTCTTCATCTGGATCTAATCGCTTCGTATCCGAATTGATTGAACAAAAGGCTTTTCGAGCTTCCTCAGGCGTCCCAATCACTTCAATAAAATTAATTTTGGTTGATTTTAATTTTTGCTGAAACTCAGAATCGCTACATAACTCTTGAAAATCAGCTAATTCACCTAATCGATTACGAATCTGACGAATATCTCGTTTTTGTGGTGCCGTGAATTTTGGGGCTCCTATTACTTGCTCATCAATAAAGTATCTTTTGATCCAAGCATAAATGATTGAAATCCTGTGCCCACCATCGATGATATAAATATTACCAGCAGCATCTTTCCAATAGCGAACACATAAATTGACATTACGATCATTCAAACAGTTTAGAATAAACTCCTGAATTTCAGCAGGGCTCCAACACTCTGTGGAGCGTTGATTGTCTGCTTTATATAGTTTTTCTAGGATCTCATGGTTGGCGAAGTCATAAAGTGATATTTCAAAGTTATGGTGCAGATTTGAGTGCGACATTTCGTCAGGCACCATCATTTTTCTTTGAATAATATTGGTTAAAAGCTTAGTACGGGCCATTTTATTTTCTCTATGCAATACTTCTCTATATCTCGTAAGATTACGAAATTTATAAAAGTAGAATTAATTAAACATGACGAAAATTTATTTCGAAAATTTTATTCTTTAAGAACAGAAGAAATAGCTTTGAGAAAATAAGGGATATTATAGAAAGTGTTCATGTCTAGTTCCTGTAGTAATTAATTACAAACAAGCTTCCAACTTTTCCACGAGATGGAGGCAAGCCAAACAGGGGTGGAAATACCGTACTACAGAAGACGGCCAGTCATAGACTGCCCTGCTTGGCCTACCATTACGATAGACTAAACATAGTTAACGCAAAAAACCGCCAAAGCGGTTTACTGCTTCTGTAGTAAATTCAGGTTTCCACGCCTGGTCACAGATTTTGCTGTAACATCTTTATCTTATGTGCATAAATTCAATTGGTCAAATTTTATGATTAATATTTGATCAATTGATTCAAAAATAATTACCTATATTTTTATAGGCTTAAGGATACAGATGAGTATCTTATAATTTCTAATATTTAGTTGATGTAAACTGATCGCAATGAAACTCTATATATTTAAGCAGCGTGATTTAATAAAGGAAGTAGATTGAAACTGCAAATTTTATCGGATACTCACAATTCCAAATATTCAATATCAGAGCAAGCTGATGTCATTATTCACGCTGGCGATTTTTCTAATCGCTTAAGTGGTGCAATTGAGTTTGCCGAAAAATGTAAATCTCTGAATAAAAAATTTATCTTTGTTTTAGGTAATCATGATTACTACAGCTCTAACTACAGTTCAGTCGTGAATTTCTTGAAAGAAAACTACCCAAAAAATGCACTACTTGATGACAACCATATGAAAATTCAAGATAAAATATTTGTAGGTGGCACGTTATTTACGAACTTTCGCTCCAATTCACCACTTACATCTCCTGAGGTACTTTTACAGTCCCAAAAAGATGCTGAACAATCGATTTATGATTTCGATCAAATCATGATTGACAGTGATCATCGAACGATAACTGCTAATGACTACATAGAATTATTTAAAAAATATCATGAAAATATTATGAAATTTAAGGATCAAGATAATGTGATTGTCATTACTCACTTCCCGCCTCATTTAGCTTGTCTTGATCCATATTGGGGTACGCATCCTGTTGCATCTGCACTCAATCCCTATTTTATTAATGACTTAGATATAAAAGGCTTTAAGTTATGGATTGCAGGACATACGCATACATCAGTGGATACTGTAGTCGATGGATGTAGATTAGTGATCAATCCATTGGGTTATCCGCCAGAGCAAGGTAAAAATGGGTTTAGAGAAAATTTGATCATCGAAGTTTAAGTAGTCATACTCGTATTGAAGCAATTTAAACCAACTCTAATATCTTACATCCTATAGAACTGTTGATTTAGCTTCTACACCATGAACTAGGAGAAACTCATGTCGAATCCTTTAGACCCAGAAAATGATTGGAAAAATAAAATTGCAGATCAAATACTTAAAGATCTACTAGACATCCATAAAATCCAAGGTAATACTATTAAAAAAATGAAAGCAGACCAAAATGGTGTTTTCTATGTAGAAGAGGAAATATCAATTGACGACGTACTCAAGCAATTTTGAACTCTGCTCATTGAAACGATATAAAGCACTTAAATTTTATATTTAAAAGCTTAACCAAATTGTATCACCTGTAGATGCGTACATAGCTTCAGCAGTTTCTTTCAACACATCTCTATCATCCATTTCTATTGATAATTCATCACATGCAGGATACCTACTATCGCTTGTAGAAGATAAGCTGGATTGAACAATAGACTCATCTTGCATAAATCTAGTTCTATCTTGCCTTAAAAGCTGTACACCACGGTAGCTAGCACGCATTTGATTTAATGCTTGAAGATGTCTTTCATTTGTAGTCATTATTACCTTTCTCGACATTAATTTTTTCCTTGATTTTTATCTGAAATTAAGATTAATAAATTATGACATAAATTAAAATTGAGTAATAATCCCGCAATACTTCATTAAAATCACACTGATCAAATAAAAATAAAACAATGTCTTAAAAATCAATCCTCTAAAAACTCCATGACATCTTGACCAGTTCTGACGATTTTCATAGGAGGTTGATTAGTTGCGTTTAGTATAGACCTGAGATCGTCACACTTTATCAAATGGAGCGTAAAACTCTGTCCTTACCCAGTTCGAACAGAAATATGCAAATTTGTATAGGGAGTTAGATAACGAAGGAACTAAGAAATTCTTGCGTTGGGATCAGTCGATTAAAACCACCAATATGCGCCGTATGTTGAAGCAATCAGCATTGGTTAGAGACAATAACTTTAAAGGCGGATTCAAAGAATACGCCAAAGAAATGGGCAAAATTGGTAAGTTTGCGACACAACTAAAGATAGCAGGCTATGTGTCTATTGGTGCAGATGTTGTAAGTTCAAGCGTAAAAGTATATGAGGCTGCACCAGAGGATAAAGCAAGAACAACAGTGGTTGAGACTGCTAAAGTTGGTACTGGTATTGGCTTAGGTGCACTTTCAACCGTACTGGTTATTGGTTTAGCTTCGGGTGGAACAGCATTAGTGGTAGTTGGTATAGTTGCTTTTTCTGCTGCACTTGCTACAAAAAGTGCATCAGAACTTACAGGATATGTTGTAGGTGAAGCCTATGACTATGTGGATGAAGCTAGGAATAAATAATGTTGGGAATTTTATTGTCCATGTTTGAAGATAGACCAGGTTTATTTATTAGTTTAATAGGTCTTTTTTTCTTTGTCTTACTATGGTTTTTTTTAATAATTCTCTATATTTATACCAATATTTATTTAAAAGGAATTTGTAAAATAGTATATAAGGATGAGAAGAGATTTAAAAGATTAATGGAACCCTTTGATTTTTTTTATTTGAGTATCTTACCCAGTGCATATTTGAAAGAGATATTAAATATAAAATTTAATACATCATTTAAAGCCTACTATGGGAATAATGTATATTACAAAATAGGTGACTCTCAGTTAACAGAGTTGTTGAGAAATTATCCAATGTTCTTTTATTTTCATTACTCTTTCATGTTGTCAGGTTTTCTCGGTATATGTCTTCTATTTTTGGGTGTAGGATTAGAGAAGTATATTTTTTAAATAAATTTTAGCGTTCTATTGAAAACCGAGTTAATGTCTCGGTTTTTTTCTTAAAATAGCAGGTTATGTGTCTATTGCTACGGATATTGTAGGTTCGAGCATAAAAGTGTATGAAGCTGCACCAGAGGATAAAGCAAGAACAACAGTTGTTGAGACTGCTAAAGTTGGTGCTGGTATTGGTTTTGGAATTTATGCAAGTTATTTAATTGTCGGACTGGCGACAGGTGGAACAGGATTAATTGTTATTGGTATTGTTGCTGCTGGAGCTGCTATTGCCGCTAAAGGTACATCTGGGATTGTTGGATGGGGTGCAGGAACGGCTTATGATGTTATTGAGGCTTTGTTGCATAAATATGTAAGCATCTGATTTAAATAAATTTAATTTTGGATCAAAAAACAATCAAAACTTTTAAAATCATATAGTTATGAAATCTTTGTGCAACACAGCCATGATAAAGTGGAAAGTATAAATGAATAAAATTATCAACTTATTGGTTTCAGATCATATATTTGCCTTGTTCGCTTTTGGTTTTATATTTATTCTTCTTTCTATATTCATGTATTTGGTATTTTATATATATTTAAATATTAATTTAAGGGGTGTTTGCAAAATTATATTTAATAATGAGAAAAAATATAGTAGTCCTTTAGAACCTTTTGACTTTATCGCCCTTAGTTTTCTACCAACTACTTTTTGGAGAGAGGTATTAAATATTAAATATAATAAATCTTTTAAAAAGTTGTATGGCAAGGAGTTTTATTACCAGTTAAATAAGGAGCAGTTAGTAGAGTTGCTTAGTGGGTATAGGTTTTACTTTATTTTTCAATATCTTATTTTTATTTCATCAGGTTTGGGATTATTGCTTTTAGTAGCAGGATATATTTTACAGCAAGATATTTAGATAAAGTATTGATTTATTGGGGGGAGGTAGATAAGAGACCTTTCAGATGCTGCCTTAGTAATGGCAGAAGAGAAAACCAGTCGAAAATATCGAATACATGGTGAACTCGCTCTAAAGTATGCTGAAGAACAAGCCAAAGGCTTAGGGTTAGCAAACCCTAAAAACTTTACCCAGTTCAAACAGAAGTATGCAAACTTGTATAGGGAGTTAGATAACGAAGGAACTAAGAAATTCTTGCGTTGGGATCAGTCGATTAAAACTACCAATATGCGCCGTATGTTGAAGCAATCGGCATTGGTTAGAGACAATAACTTTAAAGGTGGACTCAAAGAATACGCCAAAGAAATGGGCAAAATAGGTAAGTTTGCGACACAACTAAAGATAGCGGGTTATGTGTCTATTGCTACGGATGTTGTAGGTTCGAGCATAAAAGTGTATGAAGCTGCACCCGAAGACAAAGCAAGAACAACAGTTGTTGAGACTGCTAAAGTTGGCGCTGGTATTGGTTTTGGAATTTATGCAAGTTATTTAATTGTCGGACTTGCGACAGGTGGAACAGGATTAATTGGTATTGTTGCTGCTGGAGCTGCTATTGCCGCTAAAGGTACAGCTGAGATTGTTGGATGGGGTGCAGGAACGGCTTATGATGTTATTGAAGAAAATGTAAGCAAATAAGTATGGAAATTATACTAATTTTATTTAAAAAGATTCCATTCATAACGTTGGGGCTTTTATTTTTTATTTTGCTGTGGGTATTTTTCATAAGCCTTTATATCTATACCAATATTTATCTAAAAGGAATTTGCCAAATTTTATATAAGAATGAGAAACGATTTACAAGATTGATGGAGCCCTTTGATTTCTTTCATTTGAGTATGTTGCCCAGTGCCTATTGGAGAGAAATATCAAATATAAAGTTTAATACTTCATTTAAAGCTTACTATGGGAATAATGTATATCAAAAAATAGGTGATTCACAACTAAAAGAAATGTTGAAAAATTATCCCTTATTCTTTTATTTACATTATTTGGTTATTGTGTCAGGTATTTCAGGTACATTCCTCCTATTTTTTGCATACTTTTTAGAACAGTATCTTTAAAATTTAGAGTTCTATTGAAAACCGAGCTTAATGTCTCGGTTTTTTTCTGGAATGTGGCAGGTGAGCCTACAAACATAGTGAATGAAAAATAATTGTAAGCGTCCGCTGAACCCCATGCCTATTTTTTAATTTGAGTTGGATTTCCAGCGATGTGGCAGTAATTCTTCTATTTGGGTCGCTTTATGCGTCGGCAGCCTTTTCAGCACATCCCTTAAATAGGCATACGGATCCAAGCCATGGTAATCCCCCCTAAAAATAATAGGATCTAAAAGTAGAATTTTCTCTTAAGATACGAGCAGGAGATTCTGCATGAAAACATCTAAATTTACTGATAGCCAGATCATGTCCATTTTGAAGCAGGCTGAATCTGGGACACCCGTAGCTGCCCTTTGTCGTGAACACGGTATGAGTAATGCTACTTTCTATAAATGGCGTGCCAAATATGGTGGTATGGATACATCATTAATGGCTCGACTCAGAGAGTTGGAAGCAGAAAATACAAGACTTAAAAAGATTTATGCTGAGGAACGATTAAAGGCAGAGATCATCCAGGAAGCGATGTCAAAAAAGTGGTGAAGCCATCTCACCGGCGTCAGATGGCACAACAGGCAGTAGCACTGCATGCTATTAGCATTCGCCTAGCTTGCCGTGCATTTAGCATCAGTGAAACCTGCTACCGTTATCAGTCTAAACATAGTGATGATAATGCACTCATTGCGCAACAGCTCATTGAGCTGACAGAGGAAAACACCGATTGGGGTTTTAGTCTGTGTTTCTCTTATTTACGCCATGTTGAAAATTACGATTGGAATGAGGAGCACTGCTCCGCAAGGCGTGTTTACCGTATTTACTGTGAATTGGCATTAAATCTGCGCATTAAACCAAGAAGAAGGCTGAAAAGACATGCACCTGAACCACTGAAAGAGCCAATCCGTGCAAATCAGGTTTGGTCATTAGATTTCATGCACGATCAGCTTGCTGATGGTCGTAAGTTCCGATTATTGAATGTGATTGATGATTACCGTCGTGAAGGTTTAGCGATTGAGGTGGGGTTCTCATTGCCAGCAATGCGAGTGATTCGAACACTCAATCAGTTACTGGAATATCGGGAAAAGCCTTTAGTGATCCGATGCGACAACGGACCAGAGTTTATCAGTAACGAATTTGTACGTTGGGCAACCGAACAAGGTATTCGTATTGAATATATCCAACCAGGCAAACCACAACAGAATGCATATGTTGAGCGTTATAATCGAACCATACGTTATAGTTGGCTGAGCAAACATTTATTTGATACTTTGGATGAAGTGCAAGATTATGCAACAAACTCTTGCGTAGCAGTGCTACTCAGGCATTACAACCATGAAAGGCCACATCAAGCCAACAAAGGAAAGCCACCTCTCATGGCTGCTTAACCTCTACTTTTAACTTCGGTTATTTATGGGAGGATTACCCATAAGCGTCTAGCTGTAGGAATCACCCTCTTTTAAGGGGGAGGATGTCAATATTTCATCTTACTAATTTTTTGCGGATTCTTTTGTAAGCCTACCACTCATTCCTGTTTCTGGTAAACCAGTTATTTTCTAATCAAATATCCTCAGATCAGTACGAAAAATTTAACTCTTGATGCTACATCTTGATATGTTATAATTTGTACATCAAAATGATGTACTTATTGGTGAAGAAATGGCTAATTTAGCAACTGAACGAATTAATGTTCGTTCAACAGCAGATGCAAAGAATGTGATTGAGCAAGCTGCGAATTTATTAGGCCTCAGTGTAAGTTCTTTTATGCTGCAATCCTCCTTTGAACGAGCAAAAGACTTACTTAAATCTAACCATGAGTTGAAAGTAAATAATGCTGATCGTGATATGTTAATGAATTTGCTTGAAAATCCACGCCCAGCAAACGATGAAATGAAGAAATTAATGGGTTTATTAGATGAGAATTGAGATTTTACAAACTCATCACCAAAGAAAATCATTTAATTGTGGGCAAGATGACTTAAATAAGTTCATTAAACAATATGCGTCCCAACATCAGAAATCAGGGACAAGTAAAACGTATGTTGCTGTTGATCATGCTTCAAATGTGATAGGGTTTTACTGTCTATCTAGTACCTCTATTGGATTCGATTTAGTAGATACCGTACTCACCAAACGCTTACCTCGTTATCCACTCCCTTGTGTTGTTGTAGGTCGCTTTGCCGTTGATAAAGTGACTCAAGGGCAAGGAATTGGAAAAGTGCTTTTAGCACATGCTCTCAAACAAGTTTCAAAAGTTGCTCAAATTATTGGTGTAAATTTTGTTGTAATACATGCAAAAGATCAAAAAGCGATGGAATTTTATCAGCGTTTTGGCTTCATTTCTTTAACATCAAATCCATTAACATTAATATATCCAGTGAATGAAATTCCTAATTTTAATTAAAGTGGTCTACTAGGAATACAAGTAACTGGCAAACTATGAATGAGAATTGGTGACAGACCTATCCAATAATCTGCAAATTTTTCAAGATCTTGCTCTTCAACATGCTGATATGAAGATGAACTATTCATTAATGCAGCATGAATACATTTTAAAACATCAGAGATGTCTATTACGAGCACAATGTAGTAAAGAGGCACATGCCCAAATACCATCATATGTTTCATATTCTGCTAGTCATAAAAACTTTGATAACGTACTTTCAACCCTGTAAGTTCAGTCGCTTTTTTTACAAGTTCTTCAGAATAGTCAATCGCATCTACGTAATAGCCCTTTTTTCTAAAAGCCAAAGTATCCCGACCTGAGCCACAACCTAAATCTAAAATGTAGGCATCATGTGCTAATTGCTCTAAAAAGGTTGGTATAGTGCTTCCATATCCACATTCAAGGTCGACTTTATAAATTGATCAGCCTGTTTATTGTAATAATCTATTGTTTTCATTCAGTTGGATACATCTCAGCCATGTATATATACGATATCAGAGTTCGCTTATCATTGAGAAACGATTTTAACCTACAACTTCAGCGACGATATCGCTCGTCCCTTTCTATATTGATTTATATTCAATACAGCTTGCCTTAGACACATTAAAACAATTCATTTTAAATGCTCAATTTTTCTTGCTGAATCGCATGTATCAACATAATAAACGCAATACAAAGTGTCGTATTTTTATTGTTTTCATTGATAAAGCTTAATTTCACTTCACGACTTTTTTGTGACTTATCCGGTGGATCATTATCAACTTTTAGCTGCGTATCCTCAGGGAGTAAATACTTCAGTCCCGTAATCAGATGTTGAATGGACCAATCGACACGTGGCCTATTTTGCTTATCAAAACGATATTGAAAATGAATAAAGTTTTTTCTCAGCTTTCCATGTTCAATTAAAATACTCAAGGCTTCTAAAACCTGATGTTGAACCCGCTTTGGCAGTGCTGAAATCTCTACGCATTGCTTTGCTTCAAAACCTTTCTTTAAGGCTTTTTCATATAAGGAGATGAGTTCATCTTCACTAAAATCCTCATTATTTTGAGGCTTTTTTACCGCCATCCACTTAGTAGCGAGCTTTTTACTGCGTAATACCCAATCATGGTCCTCATAAGCTCTATATTTAATGTAATCATGGATGATGGTAGATACAGATACATTTTTACTTATTTTAGGCTGAACAGGTTTAACTGAATCCACTTTTTTGAGTGCATAAGTGGCATGATAAAAATCGAAATACTGGCCTTTTCGTATTATATGATTAAGATCTACAATTTCTGTGTTAGCACTTGTTAAGTCATTTTGAAGTATCAGTTTGATCGTGTCCCGATGAATTGTACAAGGCAAATGATAAATTCGATCTATCACCAACAAATCCAGCACATGTAGATAGTGAGATGCTGTTTGCTCTATGTTTGCATGCCCCATCCAGTCAGCTAGTAACCGCCACTTATGTTGTATGACAGCTTCATGCTGAATTGCAGTTTCTCCAAATAAATGCTGACGCATGACTTTACACCGGCTCCAAGTGTAATCCGTATAGGTCATGATCATCTCTTTTGAGCCTAACCAAGCGATTGCTAAATGATTCGCGGCACTATGTCTAAAGTTATGGAAAGTATAACCATGCCCTTCACCCAATATCTCATCAAAAATCACTTGGGTCATTTCACTAATATAAGCTTCACTTAAAATTTCGCCATCTTGGGCAAAAATCAATTTGTCCGCATGATTAGTTTTCGCTGGATTATGTGTAATACATTGTTTTAGATATTGCTGTACTAATGCCAACTCTTCATCGAGCATGACGGCGTTCAGATCAAGCTGACGCTTAGCGTTTTGGCTTTTGAGTTTCCGATAAACATTGTTACGTAAATTAAAACGGATCTGCACAGGTTTGGTCAGCGTATCATTACGCCAAATCAGTTCAGGACAAATGACCTCTGCCAATGTAAGTCCCCTAATTTCATTCAATCGCATCCCCAAACGAAATGCGAGTAAATACATGAGCTGTAGCTGAAAAAGATACGCTTGCTCTTTAGTTGTTTGACATTTTTCAATCTTTAAACTTAGTACCTGTTTAAGCTGATTGAACAATTTTGGGCTAATTAATTTGGCATGACAAAATTGTACACGATGATAATCATTGTATTGAAAGGTACCGACCTTAGGGACACGGTATTGTTTCATACAAAACTGATGAAATGCTTTAAGTCTGCCAAATGCATACTGTGCACGTCCGTGATTGGCCTTAGGATCAGTCTCACGTTTGGCTTGATCTCGATCATCAATACTATCTAGGATAGCGTCGTACAGTTCCTCACAATCTTCTTGATCCATGTTATCTATATCACCTGGGAACATATAGACATGGAATAAGTAATCTTTAGCGATACTACTTAAATACCGCTCGATGCTATTGAGTTTCATCTTTTGAGACTTAAGATGAAAAATCCAACCCAGTAGCCTGAGCTGTGCTTCTATTAGATTTTTTTCATACAGGCCAACGTGAGGCTTCTTTTCTTCTAGTCGCTTCTGAATGCTTGTCCATCTGATCCATTTCACACGTTCACTTTTACGCTGCCGTTTCTGACGCTTATCAACTTCAGTCTGTTCTTTTTCAAATAGCATCAATTCAAATGGAATTTCTTTGAGTTGCTGGTGAGCTGTAATTAAGTCTGGTACCGCCTTTTCTGTCTGTAGTGGTATATCCCGCTCAATATGTGTTAACTGCGTCTGCAAGATGTTGTGATCTAACCATGCTCTCGCCTGATCAATAGGTGTTAACGACACCGTTTTGAGACGACCTCGCATAACCTCGCTTAAGCACATATCTAAGCCCGAATAAGAGTCAAGCTCAATGGCTAAGTTTGAATGATCAAAAGGTGTAAGTGAACGAAGCTCTGCTAACTGTTTATCATTATGGCGTAGTAGTTTTTTCAGACCTACGATCTGATGACTCAAATCAATTTCTTTAGGTAATTTCCCTAATACAGTAGAGATAGACTCCAAAACGTATCGTTGCATCTGCTGATTCAAGGCTTGAGAGCCATGCTGTTTTATCCCTTGTATAAACAACTGTGCATAGGGATTAAGCCAAATATAACGCCACTGATACACCTGTCTATTTTCGATTTGATTACCATAAGCACGCTGTGGTACTCGATAATGCAGTGCGAGTGGTTGGATGATTGTTTTATATCCAGCATGATAAAGTTTAGTACAGATTTGGAGTTCATCTTTGACAATAGCGTTGACCAGGGTATTACCAATTGCTGTTAATTGACTTAGATCAGTACAGCCAGAGCAGTACATCAGACTTAAATAAAAATTCCCCCATAACCATTCCGGAGTAACTTCATCCTTGTATGGACAATTCCAATAGGATTTTAAGGCTATAGCAATATGATAATGTTTTTGTCCTTGCCGAAGATGTGATTCAGTACTACGAAGTTGTCTGGGTATAGGTTTTAGAAAAGTAGTTTTAGGCCATACTTTGATTGGATACGCATTCTTTGCTTGAGATAAATAGGTCTGACGCAAAGATAAAAAATATTTTTCAATAGCTTGAATATACGGTTTTTGAGTATCTTTCCGAGTAAATTTCTTCTGCTCTAAAAAACAAATAAATTCATCATAAAACTCGTACCACAAGGTATTTAGTGTGTTATCTAATAATTCAGGTCGGTCTCTTAAACTCTTAATCTGACTTTTCATTTCGGCAAATACAGAATCAACCTGAACCTGAATTTTTTGAATCAATGACTCATCTATACTCATGATAAGCCCTCAGATTGTAGTACTGAAATGTATGACAGATGCTCAATCTGCAATTGCTTAATCATGCGATCAATATTTTGGGTAAATTGATTGATATATTGTGGTAAAGATGCAGATGAATAGCGATAAAAGAGCTCCTGATTACGCTGATCATGTCCATAAACTGCTTGTATGACATTAAAAGCCAAACCTTGCTCCATCAACATATTCATATCAAAGTGTCGTAGCCAGTTATTATATAAACTGCTGAGTTGATGACCTTCAATATAGTCATTAATCCAACTTCGGTTAAGCGCAGCAATCTTAATTTTCTTACTTGCCCATTCCTCAGCAGTGGTCGGTAACGATTTCGGGTAATGGATCACTTGGCCAAACAAATCTTGCAATGTAATCTTTTTCCCAAATACAAATCGGAGGAGCTCTGCGTACTGCTGAGTGACCGTATTTAAAAATTGCGTATAACGTTTAAAAGCTTGGATAAAAAATGCTGGGAGCGGTATATAGCGACCATCTTTTCGTGATTGACTGTTTTGCTTATCATCTACATACAACAACTTTAGTTTTAAGTCGTAGTCACTATACTTTCCTAATAAGTTTTCCCGAGGACGGCGTGTTAGACACAATAAGCTGATATGCCACATCCAAGCACTATAGGCATTAATTCGCTCAATTATATGTTGATGTATCTGTATTTTATCAACGCAAATGGCATGTAATCGTGTAAAAAATTGACCAACATAATTTTGATTGAGTGCTAATTGGCTACCAAAACGTGATATAGACGCAGGTTCATGTTTAACAAACTGCTCTTTAAGCATTTCAATTTCTGTTTTCGTTTCTTCAACACTGAGTGTCTCTAAGTAGATCAAATAATGCTGATTCAATTCCGATGCGCTCACACCATTGTAGAAACTACTCGGTAGCTCATGGGTGCTATCTTTGCCCGATAGCACATGGGCAATATATTCATTAAAAGTACGGTGAAAAATATAGAAATACAGCTGGGCTTGGAGTTTCTCAACAGTAATTGAACCTAGCCCCTGATTCTGAGTCCATTTTTTGAGTCTTTGATTGATCTCTTGTACTGTAAGTACCTGTTGTGATCCATTCAAAATAAGATATTCAAACCAACTGCTTGATACATGGAGATCATGCGTCACTGTTTTATTCAGTTGGTGAATCTTTAAAGTTTCAACTTTTTGTTTTGTAATATCTAAATGTAATCTGAGTCGATACTCCGGCTTTTTAGAACTACCACCTTTAATAAGCACTCCCTCATCAATCAGTTGTTTATATTGAAGCAAATGCCTTGGTGATAAACCCGTCGCTAAACTCAATAAGCATGCTGCTGCAATCGCTGAATCTTGAGTAGGAGCATTATATAACTCACCCTTCAAAATATAGATAAGATGTTGAATCACATCTTTGCTCATGTAATTTGTGTTGGTTACAAACGGTTGTAGACGTCTTTGACGATGCCTCATCAAATGTTCACTATGATTGTTCAATACTGTATTAAAACGAGCTGTAGATTTAGATGTTGTATGTACAGCAATCCCCTCATCTATAAATTCAACATCTCCATCATCAGCATAAAAGATCTCCTGTCGAGCTTGAATATATGCTGGATATCCTTTAATAAGCTGTCTTTGTTCTCTCTTCTTTTGGAAACTTCTTAATTTTTTCTTTGTCGGCCAATCTGAAATTTTTATTTTTTTACGACGCGAGCGTTTTACAATCCTCCCTTGTTTTAATCGTTTAAAGATAATTTTTAAGTCATTTATATAATTTAGCACCTTAGTTTGAGTGAACTCGGGCAATTTTTGATTTATTTTATTCTTAAGGAAACTCTCCCAGTCACTCGTCACCTTGTCCTGTTCGAGTTCTAACATATATTCTATAAAGTATTCTAAGAGCCTTTTACTCTCGTATTTTAAAGAACTTTCTTCACTTTGTTGTAGAATTGATTTTGCAATATATCGAAATAAATCAAAAATTTCTTTTTGTTTAGCTTGGGAATCTGGGATAACGGCTAATTTTATATAAAGCGCTTCAACAAAATAACTCGTTCTCAAAATGAGGTATGACCATCCAGCATGGTCTAATACATCACCCGAAGCAAAAAAGCTTAAGGCTGCAACTCGATATTCTTCACCCAGTTTACGCGCTTTAATTATCTCGTGAAAAACCTTATGCGCAGTTTTTCCAAAATCACTAAAAGTCTGCTTATCACTTTCATCTAAATCATCAAATACAGCATGCGAAATAAACTTTGTTCTGTACTCTTGGTATTGTGTTAAAAAGAGATCTTGTCTCCGTTCTCTCTTTTTTTGAACTTCCATTCGTTCACTCTTGCTCTGCATTGATTAAAGTTGAAGTCTCGATCATACCAAGCTGCTTCTTAGAACATTTCTCCATGACTTTTTGTCTCGTTTCATCGTTACGTATGTCAAAAAATTCAAGTAGTAGTGGTGTAGTGAGTTCCTTACGTGTATTAAAAATTTCTAATGCCATTTTTGAATCGATATATTTTTCCATATCGCAAATAAGCTGAATCTGCGGAATATATTGGACATTTGCACGTACTGCTCTATCTGTTTTCAAAAGTTCTAAAATACGATGCCAGAGTTTTACATAAATTTTTTTAAAATTATTCTGCTTACTCTTGTTGTTGCCTGGCCTGATTTTTTCTAGTTGTTTCAGCTTAGCTTTGATGTATTCCAAGTCTTCTGTTTTGGTTGATAAGGGTAGAACAAATTGATAAAAAAATACGAGAGTATTTTTATCGTTTGATCAAAACTCATGACAAAATTAGGTCAAAATATTAATACAAATAGTTATAACACTTTTTTATTTTTTATTTCACAAATCAAAATAAAGTTAGTAAGCATTTGTAATAAAATATCTTTTTAAATTTTATTCTTCCAATTTTTTATAGTTTTTAGTTATTCTAATTTAAAATCGGTGGTGTTTCAAAAAGTATGCTGGCGTTAAACAAATCCGTTATTAAGGTAAAAGAAAGTCAAATCAAAGGCTTTAAAATGATTTTCGAGCTTTTTAGAAAAGTTGCAACTTCTCCTAAATCCACGCCTGATTCGATGACGAATTCTACAATTGTTACCTTCAATACCGACGGTAAAAAACTTACCGATCACTTGCTTGCAACATTGAAATGCTGTGATAAAACTATCCCAGTGATCACTCTCAATTCGAGCATATTGAACCCCAAGCTTTTTAAGTCTAGCTCTAAGACGTTGAACCGTTGCTAAATCCCGCTTACCCCAAACATAAGCAACAATTTCTCCAGATTCTCGATGGTAGGCATAAATAAGCCATTGTTTATTTTGCTTATTCCCTACAAAAGTCCAAAGTTCATCGACTTCAAGACATTCGTAGTGACTTTGTTTAGGCTGAATCTGATAGATCGATTCACTTAAGGTTCGTAATACCTTGCCAATTCTGATACGCTCGACTTCAGCAATATCTCTTACACCGCTTCCTCTGACCATTAAATGTAATATCTTGCCGGTAATACCTGAGTTACACCCTTGATAGCTTAATGCATGATCACCAATAAACTGACGTTTGCAATCTTTGCACTGATGGTTTTGTTCCCATCTACTTTGATGCCATTTCTCTTTATATTGTTACTTAGACAGGTAGGACATTTGATTTGTAGCGTTATTTTCATACCTCTATTTTATCAAAAGCCATATTGTTCTCAGCATACTTTTTGAAACACCACCGAAAAATAATATGATTAATATGAAAATACTAGCAACTATTCCTCTATTCTTTCTTGGAGAATGTGCGATGGCACTTCCCATTATTAAAGTAAATTTTGTATTTTCAACTAACCACGTTGAAGCCCAAAAATTTGATAACCTAAGCCAAATCAAAAAAGAAGTAGATATTTTAAATCGCTATTTTGTCACTGAGAAAAATCAACCCATTTTTAAATTCGAGTTAAATAAATACATTCCATATCAAAAATTCAAACAATTAAACTGCAAACTCAGCCATCTTTTAGAAAGCCCTAAACCTATGGAACGACCGGCACTTATTAAAATTTTCCGGCAGTGCTTTCCATCAAAGAGTAAAGAAGCTGAAGTTTATATATTTATTTTTGATAGCTACAGCTCAAAATCAGGATTTAAGGCAGCAGATAGTTGGGGCTTTCATAACAATGGACGACCTATCATACTACTTGATTGGGAGCGACTAAATTACAACATTCAAGCTGCTCTCCCCCATGAAATGGGACATGCCTTTGGTTTACGTCATGTTTGTGTTAAAGGTGCAAAATTTAAAGACACCACTAACTTGATGGCAAGTAAAGGTGGCTGTGACGGCAGTGGTGGGCAACGTAATATAGGCTTTAATGATCAACAAATTCAGATCATTAAAGAACATTATCAAAAATTAAAGTCCCGCTAAACTAGAGAATTTTTTTCTCGAAATAATAGGGCCATTGCGCGCGGTTAATAGCATTAAAATCGATATCTCCATAATAATCAGCCACTTGATTAAAATCATCTAATTGTACAAAATCGGGTTGCCACATGGTTTCACGGTTATTAGATTGAATTGGCAATAGGCGTAGATTTAAACTATCTTTCTCAAAAATCAATTGTGCAATCATGCCAAATGGCAAAGCATCTGGATAACCATCATATTCACCATCGCTATTAAAAATACCATTACCTAAACTATAAATAACGGTTGAATCTTGGATCGTTTCCATCGACTGTAAAGTATGAGCACCATGACCTAGAATCAAATCTGCCCCCTGTTGAACCAATCGGTTTGCGAGTGTTTTTTGATAGGCTTGAGTCGGTAAGAAATCTACTCCCCAATGTGCCAACACCACAATAAAATGCGATGGATATTTTTGCTTTTCTAATGCAACTGCTTCATACAACACACTTTCTAAGGTCGCAACACCAGAAGAAGAAGGTGTGGCATAAAATTTAAATATTTTTTCGTTAGTGGCTCGATGCCAATAGCCAGAATAGAAAGAAATAATACGACCATTAATCTGAATTCTCATGGGCGTGCATGCTTCAAACTCATTTTCTCCTACTCCTACATAATGTATTTGCGCATTTTGCAACGTTTTTAGTGTATGTGTGATACCTACTGCACCAAAGTCAGCAGTGTGGTTATTTGCTAAACATAAATAATGAATATTGGCTTTTTTAAGCGCATTGACTGTTGGTACATCCTGTGCACCCAATATAAATTTTTTCAATCCAACCAAGGGAGATTGAATTTGATTATTTACAAAACATGCTTCGTGATTGGCTAGATTAATATCGGCTGCATTTAAAAAAAAGTTTAGTTTTTCAAAGCTATAGTCATAGCCATGATTCAATAAAGGATCAAATACTTTTCGTTTACGACGTCGCTCAGTGTAATATTCACCTAAATAGGTATCGCCAATAATATTTACAATGGCACGATCTTGATTGAGGGTAGTCACTACATTTAAATCAGAAATAAGTCGATCCAGCCCTTCATGGCCCAATAAGTGCCGTTCAATCACAGAATCTTGTTGAAAACTACTCTCGATTCCCTGTGTAATGACAATCGTAAAATCAGATGATGTATGCTTTTGCCATGCTATGGAAATATTAAGAAAGCTGAAAAAGTAAGTAACCTTGCCTTGATCGAGTAAAAATGTTGGGCTTAGAAAATTTCTAGCTTTATATGCAATTTTACCCAGCGTTAAAATTTGCAGATAAAAAGGATTAATTTGAGTCATTAATTCAGCGATTTTAAGCACATCATTTAAGGTATATTGCTGAATAAATTTTGAATTCTTTTTACCTGAAAGATTTTTGGCACTATTTGGACTCAAGTTATGTTTTTTTATTAACTCTTCAAAATAATGGCTCATGCGCTTTTGGGTCTTATTATAAACATGCTGAGCCAAAAGAAATAGAGAATCTACACCCGCTGTTACTTTGTAATGCATTAATACTTGTAATAAATTGACTTTATCATGTAATGCATAACCAACAACACCTCGCCCTCTTTCTTGGAGGGCCGTCTCTGTAATCTCAACGCTATCATCCAAACTTAACTTACGTTCATCTAATAACTTATAAACTACATAAAGCACCAAAAGTGGACCTAGCCCTTCATTTTGGTCAGAAAAATCGACGTATTGGGGTTTGGAGTGCGGCAATAACACACCATTTTTTTGTACTAAATAGTTATACATAACTCAACTCCAACAAATGATCTAACCATTTCTTTTTATAGCCATTCAAATCATATTTTTTCGCCGACTTAATCGCATGGGTTCTCATATGTGGGTTTAAGTAGCATTGCTCGATTGCAATAGCTAAGGCTTGAATATTTTCATTTTCAACTAAAACACCAGAAAGATTTTGTTCAATTAGTGCATTTGGACCATACTTAATATCGTAGGCCACTACAGGCGTTCCTACACTTAAACTATCCAAAATTCCAATACAGAAACCTTCTATTGTACTCGTCACAACAGAGACATGTGCATTTCGGATTTTGTCCGAGATATTGTGCACATAGCCTTTGAAATGTACATTCGTCTCTAAGTCGTGATCATCTACATATTTGCGAATTTCTTTTTCATATATAAAGTTATCTCTAGAGTCACCAAAACCATAAAGATCAAGCTGAATTTCAGGGTACTTTTCTTTTAAAATTTCAACAGCCTGAATAATATGATGAAGTCTTTTTTCTACATAATATCGCCCTACAGAAATGACGTTGAATGGGGATGCTACGGCATTGACAGTGAGTTCAGATTCTATGTGGGCAAATGTCGGAGGAATCACCCAAATTTTTAATTCTGAACCAAAACGTGCCCAAAGATCCTGCCGCTGTTGCTCTGTGGATACAATATAACCGTCAAATTTATTTGTTTCTGCTAAAGATATTTTGTAATTGGAGTTAATTCGCCCGTCTCCCATCTTCTGAGGATTACTGACATGCACGCTATGGAAAATCGAAATTAACTTAAATGCAGGAGACTTTAACTCCACTAAAATATGATTATAAAGTCTGTTTTTATCGACATAAAAAACGGGCTGCTTATAAGAGGTAATAATTTTTTGAAACCAATGCTTAATCCACTGATCACGATCTTGAAAAAAACAAGATGAACCATTGGATTCTTTTAGACTTAAATAACTAAGCTGATTATCTTGGGTGTAGTGCTCCTCTAAAACCACAATCCCCTGCTGATTATAGTAAAGACATGATTTGACTTGGTTTTTCTCTAAATAGATTTCTTTAGATAAATAGCCTGACTCCGTATACAAAGCTCGCTTGAATTTCGTTCTCGCTTTATCAAAATAATTAATGTATGAAATATTCCCATTTGAGAAAAAGTGGATATAAAATAGGTAATTCCCATTTATATATACTTTTACATCTGTATTAGCATTGTTTTTTTCTAGGGTAACCTCTCCTGCAATATGACTCAAATAATCTTCTAAAGTATTTGATCTCAAAGCAGCAAAAATTAAATATTGGTAATCGTCATATAAATTCAGAAAACTATCGGCTCGAATATGATGGATATTTAAATTCTTTAAATAATTAGCGTTGTAATTTAAGGTTACAATCTTATGCGCTAAACTACAGCTATCAAAAACATGTTTTCTTTTTAAAATCGCATGCTCAATACCGGTTAGCTTTTCCCCAATTCCTGCACTTAGAAAAAAGAACATTATCAACCTCTAAATAAAATAATTTAAATAAGCCACATACCCAGATAAATTATGTTCCTGATCATCGATACGTGTTCTAAAACGATCATGCCTTACATAAAATGCATTAAGAATTTTTTCAGGCTTAGCCATATACATTGCCATTTCAGGATAAAAGTACCCTGTTGCTCTTTGAAATTCGACTCGTAGTTCTATTAAGTCTTTTAGTTCATCGAATTTAGCCATATTAACTAAATTGGTAAATCCTTGCTCTTTTAATCGCACCACCATCTTATATGCAGACATCATCATTTCTAAAAATGTTGCATATGCTGTTTTACGATTTTTAATAAAATCCATGTGTTTTAAATAGTTATTTAAACCGAATTCAAAATACTTTTTTTCTGGGCAAATCTTAGTTAACTCATTGGTACAATAACTTAGCCAATGATCATGATACTTATCATATTTTTTAGTAATAAAATGCTCAAACATTAATTTAACAGTTTCAATCAAAATTGGGTTTTGATTAATTTGATAGAGTCTGAGTAAACCTAAAGCAGCTTCCCCATCATAATAAACAATTCTGAACTTTTCTTTGACTGCAAGTGATGGGAAACTTAATACATGTGTCGTCTCCCCTTTACCATCAATCATAAAGCGAATGCCTTCAGCAAGCATTTCGGCATACTTTTGGTATTTTGAGTCGCCAATAATTTCCTGATATTTAGCAAACATAAAAATTGCAGCGGCATTTGAACCTAGTTTAATTTCTAGATCAGGTTCATTATCATCAATCATAAAGGCTTTTCCATCTACCTCTTTATATAAATGATCAATGGCATACTGCATAGCAGTTCTAATTTTCGGTAGATATGTTTCATTATAATTGACTTCAAGTGTTTCAAGTAAGGCATATATGGCAGTACAGTGACGGACTGTATTATAACTTTTAATTTCCCGGTTATAGGCAGGGAAATAGCCATAAACCAGCCTCCCACTCTCTAAAATTTCATTATGTAAAAACTTGGCATTATTTAAAACAAGTTCTTTTATATGTTCTTTTTTATTACCCTTTAATATACGTATACCATTTTCTGGACCCGTAGATATTAAATCTATCAATTGGTTGTTTTCAAAAAAAACAGCTTGTGTATCAAACACCCAGACTTTTTCAATTTTATTTAGTGAATAATTTGGCTTAACATTGGTATATTTTTTTCTAATAGCATCATTTAAATTTTTTTCATCAAAAAAATTGGGTTCATTATATACAACCCCTCGAATAATTGCTTTTGCATAAATCTCTTGCTCCAAAAAGCAAATACTTAAATTTTCATCAAAAGCAATTCCTTTTCGATAATGATTATTATGTTTTTGCTCACTTACTTCTTTAACAAGATCTGTCCATTTTCTTTCTTCAATATTTTTTGCAAAGTCAAACTTTAAAAATTCAGGAAGCCGATTATTCTTTTCATATAATTTATCGATAAAATTCAGAGTTCTTTTAACTACTTTATCGTAATTTTTATCCGCTGTATTCCAAACACGACAGCGTATACTTTTATCTCCATATGAAAAAAATACACTATAAAAATCTTGCTGATTCTCTCTTAATGAGAATAACCAATCTGTTAGTTTTATTTTAAATCCCTGCAGATCATTATATTTAGATATAGCCATATTGCTCTCATACTTAACCCTGCCAATCAGCCTTATTGTATATTATTTAATATTTCATTTACAGGTATAACGCTTATAAAAATAATATTAAAGAATATAGAATAAAAAAGAGGGTCTCTAGAGACCCTCTTTTTCATTACTCAGATAAAATTTAATTAAAATAAATGACCGTTATTAATTAAGTCATCTAACAATGTATCTGTCTTCTCCACCCCAACCAAAGTTAAGAATGATTCTGACTGATAGCTAGTACCAGCTGTACCGTCGCGGTCAATATTCAAGACGACATTACCTTCTGCATCTTCAGTTAATGTAATGGCATCAGCAAGTGTTGTGCCTTCACTCAGTAAATCACTCACCTGGATCTTATCACCTTCTTCCATACTGAAGTCACTCCAAACATCGTGACCATTACCGCCAACATTATCGTCAGCTAATAGATCGAAGATGACAGTGTCACCACCTGTTCCCATAGTAAAGCTATCATTACCTGCTGAACTATCCACACTATCAGCATGTTCAGATGCAGTTACGGTTTTGCCAACATTGATTTCTAGGATCGCTGTTTCGATTGTTCCTACCTTAGAAGTCGTCTCATAGACAAACTTCTCAATGCCGTATACACCACCTTTAGGGGTATAAGTGTAACTACCGTCTTTTCCAATAACCAATGTACCGTAATTACCTTCAACTGTAATAGTTTGAGCACCTTGATTAGGATCATTGACAAAAACAACTTTGTTGCCAAAGCTCAACGTATCAAGTATTTGAATACCTTCATCATTGGCAAACAGAGCACCTTTGATTTCTGGTAATTCAGTTGTTATGTACTCTTCAGAGTGAATGATCTCATCTGTCACAAAATGGATACTCTCTAAGTTACCATTTTGCGCAGTAATATCTAACTTATACTTTCCTTCAGGCAAATTGTCTAAGGTAAACTCAAGCGCTCCGTCCTTCCCTCTTGCCGCTTCAACACGATCAGAATATATCTTTCCTGTTGTCGCATTCGTTAATGTATAAGTCAGAACAAGATAACTACCTAGAGGACCTATAATAGTTGGACTACCAGTAATTTTGAGTGTTACGCCTGCATCTAAATCATGTTTCGCTACGTCAAATTCTTTTGTATAAGATTTTCCATAGTCACCGATTTTATCTACTTCGTTATACTCAATCTTCGACACCTTGTTCGTTTCAGACACAGATACAATATCAAAGTCATCCTCAGCAGAATGCGTACCCACTTTAATATTCAGGTACTCAACAGTAGTTTTACCATTTTCATCCTGCATCACCAATTTAAAGCGATCAACTTCACCATAAGGTGGTTTCCAGTCGAGAGGAGCATTATCTGGTTTTTCAACAGTATAGGTATAGGTTCCATCAGAAGAAATTACTAACTTACCATATTCACCCTGAATGACCGTTTCTTTACCAACTTTTAGATTCTCTCCATCTACTTTCAATAAAATGATTGAGTCTTCTGGCGTTGCATCACCCTCTACAGTTCCAGTGAATTTGGTTGGACTTCCATAATCATAAACTGTTTCATGATCGACATATAATCCAGCACCGGTTAGTAATCCCAGACCTCCAGAGCTCTGTAACAGTGCTTTATATTCACCTTCACCAAACTGTAAAGTCAATTGTTTAGATACTCCACCTAACAAAACAGCCATAAACCAGTCTTTTTGAACATGGACTTGATTATAGTTGCCTGTTGCAGGATCTAATTTATAGATAAAGAGATCATAGCCAACGCCTACAGCTGCACCGCCAGCACTACCATGGAATGTTAGCTCTTTAACTTCGTTTTCACCAACATTAAACTCCATTGCACCAGCACCACCTAAGGCTTCTGCACTTAAAATAGGTCCTAACAAACCTATATCAATCACTTTAAAGCCGACAGCATCTGCAATAGAACTTTTATCAGAATCAAACGCAATGATAGGATCTACATCTAGAATAACCGTATTATCAATTTCAATACGATCCTCTTTTGCTGTCAGATCTAATTCAAAGGTTAATTCAGCTTCAGAGACTTTTCCTGATGGCGAAGTAACGCGATAAGTAAATACATCTTTTTCACCATAGCCGCGGAAATCTTCATTTACAGTATAAGTATAAGAACCATCCGCTTTAACAGTCAGGGTACCGTACTTACCTTCAATCTGAATTTCACCGCTAGTGGAAGTACTTACCCATTCGCCATCTTCTGCTTTAATTTGGGTAACGGTACTACCCGCTGGTACCTCATCACTACCATACTCAGAATCATCATCTGTAATCATATTTCCTTGAGCAGAACCAGAAATACTTTCAGCATTGGCATAATCCAAAACGACATCTTTAGTAAAGTTGAGACCATATCCAGTCAATGCTTGGATACCTTCACCACCAGCCATCACAAACATCCATTTCCCTTCTGTCAAAGTGAAATCTGTTTCTTTTGACTTTCCTCCAAGTAAATAAGAAATAACCCAGTTCTTTGTAACTGATTGTTGTTCCCACTGCCCTGTACTTTCGTTAAGTTTATAAACATACAGATCCATCGTGGCAAGGACTTGAATACCACCAGCATCACCATACATAGTGACTTCACGAACCTGGTCTTTACCTACTTCAAGTTGAACTGAATTTTTTATAACATCAGCCAATACATTCAAGCCCAGTACAGGTCCAAGCCCTACATTTGCAACAGTAAAGCCCTTCTTATTTAAATCACTCGGAGTTTGGTTTTCTTCTCTAGAAGGTGTGGCATCCAAGATTACGTCAACATTATTATCTACCGCCCCAAAGATCTCATCAACACCAACAATGATATCGACTGGTGCTGATTCATTACCTGCTTCATCTGTGGCAGTGACTTTAAGCTCGCTTCCGCGCTCTAATGCCGGACTAAACTCATAAGTTACATCACCATTCGCATCCGCTTTAATCTCTATTGGATTACCGTTGCTATCTAGCATTGGATTACCTTCAGAATCATAAAGTTTTACAGTTGCATTCGGCTCCGTTTTCACAGTTAAAATAGAATAACTATCATCAATCGCAACTTCAGGTGCATCTGGCGCGATCGTATCTTTATTACCGGTAACTTCTGTAGGTTCAGATGTATTACCAGCCTGATCTTTCGCAGTGACATCGACGACCTCACCATCCGTTACCGGACGCTTAAGCTCAATAGCAAAGTCACCATTTTCATCTGCAGTACCCGTACCAATAACGTTACCATTTTTGTCGGTTACATCTACAGTTGAACCAGCTTCCGCTTTACCGCTAACAGTTAAACCATCTTCACCCATTACAACATCGGTTGGGACTGCAGGTGCAATCGTATCTTTCTCGCCCGTGATTTCTACAGGCTCAGACTCATTACCAGCTTCATCTTTTGCAATAACGTCAGCAGTGTTGCCATCTGTTAATGCAGGGCTGACTGGAACAACAAAGTCACCATTTTCATCA
>NZ_JBLIYY010000022.1:0-45531 GCF_057480965.1 Acinetobacter sp. P37 | reverse complement strand
TCTTAGCGCTGATGGTAGTGTGGGGTTACCCATGTGAGAGTAAGTCATCGCCAGCTCATTATTCGAAACACCCCCTGATATGTCAGGGGGTGTTTTTTTATGCGGGGAAAAAGGGAAAAAGGGAAAAGAAGAATAGAAGAATAGAATAGGAAAATGAATAAGTTAAAGTGACGAATAAATGAATATTTCTGCCTCAAATATAAAGTTAATAGTCTTCAATATTTCTATAAAGTTTATTGATCCGCTGAAATAATTGATTGCGTTGCAGCTTTAAGCATATATAAGACTTGGCCTAATAAAATGTCCTTATCTGTCAATGCCACAATAATCATGGGATGATTTTGTGCAGCAACAGATGCAAGTATCGCTTTTCCATTTTCGGCATCTAAGGTTATATTTTGACAACCGACCAAATGAATTTCTTTAATAAATGCTGACACCATTGCAAGGATAGAGCTGCTAACCGCAGCTAACTTGCTATTGTTATATTGCCCACGTTTGTAAACACTCGTTAGCTCAAATCCATCTGTTGAACACACCATGATGAAATGAACGCCTCGTGCATTGTTAATAATATTATTTATTTGTTCACGGGCATGTTGTATTAACTCATTCGAAGCGGTGCGTTTTGTGACATTAAACATTAGTAGCTCCTTATGCAGTGATATAGTGATTTACTTCGATTGAGGTAATTAAAGCTTCAAGAAGCAGTAAAACGTCAGATTTTTTGCGACAGTCGATAAAGAATAGGGGCGAATATAAGTCCTGACTAATTAACCAATCCTTATAGATAGCGGTATTTGTCGAACTTGTGATTTCATCTGTATGGGTAATTCCAATGGCTATGTTATCTGTATAGTTTTGGAAGGTTTCTAAGTAGCTTTCGAGTTCACTTAAGGGGTCATTAACATTATGATCAATCAGAATAATCGTCCCGATTGCGCCTTGACAAATCACTGGCCAAATAAAATCAAAACGACTTTGTCCAGGGGTACCATATAAACCTATTTTTAAACCATCTTCTAAGGTCACTTCTCCGTAGTCGATACCCACTGTAGTTTCGAGTTTTTGATGGCTGGTTTGGTCAGTGTTAAGCGCTTCAGTAAGTAAAACAGGGATATCCGAAAGTGAGCGGATCGCTTCAGTTTTTCCAGCACCCATAGAACCAGCAAAAACAATTTTATATTGCTGAAGAATCATGTTTGATGTCCTATTCTAAAATCCAAATTTACGGCGTAATTTACGAAAGAAGTTTTGCACAAAGTTCTTTTGTTCTGTTGTTTCATGCTTTTCAGGTGGCGTGTAATGTTTATCCCAAAGATTTATTTTTTTAATATTCAGTGATGCCATATTCGCAGCAATGAACTGTCGAACGGTGCTGAGGGGTATATCATATTGTTCTGCAATCGTTGATATCTTTGCGCCCTGGATAAAGCATGCAGAAAGTTGAAAAATTTGTTTATGAGATAAATGTTCAGCAGGTTTTGGCCAGCTTAAAATTCGAAAATGACCATCTTCAGGAACTGTTTGGTAAAAATTCGGAGTTTGCCAAAATAGATTCCATATCCAGTCTTGAAGGATGACGGGATGCTTTCGACTTACATGGGTCATATCTTCAATTGATGCGAAATCATATTTAAAACTAGCATCTGTGTGTTGAAGTTGACGCTCGAGGTTGAGCCAAGCTATATTTTGCGCGGTATCGATTACTGCTATTGTACCTAGATCATCATATAGGTGTAATTTTTCATGGTTATCTTCTGCATACATTTTTTTGAAGTAATCATCTTCCAAATTAAAATCGCTAAAGCTTTGAGTTTGACATTTTTGTGCATGCTCTATGGATTCATTAAGGCCATTATGGCTGACGAGATGTTTATCAATCCATTGATTGAGCTCTTGATTGTCATCCACGGGTAGGAACAGCGTATTATTTCTGACACGCCCAGATTGTTGGTAGTCTTTCGAGATCTTGAGCCAAGGTAAAGCGCGGCGCGTTAATATTTTTTGAATTCCTTCGGTGTCAAAAAAACGCTCATGAATAAATAAGCAATCGAGATTCACATCAGATGCACTTTTCCATTGGATATTAAAGTGCTGTGGAAAAATTGCGTAAAGCTGATGTTTGAGTTGATCTGAATCATGAATACTTAATCCAGCAATGCCGATATTGATATATTGCTTATTCATGGTGTTCCTCGACTAATTTTATTCAAACCTGTAAAACATTTTGGGAATAAAAAACCCTCTTATTGGCATAAGAGGGTTGGGTGAAATTAAGCAAAATCTAAATTTTTTTCATAGGTTTTTAATTCGTGTCGAGCCATGGCTAGGTTTGCTTTGGCACGATCAAGTACTAAATATAAGAATACGGATTCATTATTTTCCAGTGGACGAATCAAGTGATACTGCTTTCCTAGAGTAATTAAAATATCGACAATGTGATCGTCTAAATTGAGTGACTGAGCAACACGTCTTTTGGAGCGAACCACTTCAGTATTTCCAGCAGCTGCTAATTCTAAATCAATATCTCCACCGCCTTGTGTCGCCATAGCTAGGCCACTTTCACCGTCTACCAGTGCCGCTGCATGAAAACCGTCGATTGTTGTGAGTGATTCTAATGAAACTTTAGCCATTTTTATGCCCCTCTTTTAGGTTATACATGATTATTATTTGTAGATATTTAGGTAATTAAACTAGCGTTTTTAACTACTTAATTTAATTATAGGAAGCAAGTATTGCTTTGCAATCAAATTAATTTTTTGCTTTAAAAGGATAATATTTTCTAATTATATTGTTTAGTTTTTGGATTAAAAAAATGTGATTTAATTTGCTGTATATATTTTTTTATGTGTTTTCGGACTTCATTTTTGATGTAAAATTTACCAAAAATTCAAATGTAAAATTTTGTAAATATTGTGATAAAACTCGATTTTTGCAGAATAAAGCTGACTGATTTACATAAAGAAAACAAAAAGTGATCTAAAGGCGTGTAATTTAAAATATTCGATTAAAAAAACCTGCTTAAAAAGCAGGTCATTGATTTAGAAAAATGAAGTCACTTAAGCAAAAATATTACAAGCTGCAGATGCCAAAATCCATAAAATCACCACTGCAACGATAGGCTCTACAATTTTTGACCATGTTGGCACTTGTACTTCAGTTGTCACGTCATCTTGCGTATGTTGTTGATTAACCATTTGATTGAACTCCTTCATTGATGCTTCTAATGATATCTCTTCTTGCAGATTTGGTTTAGAACCAAGAAGCTCTGTTAGGTTGTTTGTTGACCAAACCCAATCATCCGCTTGACCAGAAAGGTGTTCAATTTGTCCATTAAGTAATTCTTGAATGCTTTGTGGTGAGTGTGAGCCGGTATCATGAAGTTGCTTTAATTCATTTAATTGTAATTGAAAAATTTCAGTTGTTAGGTGTTCAAGTTCAGAGCGTTCTAATATTGATCCATTCGATGAATTGGTGGTCAGATGGCGTGAAACTTCTTGGATATAGAGTTCATCAGGCTGAGTAATTTCTTGATAAACCTTTTGAGCATTATTGCGGAGCTGATGAATCAATTCACCTAAAGTTAATGCATTGATTTCACGTATATGTTGACGTTTTTCTTCACGATTTAAATGACTTAAAAGCATAGGCTTTTGAGATTCTATTTGTTCGACAAAATATTGTACTAAATCAAAAGCCATTATTCGCTTCCTTATTCTTTAATCGAGCAACCTTAAACCTGGTTTTTTCTTCGGCTGCTCTTGTTGTTCTTGGTCGTTTGATTTTAAAGCATTTTGATCATTCTGAATACCTTCATATTCTTGAGGATCGAAGAACATGCCTTGACCATTTTCACGTGCATAGATACCTAGAACAGCAGAAAAGGGGATATAGAGGTTTTGCGAAACGCCACCAAAGCGTGCAGAGAAAGTAATCGTCTCATTGCTCATATGCAGCGCATGCGTTGCATGAGGTGCAATATTCAGGACAATTTGGCCATCTTGAATATATTGAACTGGCACCATCGTATCTTTCTGTGTCGCATCGACAAGTAGATAGGGCGTAAGTTGATTGTCACAAATCCATTCATAAAGTGCCCGTGTTAAGTATGGACGCGTTGGAGTGAGTTGTAGTTCCTGTTCAGACATAATGCTTACTCGAAATATTTATGAAAAATTAATTTTTTGCTAAAAAATCGCTATAGCGATTTTTTTCCTGCAATGTCATTGATTTGATAAATGCTGGACGGCTAAAGATGCGTTGGCAATAGAGAAATATAGGGCGGCATTGCTGTTTGGGAAGCTCAATCCCCATAGCTTTTAGGCGCAGAAATATAGGCGCGAGCATACAGTCTAACATGCTAAATTGTTCAGACATAAAATAAGGATAATGCTGAAACAAGGGGGTTAGTGAAATGAGAGTATCACGTAATTGTTTTTGTGCTCTTTGCTTGGCTTTTTCATCGAGGGTATCGGGATGGCGAAGCATAATATCCGCCAGTCTTAACCAATCTTGTTCGAAGCGCCATACATATTGACGTTGCTCTGCACGAGGCATGGGTGCATCTGCATACAGTTTATTTTGACGATATCGGTCATCCAGATATTCGGCAATAATACTGCTGTTATAGAGTTTTAGGCCATTTTCAATCATCATCGGAAGTTGATTGTAGGGATTTAAACTCGCAAGATCTTCGTCTTCATCATCAGCAATAATTAAATTATGTTTGATTTGCTTCTCTGCAAGTACATAGCGTATCCAGTGTGAGCGAAAGTCATCCGCATGACTGTAAAGCGTAATCCCTTGGAGAGGTGCATTTTCGACTGACATAATCCGAGACGATGAGAAATGAATAAGATAGGATACTAAAATTAGACAGTAAAATCACGGAGACTTTAGCAATATCAATGCCGCTACAGTGAAAATTACAGTTTTGTTTTATTTGATTTTATCTGATAGATTTTCATGTCATTCATTTACCTGATCATCACCGCATGATGACCGTTGCACTTGTACAAAAATTATTATTTTTCGCTGCTGTTTTTTTTTTATGGGCATTGGCTTTTATACGGCATTCGCTGGAGGTTATGCCTCTGATTATGGAGCAGAGGATGATAGCCCTGAACAAAAAAGCAAAATGACCATTTGTACAATTACACTAACACTGTCGGTTATATGCTTTATTGCGAGTTTGAGTCTTTTTGTTTATCGGATCGTTATTCTATTTGCATCATCTTCATAAAAATTAAACATAAAAAAACCTTGGCATAAGCCAAGGTTTTTTGTCCGATTCGGTAAACGAATTAACGTTTAGAGAATTGAGGACGTTTACGAGCTTTACGTAAACCAAGTTTCTTACGTTCAACTTCACGAGCATCACGAGTAACGAAACCAGCTTGACGAAGAGCAGGTTTAAGAGTTTCGTCAGAAGCAATCAATGCACGAGTAATACCGTGACGGATAGCGCCTGCTTGACCACCGATACCACCACCAGCAACAGTGATGTAAAGGTCATATTTCTCAGTAGCTTCTAAAAGCTCAAGTGGTTGATTAACAACCATACGAGCAGTTTCACGACCGAAATATTGTTCTAAAGAACGGTTGTTGATTACGAGTTTACCAGTACCAGCTGATAGGAAAACACGTGCAGTTGCGGTCTTACGGCGACCTGTACCATAGTTAGTAGCCATGTGCTGTATCCCTTAGATGTCCAAAACTTGTGGCTGTTGAGCAGTATGTGGATGCTCAGTACCAGCGTACACTTTCATTTTCTTGATCATTGCATAACCAAGAGGACCTTTTGGCAACATGCCTTTTACAGCACGTTCGAAGATTTCTTCTGGTTTGTGAGCAACTAATTTTTCGAAATTAGTTTCACGAATACCACCAGGGAAACCAGTGTGGCGATAATATTTCTTATCAAGTGATTTTTTACCAGTCACTTGAACTTGCTCAGCATTGATAACAACGATGTAGTCACCAGTGTCAACGTGAGGAGTATAAGAAGTTTTGTGCTTACCGCGTAAACGACGAGCGATTTCAGTCGCAAGGCGACCTAAAGTTTTGCCAGAAGCATCAACAACGTACCAGTCGTGTTGAACTTCAGCTGGCTTAGCGCTGAGAGTTTTCATTAAACCACTACCTATTATAGTTGGTTTGGACTATGGAAGCTGTCCAAACAAAAGGAGACGCGATTCTATACGAATACGTGAAGAATCACAAATGAAAATATAAAATTTCAAGCGCTGTATTGTAGTGTATTTCTTCAGCAATAAACAGCAGATAATCCAGAAATTATAAAAAAAGCGGATGAAAGTAAATCATGTCGAATTCTAATCTGTTAAAAAACACATCTGAACCCTCATTTTGGCGGCAATGGTTGCAATTAATGGGCTTATGTAGCGCCTTGGTTTTAAGCCCAACTTTTTTGTATTTGGTGTATTTGCACGGGGCGGATGGTGCGATCATCGTTTGGTTAATGATGCTCACTTTATTTTTCCTTAGTTATTTATTGGTTTATCTGTTGATTGGATTATTGCTTGTGGGTGGTATGTCTTTTTGGCTGATAACGAAGTACCCGCAACATGTGTCAGCCGTTCAGCACGGCATTGTAATTCTTATTGCATTGATTTGGATCATTGGCATTTCAGGTTTTGCTTTCGATTTCATCCCATACAATGTCGCACAACGCGCTTATTTTTGAGTTTTAGTCCGATATTTTTAGTCAATAAAATTAGGTCTGTCATGTGCATCACACAGTATAATAATGCTATTGCACACACAGGATAGACCCATGCTGCCTTTATATATCACGAGCGGTGAACCCGCAGGTATCGGACCTGATATTTGTTTGAGCTTAGCCAATCGAATAGATGAAAGGCCACTTGTGGTTCTTATTGATAAAGATTTGCTGCTCAAGCGTGCTCAACAGTTAAAGCTCGAAGTTGAACTGATTGACTATGTTGGGCAGGAGGGTTCGGCAGCTCTAGGTCAGCTTTATGTGGAACATGTACCTGTAACTACACCTGTTATTGCAGGTCAGTTAGATGTGAATAATGCAGCCTATGTGTTGGAACAATTACGTCGTTCTGCAGATTATGCGATGTCTGGCAAAAGTGTAGGTGTTGCAACTGCACCTGTGCAAAAGTCGATTATTAATGATGCCGGTATCCATTTCAGCGGACATACGGAGTTTTATCAAGAATTTGCAGGCGTTGATCGTGTCGTGATGATGCTTGCGACCAAAACGCTCCGTGTCGCATTGGCAACTACACATTTACCGCTTCGTGATGTAGCCGATGCCATTACTCAAGAACGATTGCATCAAGTCATCGATATTTTAATTCATGATTTAAAAACCAAATTTAAAAAAGATCATCCGCATATTTTAGTCTGCGGTTTAAATCCGCATGCGGGTGAAGATGGCTATTTGGGCATGGAGGAGATTGAAGTGATCAATCCGGTGCTAGAGTGTTATCGCGCTCAAGGAGTGAATATGAGCCTGAGCTTACCTGCTGATACCTTATTTACCCCTGAAAATTTAAAAGATGCCGATGCGGTTTTGGCGATGTATCACGATCAGGGCTTACCTGTGTTAAAGTCGCAGGGCTTTGGCGAAGCCATTAATATCACTTTGGGCTTACCGTTTATTCGGACTTCAGTGGATCACGGCACAGCACTGTCACTGGCTGGAACTGGTCTTGCTAAAAGTTCGAGTTTACAGGTGGCGGTTGATTTGGCTTTAGAATTAGCACGTGCGAAAAATAACGAAACTTAATAATAAAGGTTTGAATTTTATATGAATAATAGTAAAAAAATATCAAAAATAAAACAGGAAAATAACAAGATGCTTAGGGTGAAATCGATCATTCGCCCATTTTTTGGGATTGCGTTAGCGTTGATGCTGTCAGCATGCTCAACGCTCGCTACAGATCATCATTCTTGTGAATTAAAAGTATTATCGCTGCAAATTCCAAAACAGACGGAAGGATTTATACGTTTTGCATCACCGGCTGCCGTGGATGGCTTTAAACATAATCAGCAAAAATTTAATCAAGCGCTGACTGCGGTGCATAAAAAATATGCGAATCGTGATGGTGCTGATAAAATGCTTCAAGATGGACAGGCAATCAATGCTAATATTGATCTGCTTGTACAGCATCAAAATAGCCTGAGTGCGCTATATGAATCTCAACTTCTTGTAAGTGAAACCATTCCGGGTATTCAAGCTGAATATAACATTCTGGCTGATATGATGGCTAGAGGAAACAATTCAGCTATTCAAGCAATGATTGCCAAAAATCAAGTCTATATTGCGGGACGAATGTTGAGTTCTTTGCTGAAGTTAACTGATGTGAATTCTATTCATCCAGACGATTTAGATGACTTTTTAGCAGATTTTGAAACTTTCAATATTTATTTGAAGGCTCAACTGAATGGTAATCCCGAACTGGGTGTAGAGCGCGTAAACAATGCTGAAATGCGTGAAAGTTTGCTCTCCATTCAGGCTGAAACTGAAGAAATGATGAAATCTGAAACAATGGCTTTGTTGCAACAAAGAGAGCCATTGCTCAGTGTAATTAAAGCGGCTCGGGATAATGTGACCAAGTCCGAAGAAATTTTTGCTCGCTTGAGTGAATTTGAATCAAGTCAGTAATCGTTGTAATAAACCTATGCGGAGAATTTTATGTATCAAATTAATGCCCTAAACCCAAAAGATGAAGGGCATCACACGCGTAAGCGGTTTGGACAGAATTTCTTACATGATCAACGTGTTATTGCCAAAATTGTACGTTCGGTAAATCCGCGTACTGGTGACAATATTGTCGAAATTGGTCCCGGTCTTGCTGCGCTTACATCGCCTTTAATTGGTGAATGTGATGCTTTAACTGTGGTTGAGCTGGACCGTGACTTAGCCGCAGGTTTGCCGGGCCGTGTGCCGCATCCTGAGCGCTTGACCATTGTTGAAACCGACGCGCTGAAATATGACTTTACCGAGCTGTTTACCGAAGGCCGTCCTCTGCGTGTGGTTGGTAACTTGCCGTATAACATCTCAACACCGCTGCTGTTCCATCTCTTGGAGTTTGGCGACAAAGTCAAAGACATGCACTTCATGCTGCAAAAAGAAGTTGTGGACCGTATTACCGCTTCACCGAATACTAAAGAATATGGTCGTTTATCGGTGATGATCCAATACTTCTGCAAACCGACGTTTTTATTTGAGGTGCCGCCGGGCTCATTTAATCCGCCGCCAAAAGTCACCTCTGCGGTATTCCGTTTAGAGCCTTATGCTGTTAAACCGATTGTGGCGAAAGATGAAAAAGCGCTTGCGCGTTTGGTTTCACATGTCTTTACTCAGCGCCGCAAGACCTTGCGTAACAGCTTAAAAGGCATGTTGGTTGAAGATGGTTTTGAAAATGCAGGGGTTGATCCAATGGCGCGTCCAGAAACCCTAACACTTGCAGAATTTGTCGCATTAGCAGATCAAATGGTGGCTTAATAATTATGACTCGCACTATTCGCTATAACTATGTCATTGGTGATGTTCAAGGCTGTTTTGAAGCATTAAAAGCTTTACTGAAAGAGATCAAGTTTGATGCAGACCAAGATTTTATATGGTTTGCCGGTGATCTCGTCGCACGGGGTGAAAACTCGGTAGGCGCTTTGCGGTTCATCAAAAAATTAGTGGATAGTGAAGTTGCGGCGACGGTACTGGGCAATCATGATCTGACTTTGCTGGCATGCGCTCGTGGTATTAAGGATATCAATCCTAAAGACAATATCGATGATGTGATTCACGCTTTAGAAAGTGATGATTTGATTGATTGGTTACGCAAGCAGCCGCTGTGTCTATTTCCGAATGAGCAAACCATTTTGACTCATGCGGGTATTCCTTTGAATTGGACTGCGCAGCAAACCGTAGACTTGGCAAAAGAGGTGGAGGCGGTGATTGGTCATGACGACTTTGATGTGGTTGATGCGTTTCTTCAAGTGATGTACGGTAAAGAGCCAAACCTATGGTCGGATGATTTGTCGGGTCATGCGCGCTTACGCTGTATTACCAACTATCTGACCCGCATGCGCTTAACCGATGCTGAAGGCCGTTTAGAGTTTAGTTTTAAAGACTCACTCGATGACCCTATGCCGAAGGGTTTTAAGCCATGGTTTGAGTTTGAGTCACAAGCAGCGCAGACCCATCAAATTCTTTTTGGTCATTGGGCGGCTTTGCAAGGAAAAAGCATTTCAGCAAAAATCCAAAATGTGGATGGCGGATGTGTCTGGGGTAATCAGTTGATGGCCTATCGTCTGGAAGATCAAACCATGTTTGCTGTCGATAATCCTGTGATGTAAGTATTTAAAAATAAAAAAGCCGCATTGATGCGGCTTTTTATTGGTGTGAGGATTAGTCTAAACGAATCCAAGTTTGGTTACGGCCCAAGACTGAAACGCCAATACTTGCACGGATCGAAATACGTTTTCCTGTGCTGTTTAAGCGCACTTTAGCATCATAAACCTTGCCAGAAAGAGGGTCGATAATACGACCTTTTTCATAATTATTCGTATTATTAATTTGCTTTAAACCTTTAACAATTTCCATGCCGAGAATCGGTTGGTTGGTATAAGGCGCAGGGCACTTATTACAGTTTTTTTGTGGTGTATAGCCAGGACGTGGTGTAATTTTAATAATTTTACCGGTATAGGTATTATTGGATTCTTTGTGAATCGAAATAATCGCTTTGGCCGCTCCTGTTTTATCGTCAATTTGTTGCCACGTGCCAGCAATGTCATTTGCAAATGCGCCATTCATCAAACCGAATGTGCATAGGCTGAATAATATTTTTTTAAACATAATCGCTTTTCCCCTAGAAGCGTGATTTATGAGCACGTATGTTAGAAAGTTTACGAGAATAGTCAACTTTATTTTTAAAATAATTTGAATATCTTAGGCATAAAAAAACCGCCAACATGGCGGTTTTTATGACACTGAGCTTATTCTTGGCGAATCCAAGTTTGGCTACGACCGAGTGCTGAAACACCCATATAGCCACGTAGCGTGAGACGTTTTCCACTGGCATTTAAGCGAACTTTTGTGTCGTAAATTTTGCCAGATAGTGGGTCAATAATACGGCCTTTGTCGTAATTATTGGTCCCTTCAACATGTTTTAAACCAGTTAACACATCAAGGCCTAAAATCGGTTTGTTTTTATAAGGTGCAGGACAGTTTACGCAGGTGTCACGTGGCGTATAACCCGGACGCGGCGTCACTTTGATGATTTTACCCACGAATGTACCATTAGTTTCTTTACGGATTTCAATAATGGCTTTTTGTGAACCTGTTTTATCATCAATTTGTTGCCAAGTCCCTGAAAGGTCTTGAGCAAAAGCTGAACCACTCATTACAGCAGCTAAGAATAAGAGGCTCACTTTTAATTTTTTCATCAGATATTCCCTGTAGGTGGTTCACCTATATCAAATCAATTTACTGAATAAATTTAAAATTTATTCAACGCGAATCCATGTCTGTGTACGACCAATCGCGGAAATCCCCAGATATCCACGTAAATGTAAGCGCTTACCATTGGCAGAAATTTTGCCTTTTAAGCTGTAAATTTTGCCTGCTAAAGGATCAATAATTTTTCCTTGAGAGTAGGTATTTTCACTTTCAAGTTTCAGCCCCTTAAATACATCCATCCCTAAAATAGGCTGGTTGGTATAAGGTGCAGGGCAATTCACACATTTTTCCTTTGGTGTATAACCCGGACGTGGCGTCACTTTGACAATTTTGCCGGTATAGGTGTCTTTGGCATCTTTTCGAATTTCGATCAGTGCTTTAGGCGAACCGGTTTTATCGTCAATTTGTTGCCAAGTCCCTGTAAGATCTTGAGCATAGAGTGCAGAGCTTGTTACTACAGCACCGAATAATGCAGCCCATTTCAAACTTTTTTCGATCATATTAATAATCCTTTATCAATACACTTTGTGAGGGTTTATTGATCATACTAGGTAATATCTGAACTTAGAGCAACTACTCTAAGCATAAATATTTACATTTTATTCGGGAAAGTTGACATGTTGCACAAAAGTGCCTTTACCAAAAATGTAACATCCACAGCACATCGTTCAATGTGTTGTGGTGTACCCTAGAATTTATATTAAGTTTATTTTTTATACAAAACAATCATTTAAAAGTGATTGCTCAGTCACATATTTTGTAGATAGAGTATGAAAGTTGGCAACCAGATTGCTGTGAAGACTGCATTTACCGCCATGCCAAATGCCGCATAGCGCCCAGCAATGCTGCCGCGCTGCCAAGCTTGAGCTGTGCCAATCGCATGTGCAGCAAGTCCTAAGGCGAGTCCTGATGCACGTTCATCATGAATATTTTTAAGTATGATGGGTGAAAATGCTGCACCAATCACCCCTGATAAAATCACAATCAAAATAACCAAAGGAATCGGGGAATGCAGCAGCGTGGCAATGTTGATGGCAATAGGGGTGGTCACTGCCCGTGTAGCAAAAGCCATAATGGTTGGATCTGACAAATGCAGCAAATAAGCCAGCCCCATAGGGAGGGCAACGGCACTGATACTGGCAAAGACTAAAATCCCGCCCACGGCTTTTAATGGCAAGTCATCGTAGCGCATCGCTGCTAAAGGAATGGCCAAGGCCACTGTGACATAGCCGAGTAAGTTATTGAACAGTGGATTCACGTGTGCCATATAACTTTCATAGGAAATGCCAAAAAGATAGAGCATACCAATGACGAAAAACATCCCAATCACAATCACGGGGATTTGCGGTAATTTTTTATTAATAGGTTTTGCGACAAGATAGGCGATCAGGGTAATGATGAATCCAGAGATGATTGAAAGCATGTTGATTCTCCTATAGCCATTTCTTAGACATTTTTGCGTAGACCCATAGCGGTATGAGGGTACTGACAAAGAGAACAATCAAAAACATCGGAATTTCATCGCCTAAATGCATCATCATTAGCAATGAGCCTGCACTAATGGGTAGGAAGGCAAAGGCACTTTCTTTCATGATTTTATTATTGGTATCGACCAAACTGGCTGGAATTTTGTTGAATTTTCTCCAAAATGAAAGCACGATCAAGAGGCTAATCAAACCGACTAGATTGCCTAATTCTGGGTGATTGAATTGCTTCATGACCCAGACCGCGCCTTCACGGAAAATAATAATTAATGCAATAGTGCCTATCCAGGCTTTCCAGTCGATGCGCTTGATCCAGTCCATTTTTGTCTTTCGTTAAAATTATACTAATCAAGTTTTAACCGATTTAGTCTTTAATTTCAAATTCTTCAAGTGGACGTTGAAATTGTTGCGCACGCGTTCCCAAGATTTCTTCGATGGGTAAATGCGCCTGTTTAATCAGTTGTTCTAACTTATGCGGGGCAATGATGACGTGCAAAATTAAGTTGCCTTGTTCATCATAACTTTCATTTTGGATCACATTGAGCGCATACAGTTGTGTTCTTAATTTGCCATAAGCCGGTTTTAGACGGACTTCAAAGCTTTGAATCTGTCCCATTAAGCATTCTTGAACCGCTTGGCGTAATAAGGGAAGACCTTTACCACTATGTGCTGAGACATAGACACGTTCCGGCTGATGTGGCTTGCCATAGATGATTTTAGGATCTTCGCCACTGACATCAATTTTGTTATAAACGCGCAGAATCGGAACATCGACACCAATTTCTTTCAGTACTTTTTCGACAGCCTCGATTTGTTCCATCATGTCAGGACTGCTGGAGTCAATGACATGTAACAATAAGGTCGCCTCCAACGTTTCTTCTAAGGTGGCTTTAAACGACTCGACCAGTGAGTGCGATAAATTACGCACAAAACCTACAGTATCTGCGAGAACTAAGTTGCCGATGCCATCCCAATGTAGACGGCGTAAAGTTGGGTCAAGTGTCGCAAAAAGTTGGTCTGCTGCATAGACATCACTTTTTGCTAAATTATTAAATAAGGTCGATTTACCCGCATTGGTATAACCCACCAATGACACGGTTGGAACAGCAGCTTTTTGACGTGCCACACGACCTTGCATACGTGTTTGGCGGACTTTCTCAAGTTTCGCTTTGAGTTGTCCCATACGGAGCTTGAGTAGCCGACGGTCAGTTTCCAGCAGCGTTTCACCCGGTCCACGTAGGCCGATCCCACCTTTTTGGCTATCGAGATCGCCACGACTACGAATCAGTCGTGAAGCCATATGTTGTAATTGGGCCAATTCAACTTGCAATTTACCTTCATAGGTACGTGCGCGTTGGGCAAAAATATCTAAAATTAATTCTGTACGATCGACCACACGACAACGCATGATGCGTTCAAGATTACGTGCTTGGGCAGGGGTGAGGGCATGGTCAAAGATGACCAATTCGGCTTCATATTCTGCGACTACTTCTGCAATTTCTTCAGCTTTCCCTGAGCCGATAAATAATTTGGCATCAGGCTTGATACGCTGTGCATGCACATGTTGCAGAATATTGGCACCTGCAGATTGAGCTAGTAAGTGGAATTCTTCGGCATCAAGGTCTGCGAGCATTTGTACTGCCACACTGACTAAAATTACGCGTTCACCGCTCGCTTGATGTTGATTTAAATTTTCCACTCAGCACACACTCCTGTTTAAAGATTCATTTTAGGCGAAAATGCAGTGCGAGGGTTAATCTAAGTGAGGGATTAATGGCTAAGTTCTGTATGTAGTGCTATTCAATTAGAGAAAGCTTCGAAAGCTCAGCGCCAATAAGAAAAGCACACTCACATATATCAATGAAAAACAAGCAATGGCTTTTAACGCTTGCCATGAAGAAATAGGGGGATTGTCTGAATATGAATGATTCATAATTTTAACCTTTAAAACCGATATAAAAATAATATTTGATTTTTAAAAACGATTAAAATGGGAAAATATTATCTTCGACTTCGGTTTTTATGATCAATGCAAAAAAACTGTCTTCGGTATATGATGATGAAAATTTACGCCAAATTGTGGCACCGTGTCCTTTTAGTGAACCGTTTATGAATCAACCTCAAATCGTCAATACACCGCAAATTAATGTGTTTTCAAAATTTTATTTGTATTGTAAAAAAGTCGGTGCAGCAGCTGTTGCCGTGACGCAGGGTTTTTATTTGGTTTATCGTCATCAATTGTATAAAGACCCGAATAACCCGCAAAATACCCGCTATGTGCAGTATTTTTGTCGCAAGTTATGCAAAGTATTCAACCTTGAAGTCAAAGTGCATGGCGAAATTCCACGTCAACCAGCCCTTTGGGTAAGTAATCATATTTCATGGTTAGATGTGGCAGTTTTGGGTTCTGGAGCACGTGTTTTCTTTTTGGCGAAAGCTGAAATTGAAAAATGGCCAGTGCTGGGTAAATTGGCGAAAGGCGGTGGCACCTTATTTATTAAGCGTGGCTCTGGCGACTCGATTAAAATTAAAGAACAAATTACAGGCTTCTTAAAACAAGATACGCCGGTACTCTTTTTCCCAGAAGCCACCACTTCAGATGGCAGCAAAATTAAAAAAATTCATGGTCGTATTTTAGGTGCGGCAATTGAAGCCGAACGTCCAGTCCAAATTTGCTTAATTTGCTATGTGAATCAGGACGGTGAACTCGATAATATTGCGCCCTATGTCGGAGACATTAGCTTTGATCGACATGTCAAAAATGTCTTAGAAATGCCGAAAGTCACAGCGCATCTGATGACATTGCCCGCAATTGATTCGGCAGGTCATACTGTTGACAGTCTGACACAAGAAGTGCAGCAAAAAATGAATCAAGGATTGGCAGAACTTCAAGCCAAAGTCCTTAAAGCACCAGTTCCAGTTGAAGCTTAATGAATTAATGATTCAGGCTGCAAGGGGATGCCTTTGCAGCATAATCCTTACATAAAGCCTTCGAGCGGCAACCAAGAGATAAATTTCACCCCTGCTTTTTGCCACCACTTGATTTTCGGTTCACGTGGATAAATACGCGTTTGACCATTTGACAGCTTAATTTTCCAATTGATCTGTTGGTCTGCATTGAGCACTAACTTATAGGCATATTTACTCAAATTTTCATCCATGGTGTAGTGGACTGCTTTGGCTAAGCGTGGGCTATTCAGTAATACCCCAATTTCAGTATTTAAATATGCTGAGCGAGGGTCAAAGTTAAATGAGCCGATAAAGACTTGTTTTTCATCAATTGCCATCAGTTTGGCATGTAAGCTCGAACGGCTTAAGCCCTTCAGACTGACTTTAGCTTTTTCAGCGAGCTCTTTGGTATTGGTATTGAGATTTTCTGCATCAGGTCTAGACAGAAACTCATAGAGTTGAACATCGTGTTCCAATAGATCTTGGCGATATTTACTATAAAAAGCATGAACCAATGGCACGTCATTGGCCTGGAATGAGTTAGTCAAAACTCTGACTTTCACGCCATCGGCACTGAGGTTTTTTAGGCGTTCAGCCCCTTTTTTTTCTGGGACAAAGTAGGCTGAAACGATATCGACACTTTGTTCAGGTTTATCTAAACGGTTGAGCAGCTGAAAGTTGAGATGCTCTTCTTTTTTAGCCTTAGATTTGATTTTGCTTGGGGAATCTTTGACCACTTCGGCTTTAACCCAGTCAAATTGGATTTTATTGTTGAGCCAGTCATCAAAGGCATGTGAACGGTTGGCTAAATCCAAATAATTGACCACAGTGGCTTCTTGGTTATAGTCATCGAGTTGTTGTTTGAGACTGTCAAAGCGCAAGCTATAGTGGCGTGGATTGACCAATTGGCGTACTGGAAAGGCATAGTCATCATTCCAATATTCGTCAAAAGAATGGATGATTTCATCGGATGCCGCACCGACCAACATGACGTCGACATCGGAAAATTGATAATTATCACTGACGTTATAGTATTGGTTACTCATATTGCGGCCACCAATCAATGCGATTTGATTGTCTGCAATAAAGCTTTTGTTGTGCATACGGCGGTTGATGCGTTTTAGATCCAGCACCATATCGACAGGGCGGAAATGTCGGAAGCGGTACGGGTTATACAGTTTGACATCAATATTGGCATGTTGGTCGAGTGCCATATAAATGCCTTCCATTTTTTTGGCATTGTTGTCATCGACCAATAAACGAATTTTCACCCCACGATCAGCAGCTTTGATCATGGCATGTAGGGCCAAAGCACCAATTTTGTCGTTATCCCAAATATAGTATTGTAGATCTAAACTTTTTTCGGCCTTATTGATCAGCTCGATTCGAGCTGCTAAGGCTTCTAATGGGTCATATAGAACATGGTAACCAGTTAAGTTAGGATTTTGTTCCCGTAGCGGCAACACAATTTTCGCAAGGCTAGTATCGTCTGTCGGGGTATTAAAAGCATATTCCACAGGTTGAGTTTGCTGTTTAGGCAAGGTACTACATGCAGATAAAGTCAAAACAAGGCTACAACTCAGCAAAACCGCCTTAGTGTGGTTGTGTATGAAGGGCAAATTTTGCTGTTTCGGTGTAGCTGAGTTCATACTGTTAGACATACTAAAAAATTTGATTTGAGTATAAGTGTCAGCTGTGAAAAGATAAATATAGTGACCGAGTTTTCTCGTTAGGCAAATTGTAGAGCAAATGTATGTGGGAATTAGATTCCGTAGTGATGTATTTTTATATCGGGTTGGCTGTGCTGGGCGTTTGGGCAATATCTCAAGCTTGGTTAAGTCAGTCGCGTACGGAAACGATTCATCCGTTTAAAGCCTTCGTACATTTGTTGGCATTCTATCTTTCGTATTTACTTATCCCTTTATTCTTCTTTAGCTTTTATGCAGGCTGGAGTGGCTATTATTCACTACATGAAGCGATTTTTGTCGGTGCTGTTACGGGGCTTTTGTGCTATGCCCGATTTATCGAGCCGCACATGATTCAGGTGAAAAAATGTCAATATCAATTGCATGAAACACGACAGTTATTAAAGCCTGTACGCATTGCTTTAATTGGTGATTTACACATTGGTTTATTTTCGGGTCATGAACGTCAGTTAAAAATGATCGTCGATAAAATCAATGCGCAAAATCCTGATTTGGTAGTGGTTGCAGGGGATTGGACTTATGAGCCAGAAAATAAGTTAGCTGAAGAACTGGCTGTACTGAAAAAAATTATTGCTCCGATTTATTCGGTGAATGGTAATCATGATGAGCAATATCCCGGTCCGCCTATTCAAGCGCTGTTAAAACATGCATTAGAAAGTAATCATGTGGTGGATATCGAAGGGCAAGTGGTCGAGTTTAATGAGTTTCGTTTATTAGGTGTTGGGGACTTATGGGCTGGTAAAGCCGATATGCGCTATTTGCCAGAATTGCCACAGGATAAGCCTTGGATCATTTTGTCGCATAATCCTGATACCGTAGATATGGTACCTAAACTTCCGGGACGACCATTGATGTTGTCGGGTCATACGCATGGCGGGCAGGTACAACTGCCATGGTTGACTGATTATGTAATGAAAAAAGTGTCCATTTTAGGCCACAAAAAAGGGCTATATCAGCATGACAATGCAGATGTCTTTGTCACTGTTGGTACGGGCATGGTTGGGGTACCTTTCCGTTTTCTTGTGCCACCGACCATTGATATTATCGAGCTGGTTTAATCAAAAACTACCGTTTATTATCGCTAAACGGTTTGGTGACTGTTCCTCTTGATGAAGAGCTACAAACCTTGTTTTGTTAATAAAATTGAATCGTGCCATGAAACATTTGTAGTTTGAAGTTGAGTGAATGACAGTGTTTTGGAACAGATGATGTGTATTGCTACTCAGTGGGATCTAAGCTGCATGCATGAATTTAATTATTTAAAATGCTGTCAACTACAGAGTATTCATCAGTTCATTGACTCCATTTGAGACATAAAAAAGCCAGCAATATGTGCTGGCTTTTTTATTATGTGCAGATTAAACCTGATTATTCACATCATCATTTTTAGTTTCGCGAATCATTAAGAATGCGATCAATGAAAGGATTGATGCTGCAGTTAGGTAGTAACCTACTGCATATAAACCATAGCCAGTTGCAAGTTTAGTTGCGATCAATGGCGCGAAAGATGCACCAAAAATACCAGCCATGTTAAAGGTTAAAGCTGAACCTGTGTAACGTACAGACGTTGGGAAGATTTCAGACAATACCGTACCAATTGGACCATAGGTTAAACCCATGATCGCAAGACCGATACATAGGAATAAGAACACCATCGCAGTACTGCCAGACTCAAGCATGCTTGAGAAGACTAAGCCAAACAATGCAGATACAACACATACCGCAATCGAAGTCGTTTTACGACCAAATTTTTCAGCAAATACAGCAGAAAGTGGAATGAAGGCAGCGAAACAAAGTGTGGCAACCAGTTGAAGTTTTAAAAATTCTTCACGTGTGTAACCAAGCTGGGTTGTACCCCATTGTAAAGCGAATACTGTGGTTAAGTAGAACACAACGAATGTACAAATCGCAGCAATCGTACCGAGAATTAACATTCCCCAGTGCTTAGTGATCACTTCTTTGAACGGAATATTTACTTCTTTTTGCTTATCCAAAACTTTTTGGAACGCTGGTGTTTCATGTAATTTTAAACGAATCCACAGACCGACAATAACCAATAGCGCACTTGCAATGAATGGAATACGCCAACCCCATTGCATAAACTCAGCTTCAGACATGAAGTGACCTAAGGTCAAGAATGAGCCTGTTGCAAGAATAAAGCCGATTGGCGCACCCAATTGAGGGAACATACCATACCAAGCACGTTTGCCTTCTGGCGCATTTTCAGTTGCAAGTAGCACGGCACCTGACCATTCACCACCTAAACCCAGACCTTGACCTAAGCGACAAAGTGCAAGCATGAGCGGAGCAGCGATACCAATTTGAGCATAGGTTGGAAGCAAGCCGATACATACTGTAGAAATCCCCATGGTGAGGAGAGCGGCAACTAATGTGGCTTTACGACCGATACGGTCACCTAAATGGCCAAAGAATGTTGCACCAATCGGGCGAGCAATAAAGGCAATCGCAAACGTTGCTAAAGATTGAATTGTTGCGGTTGTTGGATCTGTACTTGCAGGGAAGAACAGATGCGGGAAGATAATTACAGCCGCAGTTGCATAGATGTAGAAATCGAAGAATTCGATTGTGGTACCTACAAGACTTGCTGTAAGTACGCGGAATTTTGAATTTGTTGGTTGCTGTTCAGTGGCAGCAGCACTTGAAGACGCCATGGTGGACCTTACACTTACTAAAAATAATTGAACTTAGTTTTAAAAGCGTAATCTTTTTAAAAAAGGCGTAATTTCTTAAAAAAATACGAAATACCAACTTACGGACTGCGGAATTAGGGTCACTAAAGAATGCAGTGTCAGTGGGTTATATCACGTAGAGATAAATCGACAGGAAATGTGATCCTGCACCTATCAATACAAAAATATGCCAGATAGCGTGTGTATATCTTACCTTTTTTAAGGCATAAAACAATGCACCGATTGTATAAGATAGCCCGCCAATGATCAGGTAGGTTAAAGCTTGATCAGATAAAAAGCGTTGCATATCATCCATTACCAGTACTGCAAGCCATCCCATCACCAAATAGGCAATCAACGAAATCTTTTGAAAACGATGAATGAAAATTAATTTGAATAGTGTTCCAATAGCGGCAATAACCCACAGTGCAATGAGTAAATAATGCGCTTTTGCGGTAGGCAGTGCGATTGCCAGAAACGGGGTATAAGTGCCTGCAATTAAATAATAGATTGCGGTATGGTCGAGTTTTTTGTACCAACCACGGCGCTCAGGAGATTCTGCGAAGTGATATAGACTCGACGCTGAAAACAATAACAGCATACTGAATGCATACACCCAAAGTGCAAGCCATTTTCCAGTTGGAAGATATGATCCTTTTAAAATCAGTAGGATACCTGCGATGGCCGACAACGCTGCACCGAAAGCATGGGTATAGAAATTCAGTCTTTCTTCAGCTGGGTCATAAGCTAAAAGGTGGGGAGCATTCATAACGTATCTTTTATAATAATTTAAATATACAAGTGTATAGTAATTCAATTTTGCTTTTGGTGTAAGAAGATTTAAAATTGTTTTGCAAATTTATCTAGGTTTATATTATGTCATCATTGGCTTCTTCCTCTACGCAAGAGCAGCAATTTTTAGCAGCCTTTCAGCAAGCCATTGAAACACAGCGTTTTGATCGCATGATCTTGAGTCAGTATAAAGGTGAATTAGACAAATTAGAAAAAATGACCTTGCGAGTCATTTCGCTGCAAGGTGAGTCATTTCTCAGTTGTTTATATCGTTATAAAACCCAAGACATCACCAAAAACTATCCAATGGCAGCTGCATATCAACAAGTCGAAAGTTTATTGAGTTGTTGTAAGCAAGCCAACCTGATGACCTTAGATGAAGAAATTCAGCTTAAGAAAAATAAAAAGAAAGCCATGCTAAGCATCAGCAAAAAGCAGCCAGCCTTAGGGAAAAATCCTATGGAGCAGCAAGGACATGATCGAGCGAAACACCGCTATGTCGATCAAAACAGTTATTTCTTACAGCCACTCGGTATTACGGATGCAAAAGCACAAATTATTCCGAGCATGGCACGTAAATGGAAACAAATTAATAAATTTGTAGAAATTTTTTCAGGTGCTTTAAGCCAGATCAAAGAAACCGATCAATCTCTGCATGTTGTAGATTTTGGTTCAGGTAAAGGCTATCTGACTTTTGCATTATATGATTATTTAGCAAAACACCAACAAGTGCCTAAAGTGACAGGGGTTGAGCTGAATCCGAAAATGGTGGAATTTTGCCAAAGCGTTGCGCAGCAGTCGAATTTCAGCCAACTGGATTTTTTCCAAGGCGATGTTCGTACCTATGCGCCTGAGCGCTTAGATGTCATGATTGCGCTGCACGCCTGTGATGTGGCAACGGACTTTGCGATTCATACCGGCATTCGATTAAATGCGCAAATGATCATGTGTGCGCCGTGTTGTCATAAAGAACTGCGTCCGCAATTGAAAGCGCCGCAAGTACTTGCACCGATGTTGCAATTTGGTATTCATGCAGGCCAGCAAGCAGAGATGCTTACTGACACGATTCGTGCACTTTTATTAAAAGCATATGGTTATGAAACCAAAGTCTTTGAATTTGTGGCACTTGAACATACCAGTAAAAATAAAATGATCTTGGCAACCAAACGTGCAGACTATGTCGAACCTGATCAAGCGGTATTGGCACAGATTCAAGCTTTAAAAGACATGTATGGCATTCAAAAGCATTCATTGGAATTATTGTTAAATGATCAATGGGACCAGCAAGATATTGGCTGTAAATGCTAAAGGATGAAGGGATGCAGCAGTTAAATATTCAATTCGGACCGTGGGAGCAACTGGCATCTGCAGCTCGACCGATACGTGAACAGGTCTTTATTTTAGAACAGCAGATATCGCCCGCGGATGAGTGGGATGCAGAAGATGCGATTTCACTGCATTTTATTGTTCATGATGGGATGAAAGCTGTTGCAACTGCTCGTTTGTTGAAAAATAACAGTATAGGTCGTGTTGCTGTTTTAAAGGCCTATCGCGGTCAGGGTATTGGTAAAATCTTGATGCAAGCCATTATCGAACAAGCGAAATTAGAGCAACGTGAATATTTAAAACTATCATCACAAGTGCATGCTATACCGTTTTATGCAACTTTAGGTTTTGTTGTTGAAGGTGATGAATATTTAGATTGTGGTATTCCGCATCAAGATATGTATATAGCTTTGGCTTAAATACGTAAAATTGGACAGCTATAAATAAAAAAACGCTTAATATTTTAAGCGTTTTTTTTATATAGATGAGGTCAAAGCTTAGTGGCCATGATCATTCGATGCAGTAGGTTCAGGGCTCATGTCATCCATATGTGCATGTTGTTCTTCAGTCATCTGCATATCTGCTGCAGTCGGCGCAGAAGCTTCACGCGCTGCTTGATCAGCTTGCGCCTTTTTCAACGCTTCTTCTGACATCACAGGGGCATTTTTAAATGCATGCTGTTGAGTATTGTCTTTTTTCTGTTGGCTCGGCATATAATCTGGTTCATTGGTCACAGCAAGCCAGAAAATACCCATGAATAGCGCACCTAAAATACAGAAGATAATCAGTGCTTTCCAGCCCCACGGTGATTTTTCAGGAGAAGTATGATCAGTCATAACAAGCTACTCAATCGGATAAAAAGAAATCAAAAAACTTGTTACTTTATAACATAAAACTGATGAGAGTTCGCGTAAATTCTAGGCTTGTTTGCAAACACGCGACTGAGAAGGAAAATAAAAAGGAGCCGAAGCTCCTTTTGATGTGATTGAACAGCAAAATTTGCATGCTCAAAATGAATAATTAAATCTGCTCAGCTTTCGCCACTTTGTCTTTCAGTAATTTCGGTGCTTTGAAGCGTTCGCCATATTTTGCTTCTAGTGTATTGGCACGCAAGAGCGCTTTTTCCAAACCATATTGATTTAAAAATTGAAGTGCACCACCTGTCCAAGGGGCAAAACCAATCCCGAAGATTGATCCGACATTGCCATCGACAGTCGACTCCAAAACACCTTCTTCTAGGCAGCGTAAGGTATCAAGTGACTGTACAAACAGGAAGCGGTCTATCATTTCCTGTTCAGAAATAGCATTATCTTTCTGCCATTTGCTCAAGCCATCCCAGAGGTGCTTTTTACCGCCTTCAGGATATTCATAAAAACCTGCACCCGCAGCTTTACCTTTACGGCCAAACTCATGAATCATCGTTTGAATAACGTCATCCGCTCCTGAGCGAGGCAGGTCTTTGCCTTCGGTTTGTAGGGCTTTACGTGTCTCGGCCGCAACATGCTCAGAGAGTGTTAAAGACACTTCATCTTGAATCGCCAATGGGCCTACAGGCATGCCAGCTTTTAGTGCAGCCATTTCAATGCGGGCAGGGTGTACGCCTTCAGACAGTAGACGTAAACCTTCTTGCACAAAGGTGCCAAAGACACGGCTGGTAAAGAAGCCACGGCTGTCATTCACCACAATTGGTGTTTTGCCAATTTGCTGTACATAGTCATAGGCTTTGGCTAAGGTTTCAGCCGATGTGTTTTTACCTTTAATAATTTCGACCAATTGCATTTTGTCGACAGGACTAAAGAAATGTAGACCGATAAATTTAGCTTGATCTTGAGATGCATTGGCTAAGCCTGAAATCGGCAAGGTTGAGGTGTTGGATGCAAAAATACCGCCCTCTGCCAAATAGGTTTCTGTTTCTTGCGTCACTTTGGCTTTCAGTTCGACATTTTCAAACACAGCTTCAATGATCAAGTCACAGCCTTGTAGGTCGGCAGCATCTGCAGTGGCATGAATCAGGCCTAAAACATGATCACGTTTTTCTGCACTTAAACGGCCTTGAGATACTTTTTTATCTAGCAGTTTTTGGCTATAGGCTTTGCCTTTTTCAGCAGCTTCAACAGAAACATCTTTGAGTACAACTGCAATGCCTTTTGATGCTGTGGCATAAGCAATGCCTGCACCCATCATGCCTGCACCCAAAATGCCGACTTTGGTGGCTTGCCATTTCGCGACGTCTTTTGGACGACTTGCACCAGACTTAATAGCGTTGAGACCATGCCAGAAGGTGCCGATCATATTTTTAGAAATTTGACCGGTTGCAAGGTAAGTAAAGTAACGTGATTCAATCGTGAGCGCCGTATCAACATCGACCTGAGCGCCTTCAACAGCAGCCGACATAATGGCTTCAGGCGCAGGGTAACAGCCCTTGGTTTTGTCACGTAGCATAGCGGGGGCAATGGCAAGCATTTGCGCCACCGCTGGAGTCGATGGTGTGCCGCCCGGAATTTTATAGCCTTTTACATCATAGGGCTGCTGTGATTTTGGATTGGCTTTGACCCACGCAATGGCTTTGTCCATCAATTCTTCAAGGCTATCTGCAGTGTCTTGAATCAGTCCCAATGATTTGGCTTTTTCGACACCAATTTGTTTGCCTTCCATCAAGAGCGGAAATGCATTTTGCAGACCCAATAAACGGACCATGCGTACAATACCGCCACCGCCTGGCAGTAAGCCTAAAGTTACTTCAGGTAAGCCAAATTTTGCCTTAGCATCATTCAGTGCGATTCGATAATGACAGCCAAGAGCTAACTCCCAGCCACCGCCAAGCGCTGTACCATTTAAGGCTGCTACAACAGGAATGCCACGGGTTTCGATATAACGCAGTTTGGCTTTCATCTCTTCAATCATATTGAAGAATTCTGTCGCATGCTCAGGTGTAGCTTGAATCAGTTCGTCTAAGTCGCCGCCGGCAAAGAAGGTTTTTTTTGCGGAACGGAAAATAATCCCTGCAATATTTTCATCTGCTTGCAGTTTGTCTACCGTTTCAGCCAGTGCAGCACGGAAATCTGCATTCATGGTGTTGGCAGATTGGTTTGGAGAATCTAAAGTTAAAATGACGATATTGTCGGCATTTTTTTCAAATTGAATTGCGCTCATTTTTATTCTCCTTATACCAACTCAATAATCGTTGCGATGCCCATACCGCCGCCTACGCACAAAGTCGCTAAACCGCGTTTTTTACCTTGGCGTTCCAGTTCATCCATCAGTGTGCCTAAAATCATGGCACCTGTTGCACCTAGCGGATGTCCTAATGCAATTGCGCCGCCATTCACATTGACTTTGGCAGGGTCCACCTTGAGTTCGGTGATAAAACGCATCACGACTGCTGCAAAAGCTTCGTTCACTTCAAATAGGTCAATATCATCAATGGTTAAGCCAGCTTTAGCTAAGGCTTTACGTGCAGCAGGTACAGGGCCAGTCAGCATAATGGTTGGGTCTGCACCCACCAATGCAGTGGCAAGCACTTTGGCACGCGGTTTTAGGCCTTGTTCTTTGATCGCTTTTTCAGAGGCAAGCAATACTACGGCAGCACCATCAACGATGCCCGATGAGTTCCCTGCATGGTGTACATGGTTGACTGCGCCGACTTCAGGATATTTTTGCAAGGCAATGGCATCAAAGCCCATTTGCCCCATCATGGCAAAACTTGGGTTGAGCTTGCCTAAGCCTTCTGCTGTGGTCGTTGGTTTAATAAATTCATCTTTGGCTAAAACTGTCACGCCTGCTTTGTCTTTAACAGGAACGACAGATTGGTCAAAATAACCCTTGGCTTGAGCTGCTGCGGCTTTTTGCTGAGAGTTGGCTGCAAAGGCATCCACATCTGCTCGGCTATAACCGTCAATGGTGGCAATTAAATCGGCCCCAATGCCTTGCGGAATAAAATCACAAGCCATATTGGTTTCAGGGTCAAGCGCCCAAGGACCACCATCTGAGCCCATTGGCACACGAGACATCGACTCAACACCGCCAGCCACTACAAGGTCTTCCCAGCCAGAGCGGACTTTTTGCGCTGCCATATTGACGGCTTCTAAACCTGATGCACAAAAACGGTTGATTTGAACGCCTGCCACATCATTGTCCCAACCTGCTGCAATGGCTGCGGTTTTGGCAATGTCTGCGCCTTGGTCACCAATGGGGGTTACACAGCCCAGTACAATGTCGTCAACTGCAGCGGTGTCAAATTGATGTCGGTTTTGTAATTCGTTCAATAAACCGGTCAGTAGGCTAATCGGTTTAATGGCATGTAGTGAACCGTCTTTTTTTCCTTTGCCGCGCGGTGTGCGAATGGCATCAATGATGTAAGCCTCGCTCATAATCCTGTCCCTATGATCTATAAATTTTTATTGGTTTTTTGAGTGTACGGATTAATCAAGCCAGTGCAATGATGAGAACGGGCGAGTCGTTTGATATTTTTGGTCAACGCTTGCTGCTGAATAAGATAAAAATCAACCTGCATATTGAAAGCGAGGATCGGTTAAGATCAGTTGCTATCGATTCAGTACATATTGAAGATCTGCTTATGCATAAAAATGTGAAGCGAGTGTTGAAAGGTCTGGCTTGGCTTGTTTTTGCAGGCTGCTTAGGTTTTGTATGCTTGATCGGTTTTTATATTTATATGATCTATGGCATTCATCCCTCAGATGAGGGGACGGGCGGTTTAGCCTGTGAGTATGATCGAAATGATCATGTGACCAAGGCAGAAATGTATCGGATACAGGATGGCAAACGCGTGATCACGCCCGTCGATCCATTGCTTTGTCAAAAACAACGTGCAGATTTTCCGAAATAAAAAAACCTGATCGAGATCAGGTTTTAGAGAATGCTATTTTTGAATATTGCTTAGTGATAACCATGTAATTGGCGATATAGGCCTGGTGTTACACCGGTCCACTTTTTAAAGGCACGGTGGAAAGTACTGGTTTCACTAAAGCCGACTTGCTGTGCAACATCTTCAAGCGTTAAGTCTGGATTAAGCAATAAGTGAATTGCAGCATCACGACGTAAGGCATCTTTCACACCTTGGTAGCTCTTACCTTCAGCGGCTAAACGACGACGTAATGTTTGCGGCGATAGATACAGCATTGAAGCAACATCGTTCAAGGTTGGCATTTCTTCGCCAATTTGACTCTTCAGCACATCACGGATACGAGATGTTAATGAATTGGTATTTTTAAATTTAACCAATAACTGTGCAGGAGCCGCTTTTAAGAATTCTTCAAGCGTTTCTTCGTTTTGACGAATAGGTAAATCTAAATAATCCGCTGCAAATGTAATTTCAGTTCGTGGTGTATCAAACTGCATGACAGGTGCAAAAAACAAGGCATCATATTCGTCAGCATGTTCAGGACGTTCATAACCGAAGTGAACACGCTCTAAAGGCAGACGACGTTCAATCAACCAAGAAGCGAGACCATGCCAAATCATCAGCATACTTTCTGTAATGAAATGGTCTGGGTCCATAGATTTTGGAATTTGAGGAACTAAACGTGCTTCGTGTTTATCACGTTCTAGTGTCACTGACCATTCATCACCAAACAGTTTGTAGAACTGCGAAGACAATTCGAGTGCATCACCGAGGGTTTTTGCATGAATAATCAATTGGCACATAATGGCAAAAGTACCCAGGCGGCGCGGTTGAATATCAAAACCGACATGTTCGTCTTGAGTCACCATCCACAACATTTTAATAAAACGTGTGTATTGTTCAGGTGAAATACGGGCTTTGGGTTGGCGTAGAAGTTCAGCCTCAATGCCAACATGAGACAATAAAGTTTCGACATCCATGCCGAGACGTCTCACACCAGTTAAGGCTGCGTTGACGAAATGGATACTGATCGTATCACGACTCATGTTTAATCCTTCAGTCTCTTTAATGTTCACAAATGTTTGACCTAAATGACGCTAAAAAAAGAAATCATGGCAATTTACAACAGCGGTTTTGCCATTTTTACATGGTAAATTGCCGAAACTATCAAGGTAAATGGCTGAACATGACATTGTTTTAATCATTTTATATTTCTACCATGGATAAAAAATCTACACAATTAGAGAAAAATATCCATGGAAGCTGCTTTAAAAGGATTGAAAGTACTCGACTTTTCGACATTACTCCCAGGGCCATTTGCGACCTTGTATTTGGCTGACATGGGTGCGGAAGTTGTGCATATTGAGTCACCGACGCGTCCCGATCTGGTTCGTTTGATGCCACCTTATGCCAATGGGCAAGCCACCGCGCATAGTTATTTAAATCGCAATAAACAATCCATCGCATTAGATTTAAAAGATCCGAAAAGTATTGAATTGATCAAAGCCAAAATTTCAGATTTTGATATCGTGGTAGAACAATTTCGTCCAGGTGTCATGCAACGCTTGGGTTTGGATTATGCAGTTTTGGCCGAAATTAATCCGCGACTTATTTACTGCTCGATTACGGGTTATGGTCAAACCGGACATTACAAAGACCGTGCAGGGCATGACATCAATTACTTGGCATTATCGGGCATTTCAGGTCATAGCGGACGCCAAGATAGTGGCCCGCCACCGATGGGGATTCAAATCGCTGATGTAGCAGGTGGATCAATGCATGCGCTTACTGGCATCTTAGCTGCGGTGATTGAGCGTTACCGTAGTGGTTTAGGACAATATATTGATATTTCCATGACCGATTGTGCCGTAGCATTGAACAATATGGCTGCAGCTGGCGTATTGGCTGCCAATGCGGTAACCGCGGCAGAGACGGCACATCTGAATGGCGGAAGTTTCTATGACTATTATCGAACCCAAGATGGTCGTTATCTGTCTATAGGTGGTTTGGAGCCACAGTTTTTACATGGATTGGCGCAAATTCTCGATTTACCCGCTTTAGCGACGCAAGGCATGTCATTTGATCCGCAAGACCAGACTGAAATTAAGCATGCAATTGCCAGCAAGATACTGACCAAAACATGGGCTGAGTGGAAAAAGATTTTTGCTTCTCAAGATGTCTGTGTGGAACCAGTTTTAAGTTTGGACGAAGCTCTAAATTCACAATTGGCCCAAGAGCGGCATTGGTGTGTTGAAGTTCCGCTACAAGAAGGCGACACAATGACACAAACTCAACTGGCATGTCCGATTAAATTTTCTAGATCAGCATTGATTTATACCCATGTGGGTAAAACTTTAGGTGCGGATAATTGGTTATGAATGGTATAAAAAAAGGTGATAAGTTAAGCAATAAAACCTTTAAAATCTCTTAATTAGATAAACATCTATGTAGATATTGAGAGTTGTTAACAAAAAAATAAATAAATTATACAAATGTGAGAGTATTATATGAACTATTAACACAATTGGTATATAGGTCTCCAAATGAAAATAGCTGTGAGTAAACTTGGATCTTTATATCTTAGCCTCGGAATAATGCTTGCGGGTTCAGCAACCCAAGCGGCAACTACTGCAGATGCTTTCAGTTCTGAAAGCCCATGGATGTTCGGTGATTGGAACGGTCAACGAACAGCGCTTCAACAGAAAGGTTACGATTTTAGTTTTAGTTATGGTGGCGAATTAGCCACTTTGTTAGATGCAAAGCATGCTTCTGGTCATGGCACTGAATATGCGGACCAATTCACGATCGGGGCACATCTCGATTTAGAAAAAATTGCGGGTTGGAAAGATACCGAAGCGCAAATCAATATCACTGAACGTAATGGCCGTTCATTGTCTCAAACTTCAGATGCATTAAATGGTCATTTAAGTGCAACACAAGAAGTGTGGGGTCGTGGTCAAACTTGGCGTTTGACTGATTTTTGGATCAAGAAAAAATTCTTAGACCAAAAATTAGATATTAAAGTCGGTCGTTTCGGTGAAGGTGAAGATTTCAACAGCTTTGACTGTGACTTTCAAAACTTAGCACTTTGTGGCTCACAAGTGGGTAACTGGGTCGGTGACCAATGGTACAACTGGCCAGTCAGCCAATGGGCTGCTCGCGTGAAATATAACATTCAGCCTGAACTCTACGCACAAGTCGGGGTTTATGAATACAACCCTGAAAATCTAAAACGTGGTAAAGGTTGGAACTTGAGTACCGATGGTTCAAAAGGTGCGATTATTCCTGCTGAAGTAGTGTGGACTCCAAAAGTGGGGACACAAAAGCTTCCGGGTGAATACCGTGCAGGTTACTACTACAGTACCGCTGATGCCGATGTCATTGATAGCCCAATAAATGAAAAAGATCACCATCAAGGTGGTTGGATTGTGGCGAAACAACAACTGACAGCACACAAAGACGATGCTTCACGTGGCTTAAGTGGTTTTGTGAATGTCACCGTGCATGACTCAGACACCAATAATGTGAGTGATATGCAAAACATTGGCTTGGTCTACAAAGGTGCATTCGATGCACGTCCTCAGGATGAAATTGCGATTGGTTTGGGTCGTATCAGTATCAATGATGATGTGAATGATGCCAATATTGCCAATAACAGCGTTGATGCACGCGGTCTACAAAGTGAAGAGTATGACGCAGAAATTTACTACGGTATTCATGCAGCAAACTGGCTGACTATTCGTCCAAATATTCAATATATCCGTCACGTCGGTGCTTACAAAAATGGTGAGAATGCGTGGGTCGGCGGTATCAAATTTCAAACAGCATTTTAATTGATGTCAAATTAGAGTTCTTATAAAAGCAATTCGGTAATTCTGAGAAAAATTACGATATTTTCCCTTGAATTGTTTTTGTAACAACTTCTCTTTGCGACATAAAAACGGTGGTGTGTTGAATGTGTTTCACGCACCAAATACAACATTCGACAATAGAGGTGGTCAACATGAGCAACCCATCTACTGGAAATGGGATGCGAACATTTACCGTCGTTGTGATGGCAATTTTCGCCTTAGTTCTATTGATTGGTGGTATCTGGCTGGCAGTCCTTGGCGGTTCTTGGTACTACATTATCGCCGGCCTGTTAATGCTGGCTTCAGCAATATACTTAAGAAAAATTCAAAACAGTTCTTTATACATTTATGCAGCGTTGATGCTGGGTACAGTGATTTGGGGACTTTGGGAGGCAGGTTCTGACTTTTGGGCACTTGCACCGCGTTTTGATATTTTAGGCTTATTGGGCCTTTGGTTACTGATTCCTGCCGTGACACGCGGTATGGAAAATGGCAAAACTGCGAAAATTACATTATCAGGCACACTGGTGATTGCGATTATCGTGATGATCTATTCAATTTTTAATGATCCGCAAGAAATTCACGGTGAAATTAAAAATGCACAACCTCAAACAGCTAAAGCGATTGAGGGTATTGCTCCTGAAGATTGGCCTGCCTATGGTCGTACACAAGGTGGTGTACGTTATTCTCCACTCACCCAAATCAATAGCGACAACGTTAAAGATTTAGAAGTAGCGTGGACTTTCCGTACAGGTGAGTTACCAACAGAAAATGACTCAGGTGAAACCACAAACCAAGTCACTCCGATTAAAGTCGGCAATGACATGTTTATGTGTACAACTCACCAACGTTTAATTGCACTTGATCCTGCGACAGGTAAACAAAAATGGGCATTCGATCCTAAACTTAAAGCGGACAATACCTATCAACATTTAACATGTCGTGGTGTGTCTTATTTTGACGCAGCAAATACCACTCAGTTTGCAAAAAGCTTAGAGAACAAACGCTCGACTTCAACTGAATGTCCGCGCAAAGTGATCTTGCCTGTAAATGATGGTCGTTTGGTTGCAGTCAATGCTGACACAGGTAAAGCATGTAGTGATTTTGGTCATAACGGCGAAGTCGATCTACAAAAAGATATGCCTTATCCGTATCCGGGCGGTTATATCCCAACTTCACCTCCAGTGGTTACTGGCACAACCATTGTGATTGGCGGTTCAACTACCGATAACTTCTCGACTAAAGAGCCATCTGGTGTCATCCGTGGTTATGATGTCAATACCGGTGAATTATTGTGGATCTTTGATACAGGGGCGGAAGATCCAAATGCCATGCCAGACGAAGGTCAAAAATACTCTGTAGCCTCACCGAATGCATGGGCACCTTTAGCATATGACGAAAAACTTGACATCGTTTATGTGCCAACAGGTGTAGGCACACCAGACATTTTTGGTGGTCACCGTACGCCATTAGATGAACGCTATGCAAACTCAATGTTGGCATTAAATGCATCAACAGGTAAATTAATTTGGAATTTCCAAACCACGCATCATGATTTGTGGGATATGGATGTACCATCACAACCTTCATTGGCAGATATCAAAGATAAATCAGGTAATACTGTTCCTGCGATCTATGTCTTAACCAAAACAGGTAATGCATTCGTCCTTGACCGTCGTACCGGTAAAGCGATTGTGCCAATCACTGAAAAAGCGGTTCCACAAACTGTAAAACGTGGTCCACAAACTAAAGGTGAGCATTATTCTGCAACTCAACCATTCTCTGATTTTGATTTAGCACCAAAAGATAAATTGACTGATAAACAAATGTGGGGTGCCACTATGTTTGACCAGTTGATGTGTCGTGTGTATTTCAAATCATTAAACTACGACGGTATTTATACACCACCTTCTGAAAATGGCACATTGGTATTCCCAGGTAACCTTGGGGTATTCGAATGGGGTGGTATGTCGGTGAACCAAGACCGTCAAGTTGCTGTGATGAATCCAATTGGCTTGCCATTTGTCACTAAGTTGATTCCTACCGATCCAAACCGTGAACAAACTGCGAAAGGTGCGGGTACTGAACAAGGCGTGCAACCGATGTATGGCGTACCTTATGGTGTGGAAATCAAAGCCTTCTTGTCACCACTTGGCTTACCTTGTAAACAACCTTCATGGGGCTTTACTGCGGGTGTAGATTTAAATACACATGAAGTGGTCTGGAAAAAACGTATTGGTACAATTCGTGACAGTTTACCGAAATTGTTCCAATTACCTGCTGTGAAAATTGGTGTACCGGGTCTTGGTGGATCAATCTCGACTGCTGGTAATGTCATGTTTGTAGGCGCAACACAAGATAACTATATCCGTGCAATCAATGTAACGAATGGTGATACTTTGTGGGAAGGTCGTCTACCAGCAGGTGGTCAAGCGACTCCAATGACTTATGAAGCAAATGGTAAACAATATGTTGTGATCATGGCTGGTGGTCATGGTTCATTTGGTACAAAACTTGGTGATTACCTTGTTGCGTATGCTTTACCAGATAAAAAATAAGTGATTTTACATCGCTAAATAAAAAGCCCGATTTATCGGGCTTTTTATTGGCTTAAATTCTTTATGTAAATTTATGCTAAGTAATGGAGAAATAATTCAATATATTAATAAATAAAAAGTAAATGACCGGAATCCGCTATATCAGTGAAATTGCGACAGTCTTATCAATAAAATCGCTATTAAATATGTAAAAAACGCATTTTCTTGATAGATAAAATCTCGTTATGCTGTGCATTGTTATAATAGAAATTACTAGCTGTACGCCATGTATTTATATACTGATTTTGACCAGCAACTGGTTAATGAACGTGTTGCACAGTTCCGTGATCAAACGGAACGTTATTTAGCAGGTAAATTGACGGAAGATGAATACCGTCCACTGCGTCTTCAAAACGGCCTTTATGTACAACGTTATGCACCGATGCTACGTATTGCAGTACCTTATGGCCTGATGAATTCTAAACAATTACGTAAAATTGCGTCATTGGCTCAGGACTATGACCGTGGTTATGCGCACGTATCTACTCGTCAAAACATTCAGTTTAACTGGCCTGCACTAGAAAATGTGCCTGATATGTTACAAGAGCTCGCATCTGTTCAAATGCATGCGATTCAAACTTCGGGTAACTGTATTCGTAACACAACCACTGACCAATATGCAGGTGTGGTTGCAGGTGAAATTGCTGACCCACGCCCAACGTGTGAATTGATTCGTCAATGGTCAACTTTCCACCCAGAATTTGCTTTCTTGCCACGTAAGTTCAAGATTGCAGTTTCAGCACTGGAAGAAACTGATCGTGCGGCAACGTCTTTCCATGATATCGGTGTATATATCGTGAAAAATGAAGCAGGCGAGATTGGCTATAAAATCAAAGTGGGTGGTGGTTTAGGCCGTACCCCAGTGATTGGTAGCTTTATTCGTGACTTCTTGCCACGTGAAGATTTGATTGCTTATTTAGAAGCGGTACTTCGTGTATACAACTTACACGGTCGTCGTGATAACAAATATAAAGCGCGTATCAAAATTTTGGTGAAAGCATTAACACCAGAAGTATTTGCAGAGAAAGTGGAAGCTGAATTTGCACATACCATCAAAACGTTAAAAATTGATGCTGATACCTTGGCGAAAATGGATGAGAACTTCACACCATTTGATTACCAAGATTATGCGGATGAAGATTTTGCAGAGCAATTTGCAGCAGAGCCGAAATTTAAACAATGGTTCAACATCAACACCAATGCACATAAAGTCAAAGGTTATCGCATCGTTACGATTTCTTTGAAACGTGCAGGTATTGCACCGGGTGATATGACCGTTGAAGAAATGAACCTGATTGCTGACTTGGCTGACAAATATACCTTTGGTGAGTTCCGTACCACACATGAGCAAAACATTGCGCTTGTAGATGTACCGCAAAAAGATTTGTTTGATCTATGGAAAATCCTTGATCAACATAATCTTGCACGTGCGCATATTGGGTTCTTAACCGATATCATTTGCTGCCCAGGTGGTGATTTCTGTTCATTGGCAAATGCGAAATCGATTCCAATTTCTGAAGCCATTACACGTCGTTTTGATGACTTAGATACCATTTACAATTTAGGTAAATTGGATCTGAACATCTCTGGTTGTATGAATGCGTGTGGTCACCACCATGTCGGTAATATCGGTATTTTAGGTGTAGATAAAAAGGGTGCTGAGTTCTATCAAATCACTTTGGGTGGTAATGCCGACCATGATGCATCAATTGGTGACATCTTAGGCCCATCATTTGCAGCCGAAGTTGTACCAGACATCATTGAAGAAATCTTAAATACTTATCTAGACCTTCGTGCAGAAGGCGAAGAGTTTATTGATACTTACCGCCGTGTTGGCATCCAACCATTTAAGGAGCGTGCATATGCTTAATACAGCACTACAAGTCCTCTCTAAAGATGGCTCGATTGCAGACAATACTTACCAAGTCATTGGTGAAGATGGTGTGTTGCCACAAGGTGACGTGGTTTTAACAGTTGAGCAGTTAGATCAACTTGCGAATGTGTCTGGAAAAAAAGCACTTTTCGTAACGGTAGATGCTTCACCTGAAACCAATGAATTCCCGCTTGATCAGTTAGATGCAATCTTTATCGAGTTTGCTGGTTTTAACGATGGTCGTGGCTATTCATTTGCTGCGTTGTTACGTCGCCAAGGTTTTCAAGGCGAGCTACGTGCAACAGGTGATGTATTCAAAGATGTGTTGAACTACATGAAGCGTTCAGGTTTCGATACTTTTGTAGTGAAAGAAGGTAAAGATATTGCTGAAGCTGCTGCTGGCTTAGGTGATTTTACCAATCCATATCAAGCTTCAACTGCAGTGCCGCAAGCGCATTATCAAACTGGTGCTTAAGTGCCATGATTGATTAAAAAAGCCTCCGTTCGGAGGCTTTTTTATTGATCGAAATACTTTTAATGAGTGATTATTCATTTTTAAGCTGGCAATTGACCATCCATTTAATGCCAAACTGATCGGTAAATGCGCCATAGAGTGCACCCCAAAAGGTCTTTTCGAGAGGCATTTCTATAGAGCCACTTTTGGACAATGCATCAAACAATCGTTTGGCTTCAGCTTGTTCACTGCTTTCTAAATTAATCGAAATATAGTGATTGCTGCCTAAGGTAAAGGGTTGATTGGATTGCGCACAGAATTGTTCGTTGACATCTGAGGCCATCAGCACGGTAAATTCATTGATCGGTAGGGAAATATGCATAATCTTTTGCTGATCTGCATCGGATAGTGAAATGCCTTCCTCAGCAGGCATATCACCATAACGCATCACATTGAGGAACTCTCCACCAAATACAGAACGATAAAAATTAAAGGCTGCCTCGGTATTGCCTTGAAAATTCAAGTAGTGATTGAGCTGCATAAAGGTCATCCATTTTTATTATGTCGACATTTATTTTAAGAGCCTTGGCTGAGTTGTATGTGAACAATTTATGTCTAAAATGTAAGCATAAAAAATCCCTCTTACAGAGGGATTTTCAGTCTCCCTCCTTTATTAAAGGAGGGGGTAGGGGAGGATTAAAGAATATTCCCTCTAAATCGCCCTTTGTGAAGGGAGTCAGCAGAGGATTAAAGCAATTCAATCGCCACAGCAGTCGCTTCACCACCGCCAATACACAGCGCTGCAATACCACGTTTACCGCCTGTACGTTTTAATGCATGGATCAGCGTTAAGATAATGCGTGAACCTGTAGAACCAACAGGATGTCCAAGCGCACAAGCACCCCCGTTGATATTTACTTTTTCAGCATCTAATTTAAATTCATCAATAGGGCACATCGTGACCATGGCAAAAGCTTCATTAATTTCCCATAAATCGACATCAGCAACATTCCAACCCGATTTATCTAGAACTTTTTGAATTGCGCCTACAGGTGCAATAGTAAATTCTGAAGGATGCTGTGAATTTGATGCATAAGCCACAATTTTTGCGAGCGGATTTAAACCTTTTGCTGAAGCTTGATCTGCTGATGTTAAAACTAAAGCAGATGCGCCATCAGAAATAGAACTGGCATTGGCAGCGGTAATCGTTCCATCTTTAGCAAAAGCAGGGCGCAGCGTTGGAATTTTTTCGATATTGGCGTTAAAAGGCTGTTCATCTTTATCGATAATCACATCGCCTTTACGACTCGAAACAGTGACAGGCACGATTTCGTCAGCAAAATAACCCTCAGTAATTGCAGTTTGAGCACGTTTAAGCGAGCGAATGGCGAAGTCATCCATTTGTTCACGTGTATAGCCTTTTGTATTTGCCATATCTTGCGCAAAAGAACCCATGAGTCGGCCCGTTTCTGCATCTTCTAAACCATCTAAGAACATATGATCTTTAACGTCACCGTGGCCCATACGGTAGCCAGCTCGTGCTTTGGTTAAAACATAAGGGGCATTGGTCATTGACTCCATACCACCTGCAACCACGACTTGAGCCGAACCTGCCTTAATCATATCTGCCGCTTGCATCACGGCCTTCATACCTGAACCACACAGCTTGTTGATGGTTACGGCACCAGTTGAATCTGGAAGACCGGCTTTACGCATCGCTTGACGGGCAGGACCTTGTTTCAGACCAGCCGGAAGCACACAGCCCATAATGACTTCTTCAACATCTGTCGGTTGTATACCCGCGCGTTCGATGGCTGCTTTAATCGTAACTGCGCCTAATTCTGGTGCAGTGACAGCGGCTAAACTCCCTTGAAAACCACCCATTGCTGTACGGGCACCATTCACGATGACGATATCAGTCATTACATATCTCCATTTTCTTATACATTAATTTTTGAATACGTCAGCAGTATAAGTAAAATTGAACAGGAATAAAGCAAATTTAAAAGGCTGTTTTGGACTCGCCGGTTCTCAAATTAGCAACTGGCTGGGTTTTCAAATCGGATATGTCCCATTCGACTTAAGACCGCTCGGATCGGTTGAAGTCTTGATTTCGAACAGTAGTAGAAACTACCATTTGAACCATTGGGTAAACCGGAGCTAGCCTGAAAGGTTAGGCTCGGAATGTGTAAAGTCCCACGCCAAGACAGATCGCCATATTTTAAGTTGAGTTTATCTTGCAGCAATATTTTTTCATTTGCATCGACTTGACGGTTTTTATTACTGTCAATAAATATGATCAGTCCACTGTTCCAGTTGTTAGGTTGGCAAAGTTTAAAGTCAAGACTAGGACAAATCACAATATTGGAGTGATAAATTGTGGCCTGAGCCCGTGCGAATGCATTGTGATTTTGAATAGTCGATTTGATGTTATTCGCTTCTCGCTGCGCCATTAAATTGTTGAAATGTGGTAAAGCTATCGTCACGATAATGACCATAATCGCGATTGAGACCAAAAGTTCAAATAGAGTAAAGCCGGTTTCTTTATTGTAAGGCATTGATTTAATCCAAAATTTAATATTGTTTTTATATGTTTAATGTTATATGTGTTTTTAATGGCGATATTAATTTTGAGTATAGAATTTTATTACTCAATTTTAGATAAAGCTGTTAAAATGAAAATAGCAAGTGACAATAGGCGATTCACTGCTCAAAATTGAGTAAAAATTTACCGAATTACAACGGAAATTGTAAGTAATTTTGTCAATAATTTACTTGATTAGATTAATCAAGCACTTGGAAAAAGAATAAAGTGTTTGTATGATTCAGCGTGAATAGCTTAAAAAAAAAACTGGGGTATAAGAAAGCCTATCTCAGGATAGCCAATTTTTCGGCTTGAGCTTGAACAACAATTGTTATCTCTGGAGGATAAATCCATGAAAATGAGTCGTATTGCATTAGCAATGCTCGTAGCTGCTCCTTTAGCAGCTGCAAACGCAGGCGTAACTGTTACTCCATTAATGCTTGGTTACACTTTCCAAGATTCTCAACACAACAACAGCCGCGGTAACTTAACTGAAAGTCCTGAGCTACAAGACGACTTGTTTGTTGGTGCAGCACTTGGTGTTGAATTAACTCCATGGTTAGGTTTCGAAGCTGAATATAACCAAGTTAAAGGTGATGTTGATCCGCTTGACAGCGAATACAAACAAACTCAAATCAATGGTAACTTCTATGCTACTTCTGATTTGATCACTAAAAACTATGACAGCAAAGTTAAGCCATATGTATTGTTGGGTGCTGGTCACTACAAATACAAATTTGACGAAGCTGCTGCTCGTGGTTTAGGTGCTGACCGTGGTACTACTGAAGAAGGTACTTTGGGTAATGCTGGTCTAGGTGCTTTCTGGCGCTTAAACGATGCTTTATCTCTACGTACTGAAGCTCGTGCTACTTACAACATCGATGAAGATTTCTGGAACTACACAGCTTTAGCTGGTCTTAACGTAGTTCTTGGCGGTCACTTGAAACCTGCTGCTCCTGTAGTTGAAGTTGCTCCTGTAGCTCCAGTTGCTCCAGTTGCTCCAGCTCCTCAAGAGTTGACTGAAGATCTTAACATGGAACTTCGTGTGTTCTTTGATACAAACAAATCAAACATCAAAGATCAATACAAACCTGAAATCGCTAAAGTAGCTGAAAAATTAGGCGAATACCCTAATGCTACAGCTAAAATCGAAGGTCACACAGACAACACTGGTCCACGTGCTCTAAACGAACGTTTATCACTAGCTCGTGCTAACTCTGTTAAATCTTCACTTGTTAACGAATACAACGTTGACCCAGCTCGTTTATCTACTCAAGGTTTCGCGTGGGATCAACCGATCGCTGACAACAACACTAAAGAAGGCCGTGCTATGAACCGTCGCGTATTCGCTACGATTTCTGGTAGCCGTACTGTAGTGGCTCAACCTGGTCAAGCTCAATAATTTGAGTTTAACTTCGGTTAGAAAAAAGCGGCTCTTTTGAGTCGCTTTTTTTTTAAATTTGCAAAAGGGACTTAAATTTGGCTAACAGGCACTAACTAAAATGCGTTATTAACTTTTGAATGTAAAAGGATTTATCTATTCATGTGGCAATTAAGCATGTAAAAATTCAAATTATTTGTATATTAATTAATCATTTATTTACCTAAGAGCTTTAATTGAACATACACAGATTGTATTTATTTTTTTATAAAAGCAATAAAAAACAATTATTTACATTTGTATTATCTACAATTTATAAAAAATGAATATTTATATTTTTCATTAAAAAAGTATAATCATCGGGATTTATAATGCAGTTAAGAATTATTATAAATATAATAATGATTCTTATTCAAATAAATTAAGCGTTCAACAATGATCAATTTTCCAAAAACTCATTTAGTCCGTGCGATTTCAATCGCGATCTTAGGGGTGGGTACATCTGCAGTAGTAAATGCAGCAGAGCGAACCGTGCTTGAAACAATTGAAGTTGAAGTGCCAGCCGAAAAGCAGCTTGCAAATGGAAAATTGAAAGCGCAGACAGACCTTGGTGCACTGGGAAATAAAAAAATTGTTGATACGCCATTTAGCGTGACGGCATATAGCGAAAAACTGATTGAAGAACAGCAAGCGATCACCGTGGGTGAAGTGCTGAGAAATGATGCGAGTATCCGTATTACAACTAACCAAGGTCATTTAAACGAAAACTTTAATATTCGTGGCTTTGACATCAATCATGATGATATTGCATTGAATGGTATGTATGGTATGGCACCTTATGGGCGTGTACCAACTGAATTTTTAGATTCGGTTACTGTATTGAAAGGCCCGAATGCCCTGGTTGCCGGTATGTCGCCTGCTGGTGGGGTCGGTGGTGTGGTCATTTCTAAAACAAAGCGTGCTGATAAAGAAAAAACTCAAGTTTCAGCTTCAATGGAAGAAGGTGGTTTTTACCAATCAGGTTTTGACGTTTCGCGACGTTTTGGTGCTGAAAAAGAATTTGGTCTACGTGTGAATGGTGCTTATGGTCAAGGTGAGCACATTATTGAAGGCATGGAAGATAAACATGCATCAGGTGCAATTGCTGCAGACTATACAACGGATAAGTTAAAACTTAATTTTGATGCCTATGCGGTACGTGATGATCGTAATGGTGGGTCACCTGCAATGGTCGCGTTCGGCGTGAAAGACGCACATGGTCATATCTATAATGGCGTACTTGATGCGCCTAAAGGCGATACCAATTATTTTAGTAATTTAGAAGGTCATACAGATAGTGAGTTTGTAGGATTAAGTGGTGAATATGCATTTACACCTGATTTAAATGTGTATGCAGGTGTAGGGCATATTGAAAAGGCCTATAGCGGACACATTTTTGGTACGCGTCTTATCGTAGGGCAAGCTGATGGTCATGCTACTTCACAGTACTATCGTACAGGGTCATCTGAGTCGATTACATCAGCCAATACAGGTTTCCAATATAAGTTTAATACAGGTGCTGTAAAACATGCCTTAAATGTAAGAGCTGACTACTTGACCAAAGAAACAGATCAGCATGTGAAAGCGACGCAAGAGAATATTGAGTCAACCAATTTATATGATCCTAACACCACTATCGGTATGCCTTCAGCTTATCCTGTGGTTCAACCAAACTTAGACAATAAATATGTCAGCTATACGGTGTCTGATCAGATTTCGATGTTAAATGATAAATTGCAGCTGATTGTTGGTGCACGCTATCAGGATATCGATACCAAGAATTTACAAAGAAAGACTGGCTATCAAGATGATAAAATTTCGCCAAGCTTAGGTGTCGTGGTTAAACCTTTTGGTGAGAATCTTTCTATTTATGCAAACTATGTAGAGGGACTTTCTGAAGGGGTAACGGTGAATAACGTTGCAGATGCCAACAATAATGTCACCTTTGCGCCATTCCAAACCAAACAATATGAATTGGGTGCAAAATATCAAGCAGGTTCTTGGTTAAATACATTTGCCCTTTATCAAATTGAAAAACCATCGACCATGGTATCTTCATATTCTGATGGTCAACCCAATAGTACAATCAATCAAATTACCACAGATGATGCAGAAACACGTTCACGTGGCGTGGAATGGGCATTTTCAGGAGAGATTTATACAGGTCTAAATCTGATGGGTAGTTTGGCTTATATCGATGCTGAATATACCAAAGCAGCGGTGAAAAATGGTGTAACTAATCAAGGTAATTCGGTATATGGTATTCCTGACTTTACCGCAACGCTTGGCTTAGATTATGCAGTACCGTATGTGGATGGTTTGAATGTGAATGCGCGTGCAAACTATGTGAGTGAACAGTACTTAAATGAAACCAATGCACTTAAACTACCAGACTATACAATCTTAGATTTAGGTGCGCGTTATAAAACCAATTTGGGTGGTGTAAATACTACATTCTTAGCCAATGTTAATAACGTGACTGATGAGAAATATTGGGAAGGTACATTCAACTCAGGTTATGCCTTAGTGGGTGGTCCACGTACCTATAAAGTTGGTGTGACTTTTGATTTCTAAGTTAGATTAGTTTTTTTAATATAAAAAGCCACCTATTCAAGGTGGCTTTTTTGTTGATGAGTGATTCACGGAATATATTGCTTCACCACACCGTCATCGAGGAGTTGTTGGAAATGCTCAACCACACTGTTTTGAATATCACGGTATTCGATCCCTAATTCTTTCTTGCTCTTATCTGCATTAAAGTAAATTGGGTAGCCCATATTGAGTTCAACAAATTTACGAGGGAAGCCGGCAAGAGGGCCAAATGCCTTAAAGGCAAACTTCGGTAAGGTATTGCGTGGAAAAGGAAATTTATTACCAAAATGCGAGCGTAATATTTTCCCCATTTCTAATAAACTTAAAGTACCACCGCTAATGATAAAACGACCTGATGCTTTAGGGTTTAATGCTGCTTGTACGTGCGCTTCGGCGACATCACGGACATCGACAATTCCATTCCACATTGGTGGAACACCGGCCAAAGTCATACCATTGGCAAACTGCTGTAAAACCTCAACACTGCCAGACTGAGTCAATGCTGTTAATGAAGGGCCCATCACTAAGGCTGGATTTACGCAAACCAAATCCCAGCGTTGCTGTGCTTTTTGCATATCCCATGCTTTGCGCTCAGCCATCACTTTTGAATATGGATAAGGCTGATGAGTTTCTGAACTGGAGGTATTCCAATGCGATTCATCAAATTCATTATGCTCGGTCTGTAGAATATCAATGGCATCACCATAGGTTGATGCGATGCTTGAAGTCACGACAACACGTTGTACAGATTCTGTTATATTGACACTGTTGAGTACATTTTCAGTGCCTAAAATAGCCGGCTCAATAATGTCTTTTATTGCGTCTTTATAGTTGGTCACTACAAAAGGGGATGCCATGTGGATCACAATGTCACAACCTTGCATGGCTGAATCAAATGCACCCTCATCTAATAAATTGGCTTGGAACAGTTTTAAAGTGCCAGTTGTATCAGTTGCAATTTTTTCGAGATGTGCAAATCCTGATGTTTTATTTAGATCACGAACTGTGGCATGTACCGTGTGCCCTAATTCGAGTAAATTTTTGATGACCCAACTGGCAATATAGCCTGTCGCGCCTGTGACGAGTATCTGTCTTGTTGTCTTGCTATTCATATTCTTCAACTTTAATTGACGCATTTTTTTATCATATTGAGAATATTTGGTTTTGTCTTTGATTGATTTGAAAAAATATATGTTGATGATTGGGTTTAATACGCTCTAAATTCAGCAGAAAATGCATGTGAATGCTGTAAAAGTACTTTTTTATTGATTTAAAAAACGCGAGGATGAGATGAATGTTGGATAGATGTATATTCTTATGATTATGGATGCAAAATCTCATAAATAGATGGACAAAGAGTCGTATCTAACTTGTGTCCTTTAATTTAAAGCCTAGATATTAGGTCTAGGCTTCTTCATTTCGTATAAGAGATTTTATGTTAAATAGATGCAGCTTTTGAAAATTTTAATTTTGAATCAGAGATTTCACTTTAAATATGATAAAACCAAAGAATAAAGAAGATTTTGATTGGTATGTAATAAGTGAATTTTTCAGGTGATGTAGAGATTTTTGTATCCTGTCTTGGAACTAAAGAGTCAAGTTCAGATATTTTGAAAGCAGTTATTCTTGTTGCAAGTGAGTTTGACTCATTAGAGACTAATTTCGGTGGAGAAAAGCTATTCTATTGGCAATTTTTAAGAGAGGGGTTACGTTCAGGTTTAATGAACATCAAATACTAGATACCATTTTTATCTAAGTCAAAGAGAATGAAGAATATTACTTATACCCGTTTTTAGAAGATCTGATTATAGGTATTAATCATAAAAGTACGAAGCAATCTGTAGCCAATCTATTTGGCCCCCCCCCCGAAAGAGAAGGTGACAGTTGGCTTAAATACAGAATATTTGATAACTATTTACATTTTGAATTTGATGATTCATTAGAGTTAAAACAAGTCACAATAGGCAAATGTTGAGACTATTATATTAATTTTTATGTATTTTTTAAAATTTAAGACCTAGACCAGTGCCTAGGTTTTTTCTGTTATTCACCAATTAAAATGTCTATGCGATAAACCATTTAAAATGTCCTGTTTTTAACTACAAGAGTCAAGCACAGGATTTAAATTTCTTTGTTCAATAACAACTTTCTGAGCTTTACGACTCGGCATACTTTTCTTGAGACGGGAACGTTTATTCTGTTTCTCCAATTCCTCATGTTGCTGCTGGATATGGGCCAGGACCGAACCTAATCTTTTATTCTCAACCACATCATTCTGCTGTAGTCCAGCCAGTTTATTGAAGACGCTATAGTTGATCTTCCGTCCTTCATGCATGATTGCCACAGTACCATCCGGGTACTCCAGAAATGAAATGTATTGCCCAACAAGCTTATGATTCAGCTCTGTCGGTTCAAGCATATAAATACACTTGTCATAGGTCAGGGTCAGATTCTTGGTGACCTTACGCGGTTCCTGCCAGGTAAAAATATCATCCAGTTCAAGATCAGATTCGCTTAATGGCCGATGCAGGTTCTTTGAGTTTCGCGCACATTTGGTGAACTTCTGATTGAACTGCTCAATAAAGCAGGGTAACCATATATTGGCCTCTGCAATCGAACCGATGCCTTCCAGGCGCATCTCCTTGATCAGACGGTCCTGAAGGGTTCTGTTGGCACGTTCCACACGACCTTTGGCTTGGGGTGAGTTGGCAAAGATAATATCGATGTTCAAATTATTCAGAATCCGCCCAAATTGCGTAATCTGGCTGTCTTGCCTGGATTTCTGATTAACTCTGAAAACCGAATGCTTGTCACTATAAAAGGCTAGAGGTTTGCCGTATTGTTCAATGTAGGCTCGGGTTGAAAGCATGTAGTCAAAGGTCGTTTCAGCCTCACAA
>NZ_JBLIYY010000021.1:0-47205 GCF_057480965.1 Acinetobacter sp. P37 | reverse complement strand
GTCGGAGCTGTCGGAGCTGTCGGAGCTGTCGGAGCTGTCGGAGCTGTCGGAGCTGTCGGAGCTGTCGGAGCTGTCGGAGCTGTCGGAGCTGTCGGAGCTGTCGGAGCTAAATTTAGCGGGTTCCAACGGAACTGACCATCATTCATTTCACTAATTTTACCAATACCGGGAAATGGTAAATGTGCAAATGCAACAAAGGTTTGCTCTTGAGCAAAACGTTTAAAAATTGCTAAACGAGTTTCACTGGCTTTGACCGGATCGACATCAAAATCGACAGATAACTTGGGTTGTTCAAACTGTAAATGATACGAATGAACCACATCACCGAGGATAGCAAAACTTTTAGCTTGCGACTTTAAGATAAAAGAATAATGCCCTGGTGTATGCCCAACACTCGGTAGTACTTCTAATCCATTAATCACCGAACCAACGCTAAAAGTCTTAAAACTCCGCATGGTCTGATAAGGCGCAATCGCAGCTTTAATTTTTGCAACAGTTGCTAAATAACCGTCACGTTTTTCGGCAGCTAAAGTGTCAACGGTGTTTTCACTTAACCAATACTGACTTTCTTGTTCATTGACGTAAACCGTTGCATTTGGAAACACGGCCTTGCCTTGTTTCGCAATGCCACATGCATGATCAGGATGTAAATGGGTTAAGAAAACACTGCGTACGCGATTAAGCTTATAGCCGGCCGCTTCAATATTTTGTGCAATAGATCCTAAGTTCGGACCAAAACAACTGGCTGCACCACTATCGACAAGACTGATGCCGCCTTGTCCATCATCAATCAGATAGGCATTGACACTGGTTTGTATGCCTTTGCTCTGATCAACCGCAAGCTTTTGGAATAAAGCACTGACTTCTTCTGGAGTTAAATTTTGTTTAAATAAATCAGGACTTAATTCGAGTGTCCCATCTTTTAAAGCAATGACTTTATATGCACCCACTTGGAAAGGATAAAATCCCATGGGCTGTGTCACATTCGTTTTGATTTCCGTTTGAATAAATGCCGGCTCTGCACTGACAAACTGGCTGGTTAAAAGTGTTGCTGCAAGCACAGCAAAACTAAAGTTTTTCATTGTTGACCTATATCACTTTTATTATTTCATGCAATGAAGCAAATGCTTCAAAATTAAAAATTTTAAACGTCTGTATTGTGCCTGAAATTCAGGCAAATTTTAAGTCTAATACTGGATAAACATAGCACTAACTTGATACAGGCACATGTAAATCATCCTAAACTTTTAGGCCTAATAAAATAAAAGCTGAATGCAAGAAAACTTTAAGCTTGGCATGCTATATTTTCGCCAGTTTTTAAATCTATACGTCTGTACAGTACTATGAGTGAAATTTCCCCGTTTAAAGGTAAATCTGGACTTAAACGAATTTTTAATGCAACGCAATATTCCCTCGACGGATTCAAAGCTGCTTATCAAAATGAAGCTGCATTTCGACAAATTGTCTGGATGAATATTGTGCTTATTCCCACCAGTTGCTTACTCGATGTGAGTCGTGTTGAACATGCCCTTATGGTAGTGGTGTGTTTATTTGCCTTAATTGTTGAGTTATTCAATTCTGCTATTGAAGCCGTGGTCGACCGGGTATCTTTAGACAAGCATCCACTTTCTAAAATTGCCAAAGATATGGGAAGTGCAGCTCAATTTGTCGCTTTAGCAATTATTTTTTTTACTTGGTTAATTATCCTTTTGCCTTAAATAAAGGGTGTCTCATTATATTTGCAGGGTTATGCCCTGCTTTTTTATATCGACACACTTCAATAAATGGATTTAAGAAGATTTTAAAGCCATAAAAAAACCCAGCTTTCGCTGGGCTTTTTTCGAATCAGTTCAATGCTTAGTGAGCAGCGAATTGGTTCATTGTGTTTTTCGCATCGTCACCCGCTTTAAGCGCGTTGTCACCAGCGAAGATTTCTTTGTGGTCGTCACCGATGTCTGAACCAGCCATTGCTTGGTGTTTCACACATGCAATACCACCGCGGATTTCTTTACGTTGTACGCCAGCAACATAAGCCAACATACCTTCAGAACCGAAGTAACCTTGAGCAAGTTCATGCGTAGAAAGTGCTGCAGTGTGGTAAGTCGGAAGTGTGATCAAGTGATGGAATACACCCGCTTCACGAGAAGCATCTGCTTGGAATGTACGAACTTTTTCGTCAGCTTCAGCAGCCAATTCAGAGTTGTCGTACTCAGCGCTCATTAATTTAGCGCGGTCGTATGCAGATACGTCTTTACCTTCAGCAACCCAACGGTCGTAAGCTTGTTGACGGAAGTTTAATGTCCAGTTGAATGATGGAGAGTTGTTATAAACAAGTTTCGCATTTGGAACAACTTCACGTACACGGTTAACCATGTGAGCAATTTCTTCAACGTTTGGAGTCGCAGTTTCGATCCAAAGAAGGTCAGCACCATTTTGAAGGCTAGATACACAGTCAAGTACAACGCGGTCGATTTGCGTGTCTGGACGGAACTGGTACAAGCCAGAAGCAAGACGTTTTGGACGGTGAAGTTTACCGTTACGCTTGATTAGGATTTCGTCTTCTTGAGCTTCTGAAATGTCAATTTCAGTTGTGTCTAAGTAGCTGATGTATTGAGAAGCGATGTCGCCTGGCTCTTTAACCACTGGGATTTTTTGAGTCAAGTCAGCGCCTTCAGAGTCAGTACGAGCAACGATGATACCGTCATCAAGACCCATTTCTAAGAATGCATAGCGAAGAGCGTGGATTTTCGCGATGAAGTCTTCGTGTGGAACTGTAACTTTACCAGCTTGGTGACCACATTGTTTAGCGTCAGATACTTGGTTTTCGATTTGTAGTGCACAAGCACCCGCTTCGATCATTTTCTTAGCTAGTAAGTAAGTCGCTTCTTCGTTACCGAAACCAGCGTCGATGTCCGCAATAATTGGCACAACGTGAGTTTGGAAGTTGTCGATTTGAGCAGTAATTTCTGCAGCTTTAGCAGTATCACCTGCTTCGTTTGCTTTTTTAAGCGCACGGAATAAGTCGTTTAATTCTTTCGCATCAGCTTGGCGAAGGAAAGTGTAGATTTCTTCGATCAATGCAGGAACTGAAGTTTTTTCGTGCATAGATTGGTCAGGAAGTGGACCGAATTCTGAACGAAGAGCTGCAACCATCCAACCAGAAAGGTAGATATAACGACGTTCAGTTGTACCGAAGTATTTTTTGTTCGCAATCATTTTTTGTTGTGCGATAAAACCGTGCCAGCAACCTAATGATTGAGTGTATTTGCTAGAATCAGCATCATAAGCAGCCATATCACGACGCATAATTGCAGCTGTATATTTCGCAATGTCTAAACCAGTTTTGAAACGGTTTTGCATTTGCATACGTGCAGCATCTTCTGGGCTAATATCGCGCCAAGTGCTTCCGAATTTTGCTTTTAATTCACGGATTGCATCAATCGCTGTTAAGTATGTAGACATGATATGTTCCTGTAATAATATTAGGATTTTTCTGCAACGTAAGGCTAAAATCATACCCTCGAATGATTGTTCAGATTTAGAACACTTCGTTGCGATAGACACAGAGTAGATTGACTAAAAAAATTAATCCAATATTCTGCATTAATTTTCAGTATTTATTTAAAAAATATGTAGATTAAAGTCGTATTATAATAATTAACCAATATTTATAAGTATTTGTATTTAAATAATTTTATTAATATATTTTGCTAATTTTTTTGTCTATTTTTCAAACATCTTGATGAATTATTCTTCATTAGACTTAAGTCGACTGAGCATTCACTTTAAAAAAAAACAGCATTTTTTACGCAATTTTTGCCCAAATTTACCGAGCTAAATACTTGGTTATTCTGTCTTCAAATGATCAGGCAAATGAGATATTTCATCTAATTTTTTTGTTTTATGAACATCGCATCACATAAACAAATTGCTCCGTATTTTTATTTCATTCACTTTAAAAATATCGGTCTAAACAGGTAATAAGTATTTAAGAAGTATGTGCTACGACTTCAGCAAATTTGTCTTAAAACTGCTGAATTTTAGTACAAAAGTACACGTCATTTTTTCATCCATTTTTTACACAAGCCTTAGTAGTTATGGCATAATCAGATAAATTTCATGATTTTATTGTCGGTATTTATTTTATGAATCTGGAGCGGGTCGATCTCAATCTATTAATTTATCTTGATGTACTTCTTCGTGAAAAAAATGTGACTCGTGCTGCCGAGCAACTGGGTGTAACTCAGCCTGCGATGAGTAATATTTTACGTCGTCTACGCAACTTATTTAATGACCCACTTCTTATTCGTTCTTCAGAAGGTATGACACCTACAGAACGTGCGCTTGAATTACAGCCACGTATCCGTGACGCACTTTCTGACCTTTCGATGATTTTGGAACCCCGTACCGAGTTCCGACCTTACACTTCAAATCGTGTTTTCCGCATCATGACTTCAGATTATGCTGAAGCAACACTGGTGCCGCGCCTAGTAAAAGCTTTGCGCTCAGAAGCACCCAATGTGGTTCTCGATTTTTTAACGCCTAGTGATGTGTCTTATCGAGATATGGAACAAGGTAAAGTCGACTTGGCGATTAACCGCTTTAATGAAATTCCGCAAAGTTTCCACCAAGTTTTGGTCTGGCGTGACAGTTTTTCATGCCTTTTAAATGCCAAGCACCCTGCTGCAAATAATTTAAACCTTAAAAGCTATTTAGATGCACAACACATTTGGGTGTCTAAAACAGGTATGGGTGTCGGTTTTGGTGTCAACCCAGAAAAACAAGCGGGTCTAGGTTGGATTGATCAAGCCTTAGAACGTATTGGCCAAAAACGTAAAATTTCAGTTTTCACCCGTCATTATCAAATGCCGGGCTTATTGGCATCGAATGTTGACTTGGTTGCAACTCTGCCAAGCCGTATTGCTCGACTTCAAGCCAAAAGTCAAAACCTGTTACTTCGTGATCCACCATTCTATATTCCTGAATTTGAATTAAAAATGGCTTGGTGTCCATTACTTCATCATCACCCTGCTCATCGCTGGTTACGTCAACTTATCTTGTATGTTGCACGTCAAATGATTGAAGAAGAAAACCGCGAATACTTAATGAATAACTCTCAGTTTTCACAGTATCAGTAATTAATTCTTTAATTCCTTATTAATTCAAACGTATACTGTCACTATATAGGTAGTAGTTAAGACTACTACCTTGCCCATTTTTGTGTTAGAAATACAGAAAAATAGAATGAATCACAAACAGGTGTATTCGTGAGCCTTTTCCAAAATATTGTCATTATTATTCTCCTGATCGTCGGTGCGGGTTTTCTTTCACTAACAGAAATTGCCCTTGCGGGGGCACGAAAAGTAAAACTTAAAATTTTGGCTGAATCTGGAGATTCACGTGCACAACGTGTGCTTGACTTACAAGCCAACTCAGCAGACTTTTTCGCTGCATCGCAAATTGGCTTAAATGCCGTGGCAATTCTTGGCGGTATTTTGGGTGAGGGTGCATTTCGTCCCTATTTCATAACCTTAGTGACCCGTTTTTATCAGGGCCCGTGGACTGAAACTATTGGATTCACCCTGTCGTTTACTTTAGTCACCTCCTTATTCATTCTATTTGCTGATCTGATGCCAAAACGTTTGGCGATGATCGCACCTGAAAAAATTGCCGTTGCTGTTGTTGACCCGATTCAAATCTTTATTAAAGTGTGTAAGCCAATGGCGTGGGTGATTAATGCCATTGCCAATTTGTTGTTTCGTTTATTCAAAGTGAATACAACACGTGATGACAATATTACCTTTGACGACATTTCAGCCGTGATGGATGCCGGTGCTCAAGCTGGTGTACTACAAAAGCAAGAACACCACTTTATTGAAAACGTATTTGAGCTAGAAGAACGTAACGTCCCTTCAAGTATGACTACACGTGAAAACGTGGTGTACTTTACCCTCAAAGAATCAGAAGCCAGTATTCGTCAAAAACTCGCTGAATTTCCATATTCGAAGTTTTTGGTCTGTAGTGAAAATATTGATGACGTGATTGGCTATGTGGATGCCAAAGATATTTTGGTGCGAATCCTCAACAATCAGTCACTTTTACAACTCAACGAAAATACTATTCGTAATGTTCTCACGATTCCAGATACCTTAACACTGTCCGAGTTACTCGATCGCTTCCGCTCATCCAAAGAAAAATTTGCCGTTGTAATTAACGAATATGCGTTGGTTGTCGGCGTTATTACCCTCTCCGACATTATGATTACCGTGATGGGCGATTGGGTAACACCGATTGAAGCAGAGCAACAAATTATTAAACGTGATGCGGATTCTTGGCTCATCGATGGCAGTACACCAATCGAAGATTTAAAACATGCACTCGCTTTAGATGAAATGCCCGATGAAGAAAACTATGAAACCCTTGCGGGCTTTATGATGTTTAAACTACGTAAAATTCCACGTCCAGCTGACTTTGTTACATATCATGGCTACAAATTTGAAGTTGTGGATGTAGACCACTTTAAAATTGACCAATTATTAGTGACCCGCTTACAACAGGCTGAGACTGAACTGGATACACCAGAAGAATCGGATTAATTCGATTCTTCTTTTTTTAAAACCATAAAATAAAAATACGATGGAATAACAACGATGTCTTTTTCACTTAAAGCGATTTTGACTTGCTTTAGTTTTTATACTGGGGCTTATTTAGTCTATTATTTTTTCAAAGCTCATCCGCAACCTTTATTTCTATTGCTCGGTGTTGCACTGATCGTCACTGCTTGGTTTTTAACACCTTATCCTTATGAACGTGGCAGACAACAATATGACGAAACCATGCGTTTTGGTCTTTTTTTTTATAATCCCTTAATTTTTTGGTTCCGATTTTTTAGTTGGCCGATTCGGACGCTACTGTCTATTTTTGCTTAAGCGCACTTATTGTGATCAAACTGGATCTACACGCACTTACAGTTCTCTACAGATGTTGAATATATGTAAACAGACCACTTTTTTTGAATAAAAATTAAAATAAATCGAAAAACTACCCCTCCTTAATACCTTCATTATTAATGACTATTTTTCATCAAAATAGTGATGTATTTCACATTTTCCCACCTTTGTTTTGACTGATGAAATTTCTCTTTATGCTCTGCCCTTGGATTTAAAAACAGCTTTATATTTCAAAGGAATGAACCATGTTAACCGTACTCGGTTTGGGCATGATCTTGTGCTTTATGTATTTGATCATGTCGAAACGCTTAAGCCCACTTGTCGCACTGACTTTAATTCCCCTACTTTTTGCCTTGATTGCGTGGTTACTTGGTTTTTATTTTGACAGCTTGTCACACATACAAATAAATGAAATTGGCGACATGATGATTGAAGGTGTAAAAAAACTTGCACCGACTGGCATCATGCTGCTTTTTGCGATTCTGTATTTTGCCATCATGATTGATACAGGTTTGTTCGACCCTTCGGTGAAATTTATTTTAAAAATGGTCAAAGGTGATCCCTTAAAAGTTGTCCTTGGAACCATTACCCTGACGTTAATTGTCTCTTTGGATGGAGATGGTTCTACAACCTATATGATCTGTGTTGCGGCCATGCTGCCACTCTATAAGCGCTTAGGTATGAGCCCATTGATTATGGCATGTTTGATTATGCTCTCTAGTGGAATTATGAATCTTACACCTTGGGGTGGGCCTACTGCCCGCGCCGCCAGCGCGCTTCATGTCGACCCAAGTGATGTATTTGTTCCGATGGTTTTACCGATGTTATTTGCCATCGGCTGGTTGTACTTCTTAGGAACGATGTATGGTCGCATGGAAAGAAAGCGTCTAGGAATTGTCCAATTGGATATCAGCCATGGTGAAAACATTCAAATCTCCGATAATCCAGAAGCCAACCGCGCAGATCTACGTTGGTTTAATGCACTGTTAACCGTCGTTCTGATGATTTGTCTGGTTTTTAGTATTTTACCTATGCCTATTTTATTCATGGTGGCTTTATGTATTGCGCTAGTCGTCAACTACAAAAATGTCGACTTGCAGAAAAAGTTAATCGCACATCACGCAGGTAGTGCTTTAAACGTGGTCGGCATCATTTTTGCTGCAGGTATTTTTACCGGAATTTTAGCTGGAACAGGCATGGTAGAAGCCATGTCCAAACAACTTGTGGCAATTATCCCTGAAAGTATGGGTCCCTATTTAGCACCGATTACCGCTGTCATCAGTATGCCGATGACTTTCTTTATGTCGAATGATGCTTTCTATTTTGGGGTTTTGCCAATTCTTTCCGATGCTGCCGCTCATTATGGAATTGCACCTGTAGAAATGGCACGTGCCTCCATCGTAGGGCAACCTGTACACCTACTCTCTCCACTTGTCCCTTCGACCTATTTACTCTGTGGACTTGCGGGTATCGAGTTTGGACAACATCAGAAATTTACCATTATCTGGGCTGTAATCACGTGTTTTGTCATGTTAGCAGCAGGTCTGATCTTTGGAATGTTTCCCTTTTATTCGAGCTTAACTTAAAATTTTAAAGATAAAAAAGCACCATCAGGTGCTTTTTTATGCTTAACAATACTGAACTAGCCAGTGTTTTACACTCACAGGTTCATTTGTAGTGATTAATACTTTGAAATTAATGCTTCTAGAACTGCTTCATAATGAATACGAATGTCATCTTCTAAAATTTTATAAACATTGTCGAATTGAACCATTGGCCAGCCTTCTTTCCAAAATGGAAAAATGTTATGGAGGTCATGAGTCACCGTTGCGTCTTCACGTACAATTGCTTGTGCAACTTGTGACAATACTTGTGCAGTTTCAGCACCATCAATCGCTAAATAATCGATACCACGAACTTTCAAAATACGGATACGGTCTTTCTTATAGCGAATTTTTTTACTTTGGCCTTCATTTAAGCCTAAAGCCAAAGTCACAGCTTCAACAAATTTATCTTCAAATGCTTGATTTAATTTCACCAAAGCTTGTTTATGAGCCTCTTGACGACCAGCTTTCCCCCCACTACGAATCACTTCATTTGCTTCAGTATTTAAAACATCTGATTTCATCGACTGAAGAATGTCTAGAATTTCGATATCGCTTAATGTTTCAGGAGAATGATCAGTCATAAACTGCCTATAAAAACTTAATATTCAATAAGTATGTATTTTCGCATAAAAGCAGCGTGAAAACTGCGACCTTCGCTATAGAAATTGCGTTTTCTCTTATAATGTTCAGATATACAACATGATTTAGAAAAAAAATTCTGTCAAAAATATCGAAATCAACTATATTACTTTCACGCTTTAATATTAACGTCACAATATGGCTCAAAAAAAACCGGCTGCACTTTACCTTCAACAACTGAAACAGCAATATCCAGCAGCCTTTAAACATAATTATTTATTTTATAGCCAACTGAAAACTCAAGGCATTTTAGACGAACTCAAAGAGCTTATTCCTTGGGTTTTGGCGGCGATGATTTTTATTTCTTTGAGCATGAGTATTGGACATGCAGTGCAAGTATATTTTCCAGATATGAGTGAGTTTCGAGCTCATGGTATTGCTGTGCTGAGTATTATGTTGTTTTTCATGCTGGTTGTGCCCTTAGTCATCAAGCAAATCAAACACAGTTCAATGTCACTGTATCAAAGTTTGAAGAATACGCCGTTCAGACTTGCGATCGTGATTTTATTACAATTACTCAATATCGCCTTTTTACAAAGCACCTTTGTTCAATCTGTATTGTTCTTTTTCGCCATGAGTTTCGGCTTTGTGCGTTTTTATAAAGAAAATCTATTCAAAGGTGGAAGTAACACCCAAGAATACTATTTTCTGCAAGAGACACGTCGTATTGCTTATTGGTCGTATAAACAAATGCTTAAAGCAAAATTACGTTTGACGCTCAGTAATCCGAATCAAGCAAATCATAAACAGTTATCTGAGCGTTTCACCCATTTCCAAAATTTACACATACAAATGCTGCATCAGGAAAATCAGCTGTGTAAAAAGCTAAAGCACCAAAATGTTGAACATTATCTTGATGAGTTAATGAAATAAGTCGACTTTGGTGTAGTGAAAAAACTTTAATTCACTGCTCAAAATATCATTCAATACATCAATATTTTTGAATATTTTCAACTTATATGCATGAATTGATTGATTTTAAAACAAACACCATTAAATACACTTGCCAAGCTCCATTTCGTCCTCTATTATTGCGCACATGCCCGAGTGGTGAAATCGGTAGACACAGGGGATTTAAAATCCCCCGCCCACAAAGCGTGCCAGTTCGAGTCTGGCCTCGGGCACCATTCTTATACTTCTAAGATTGGTGCAATAAAAGATCCAGCAATTTGCTGGTTTTTTTATGCCTAAAATTTATAAATCTATTATTATTCAATGCGAATACCTTCAGATTTTGATTTCCCTGCACTACAACTCAAGCATCCCGATGCCTTTTATCAACGATTGCTGTTTGCGCATTTAAAAATCATCAATCTCACGCCCACTGCACCCGTTTTAATCTTTAGCTTTTGCCTGATACTTTTAATCTCTCTTGGCAGCGCTGTACTTAGCCTGATGTTTTCGACGACATTTTCAATTCACGACCCAAACATGGCGTTTAATCTTGGTATATTGATTATTCTTCCTTTGATCTATTGCTATGTCTGGTATGCACATTATCAAGCACGTTTTAGCAGCAAGTCCGCAGTTCAACGCCTGCAAATACAACTATATCTCCTTGGCGGATTAACACTTATCCTCGCTATAAACTTTAAGTATCTACAAACAGATGTATTAAACCTCATCAGTCTCTGTGGACTTTTTTTCAGTCTGTTTTTATGTGTATTTACTGAATTACTTTATAAACCTGAAAGCAGCGCCATTGAACGAGTAAAACTACAAAAGCTTCGCCAACTGGCATATTGGTCTTATCAACAATCCTTAAAACAAAAAGAGCATCAAACGTATTTCTACGCCCTACACTTACAAGCCATGCAAGAAGAACAGAAACTATCAGCATCGATCAAATCATCGTTTAAAGATTTTATAGACAAAGCTAAATAATTTTTTAAATCCCTAGACACAAAAAAGCCCTGTCACTACAGGGCTTTTTTTAAAGTTCAATTACCATTCTCGGTTAGCAACTAACTCTTCCATTTCAATATCCATATGGCCTTCGTCTTGCAGCACCATCATCATGGCTTCTGCAATATAATCTGCAGCCGTATCATCCAAAGACGAATCTAAATCTTCAAATTGAGGTTTCATCTTATTGAGCTGTGCAACCGTTTCATTGGCAAAATGGTAGATATCAGTTGAACTTAAATCTGCTTTTGCGATTTTCTTCGCAAATTGAACAACCAATAACTTCACCTCTGCAACCAACACATCTGGGTAATATTCATCATCAAACATGGGTAGCAGTAAATCTGCAAACATACGAAACTCTATCACAAAACATTCAGGGCGCTTATATAACACAAATACTACAATTCACCAAATTTATTGGGATTTAGTATTTTTCAAATCACACCGCATTCTGCATGGCTTGCCAAACACGTATCGCATCTACCGTCGCTTTGACGTCATGTGCGCGAACCATACATGCACCTTGTTGAATGCTGAGTAAATGCGCTGCAACCGATCCTACAGCGCGATTTTGTGCATCCGCACCGCCAAGTGCTTCACCGATAAAACGCTTACGAGATAATGCCGAAAGGATCGGATAGCCCATGTCATTCAATTGATAGAATTGCTGTAAAAGCTTTAAGTTTTGCTGCGCATTTTTTGCAAAACCAAAACCCGGATCAATTATAATGTTTTCTGCACGCACACCTGCATCTAATGCATCTTGCACACGTTGCTTTAATTCATCGATTACATCAGCCACGACATCTTGATACTGATCTAGATTATTCATCGTGGTAGGTTCGCCACGCATATGCATAATGATCACTGGAATATCCAGTTTTGCAGCGGTTTCTAAGGCATTCGGCCGAGTTAATGCACGTACATCATTCCAGATATGCGCACCTGCCTGAACCGCTGCCTCAATCACCTCAGGCTGTGAGGTATCGATAGAAATCACTACATTGTGTTTAGATAAAGCTTCAACGACGGGTACGACCCGTCGAATTTCTTCTTCAACCTCAACAACAGATGCAGCCGGACGTGTTGACTCACCACCGACATCAATCACTGTCGCGCCATCCACTATCATTTGTAAGGCATGTGCTATAGCTTGGTCTTTACCATTGTGTTTGCCACCATCACTGAAAGAGTCCGGTGTGACATTTAAAATTCCCATCACATGTGGCTCTGACAAATCTAATTGCAAATTACCACAGTTTAAAATTTTATTAGGCAAAGACACCAACTTCATAGTACACATCCCAGATTTTGCTGCGCTTATTTTAACGCTAAGTTTGCTCAGCATTTCGTTCACATGCATTTATTTTCATATAAAAAAACCACCCGAAGGTGGTTTTATAATTTTATGCTTTTGGCAATGACGGTAATGGTGGTGGAACATCTGGACCATCCGTTGGTGTGACATCAATCACTGGATTCTCAGCGATGTACACTTTTGGTGGTTGAGGTTCACGTCCTTCCATAATGTCACGGATTTGATCACGATCAATAGTTTCCCATTCAAGCAATGCTTTCACCATGGCATGTGCGATATCTTTGTTATTTTCAAGAATATCGCGAGCAACTTTATATTGTTCATCTAAAATACGGCGAACTTCACGGTCAACTTCAAGCTGAGTTGCTTCAGAAATCACACGACTTCCTAAACCACCCATGAATGACTGCTGTGAATCATCTTCGTAAACCATGACGCCCATTTTATCGGACATACCGTATTTAGTAACCATTGCTCGTGCCATTTTCGTTGCACGTTCAAAGTCATTTGAAGCACCAGTCGACATTTGGTTAATGAAGACTTCTTCTGCAATACGACCACCAAACAAAATTGAAAGTTCATTCAACATTTTGTCTTTGTAATGGCTGGTTTGGTCATGTTCAGGCAACTGCCAAGTCACACCCAATGCCCAACCACGCGGCATGATTGTCACTTTATGCACAGGGTCTGTACCCGGCAATATTTCAGCAACAATTGCATGACCTGCTTCATGATAAGCCGTCGCACGACGTTCTTCTTCGCGAATCACCATCGATTTACGTTCAGGACCCATGTAAAGCTTATCTTTTGCATCTTCAAAGTCATGCATATCGACCGTGTTCTTGTTACGACGTGCAGCAAACAGTGCCGCTTCGTTTACAAGGTTAGCCAACTGAGCACCCGAGAAGCCCGGTGTACCACGTGCCAAGACTTTGACATCTACACCAGTCACAGAAGGTAATTTTTTCAAATGTACATTCAGAATTTGTTCACGGCCTTTAATATCCGGTAGAGATACCATCACTTGACGGTCAAAACGACCTGGACGAAGTAGAGCTTTATCCAATACATCAGCACGGTTTGTTGCAGCAATGACGATAATACCTTCGTTGCCTTCAAAGCCATCCATTTCAACCAACATTTGGTTTAATGTTTGCTCACGCTCATCATTACCACCACCTGTGCCTGAACCACGGTGACGACCAACGGCATCGATCTCATCGATGAAAATGATACATGGTGCATGACGCTTTGCTTGTTCAAACATGTCACGGACACGAGACGCACCCACACCCACGAACATTTCAACAAAGTCAGAACCCGAAATACTAAAGAACGGTACTTTCGCTTCACCCGCAATCGCTTTAGCAAGTAAAGTTTTACCTGTACCCGGAGGACCAACCATAAGCACACCTTTCGGAATGCTTGCACCAAGTCGTTTGAACTTAGATGGATCTTTTAGGAAGTCAACGATTTCAACAACTTCTTGTTTAGCTTCATCACAGCCCGCAACATCAGTAAATGTCACTTTGATTTGGTCTTCAGACAGCATTTTTGCTTTTGACTTACCAAAACTCATTGGGCCATTCTTACCACCAGCTCCACCACCCATGTTGCGCATAAAGAACATGAATAACAGAATGATTAAAAGAACAGGGAAACTTGCAATCAGAAGTTGCATCAAAATACTTTGACGCTGTGGCGCTGTACCTTCAACAACAACATTGTTCTTGATTAGGTTCGGCATAAGTTCAGGATCTTGAACCGCAGGACGGATACTTTCAAACTCAGAACCGTTTGATTTTTCGCCACGAATTCTTTCGCCATCAATGGTGACTTGTTTAATCTGACCCGCATTTACGGCTGCCACGAACTCAGAATAGTTCATCGCGGTCGGTTGATTGCGGTCACTGACGTTGCTGAAGATTAAAACCAGCACGCCTAGGATAACCAGCCACAACACGGCATTCTTAAAAAGATCGCTCAAAGCTTTATTCCCATTTCTATCTAATTCGTTCAATCCCATTTACATGGGTGACTCTAATACTTACGCTGCAGAGTAGCTTCGCAATAATTTAAAAACGTACAAAATGCACAATTTTTAACGAGTTGGCAAGTAAACTTTACTTGAAAGCTTTCTTACGTCCCTGCCCGATTAAAAACACTTCTTTAGATCGAGCACGTGAAGCCGCCGGTTTTGCTGTTTTCAGCACATCAAATGTGTCTACAACTTGCTTACGGTATTCATCAAATCCAACACCTTGGAACACTTTAACAACAAATTGTCCATTTGGTCCAAGAACCTTTTGAGCAAAGTCGATTGCTAATTCACAAAGATAGATCTGACGCGGTTGATCTACAGCCTTATTACCTGATGTATTGGGGGCCATATCTGAAATTACAACGTCTACAGTACGTCCATCTAAAATTTTTAACAATTCATCGAACACTTCTTGTTCACGAAAGTCACCTTGCAAGAAGGTCACATCGGGTAAAGCATCCATGGGTAAAATATCAGAAGCAATTACCAAACCTTTGTCGCCAACAAGTTTACCGGCAATTTGCGACCAACTACCTGGTGCAGCACCTAAGTCGACAACGGTCATGCCTGGCTTGATCAATTTGTATTTTTCTTGAATTTCAAGCAATTTATAAGCGGCACGCGCACGATATCCTTCCTTTTGTGCTTTTTTCACAAAGGGGTCATCAAGATGCTCACGCATCCAGTCACGACTACTTTTGGATAATTTCTGGTTAGTAATGCGGGTAGCCATAACTCTCTAAATAAAAAAAACTTCTCAGTCTTGATTGTACGTGAAATTCAGCACTTTTGCAGTAGACATGTGTATCTAAAAAGCATCTTAAATCATGTTTTTTTCAATAATCTTCATCGAGAAAATGCCGATTAAATACAGCGCTTCAACTTTGATTTTGCTATACTAGGTCGTTTTTAAAATTAGGTTATATTTATGGCGGCTTTATCTATTCAAGAACGTAAACGCTTACGTCAAATTGGTCACACCCTAAACCCAGTTGTAATGGTTGCGGACAAAGGCTTATCAGAAAGCGTTGTTGAAGAATTAAACCGTGCGTTAAACGACCATGAGTTAATTAAAGTGAAAGTTGTGGCAGAAGACCGTGAAGCTCGTGCTGCAATGATTACTGAAATTGCGACTGTTTCAGGTTCTGAAGTTGTTCAAACGATTGGTAAGATTGCTTTGATTTACCGCAAAGCGGCAAAACAAAATGCAAAACTGTCTAACCTTGTTCGCTACGCACACCTGTCTAACTAAGCATTTATGGCAAGTTTCGAACTCAGCGCTTTTGATCGTCGCTTTCAGGCTGTATCAGTCGTTGGTGCTATCGAACAACAAAGCCCATATACTTTAAATGTGGGTTATTGGATTCGAGACCCAAACCAACTGATTCAATGGCCAGAATTGGTATCAGCTCACCCACGAATCGATTTTTTGTGGGAACAGACCTGCTTAGAAGTTTTTATTGGTGTACGCAATGAAGACTTTTATCGTGAAATCAACCTCTCCCCTTCACAAGCTTGGCAGGTTTACCAGTTTGAAGAATATCGCTATCCAGAAGATATGCCGCCACAAGCTGCTTACGATATTGAACTGAATCAGTTGAAACGGACGCACTATGGCTTAAATGTCAGTCTTGATCTGACAGAATTTATGCTGAAGTACAAACTTAAATGGGAAGATCTCTATATTGGTCTAACTGCGGTACTGAAAACCTCTCAAGGTGAACAGTACTATGCCATGCAGCATAGTAGTCCAAATGCTGACTTTCACAACAAACGTGATTGGCTACATCAGTTCTAAATTTTTAATGTTTTGATCTTCGATAAAAAGCAAAAGTACGATCTTTTGCTTTTTTATTGCCTGTCTATTTTTAAATAACTGCTTTGGACTTAAATGTACCATTCACAATAAGGGAGCCATTAATGACTCCCTTATGCATAGTGCTAACTTGATGTTTAATTCGCTCTCACCCAATCCAGCTCCTTGGAATGACTAGATTTAACTTAAGCGTTTTAAAATTCATGTCATTCACAATTAACTTTTAAGATCTGTGGTTTGATCCGTAACATCAGCTTTCAGTGGTGAAACTTTTTTCCACGCTTCTAAAGTATGTTCCTTAGAACGCTTAAATGTTTCTGTTAGATGATCTTTGTGTTTTCCTGAAATTTGGGTCACATCTTCTTTCAGCTCTTTTCCAAGTTTTGAAAGATCATCAATAACCGTATTAAACTCAGTTTTCACAAATTCTTTGAGTTCACTAAAATCTTTTTGCGATGAACCAAATTGAACTTTTAGCTGATCAAGTTTATTCAACACATCTTGCTTCAACTGACGCAATTGATCTTGCACACTGGCATTCAACTGCTTTGCCTCTGCTCCGATCTTTTCTTTGCTTTCAGTGACCGCTTCTGTGGCTTGGACACTCGCTTCTTTTGCAACTTGTTCAAGCTTTTCAGCACCTTCGATAACGACTTCTTTCAGGGAGGATTTAGCCGCTGTTTGTTTTTGTTGTGTTGCCATGACTTTGTACCTATAGTTTTTGCTGACCGAACCACAATAGCGCTTATTGATAAATTTTAATTTATGATTTGTCTGACAATAATTAATTGCTTACATTTTTCTACGATTTTGCAAAACCAAACTTTATTCTAAAATGCAAGCGCTTTATCTGCTTTATTCCTAATATTTACAATGGACTTTCAGTGGCTTTCTGCGTATAATGCCGTGTTAAGTTCAAGCGAGCAGATGTAAGGAGGGTAGGTTTTTAAGCAGCCTTCCTTTTTTTTCGTCTTCTCGCTTTTTTACAGCCTAAATTTCAGGAGCTTTGGTTTGAGCACCCCAGCAATTTTAGCCCTTGCCGATGGTACTATTTTTAAAGGTACTTCAATTGGCGCATCGGGTAGTACGACTGGTGAAGTCGTTTTCAACACTGCCATGACTGGCTATCAAGAAATTTTGACTGACCCAAGTTATGCACAACAACTTGTGACCCTAACTTACCCACATATCGGTAACACAGGTTGTAATGATGAAGACGCTGAGTCAGGTCGAATTCATAAAGTATGGGCAAACGGATTGATCATTCGTGACCTACCTTTATTGCATAGCAACTTCCGTGCTGAGCAATCACTAAGTGATTACCTTAAACAACACAATGTTGTTGCTATCGCAGATATTGATACTCGTAAATTAACGCGTATTCTGCGATCAAAAGGTGCGCAAAACGGTTGTATCCTTGCTGGTGAAAACGCGACTGAAGAAGAAGCGTTAGCTAAAGCACGTGCTTTTGGTGGTCTTAATGGTTTAGACCTTGCAAAAGAATGCTGTGATCCGACCGGTTTCGAGTGGACTGAAGGCTCTTGGGCGCTTGGTAAAGGTTTCGCTCAACCAGAACTTAAATTCCATGTTGTAGCATACGACTACGGTGTCAAAACCAACATCTTACGTATGCTCGCAGACCGCGGTTGTAAATTGACTGTCGTGCCTGCGCAAACTCCTGCTGCTGATGTACTTGCGCTGAATCCAGATGGCGTGTTCTTATCGAACGGCCCCGGCGATCCAGCAGCATGTGATTATGCAATTGAAGCTGTAAAAACAATTGTAGAAGACGCACGCAATGTACCTGTATTCGGTATTTGCTTAGGTCACCAAATTCTTGCACTTGCATCAGGTGCAAAAACTGTGAAAATGCCTCACGGTCACCACGGTGCTAACCATCCTGTACAAAACTTAGAAAATGGTACAGTGATGATTACTTCTCAAAACCACGGCTTCGCAGTGGATGCAGAAACTCTTCCTGCAAACTTGAAAGCTACGCACAAATCACTGTTCGACCAAACCCTTCAAGGGATTCATCGTACAGACAAACCTGCGTTCAGTTTCCAAGGTCACCCAGAAGCAAGCCCTGGTCCACATGACTGCGCACCACTGTTCGATCATTTCATCGAACTTATCGAAGCATCTAAGAAGTAATTAAGGAAGCATCATGGCTAAACGTACAGACATTAAAAGCATCTTAATTATTGGTGCTGGTCCGATTGTGATCGGTCAGGCATGTGAGTTTGACTACTCAGGTGCGCAAGCATGTAAAGCCCTTCGTGAAGAAGGCTACCGTGTTATTTTGGTGAACTCTAACCCAGCGACCATTATGACTGACCCTGCGATGGCAGACGCAACTTACATCGAGCCGATCACTTGGCAAACTGTAGCTGCAATCATTGAGAAAGAACGTCCAGACGCAGTTCTTCCGACAATGGGTGGTCAAACAGCATTGAACTGTGCCCTTGCACTCGATGCCAACGGTATTTTAGAAAAATACAATGTTGAATTGATTGGCGCGACGAAAGAAGCGATCGAAAAAGCGGAAGACCGTAAACTTTTCGATATCGCGATGCGCAAAATCGGTTTGGAATGCCCTCGCGCTGACGTTGCAGAAAGCATGGAACACGCACTTGAAATTCAAGCACGTTTCGGCTTCCCTGTCATTATCCGTCCATCATTCACGATGGGTGGTTCAGGCGGCGGTATTGCTTATAACAAAGAAGAATTCATTGAAATCTGTGAACGCGGTTTCGATCTTTCTCCAACTAAACAATTATTGATCGATGAATCTTTAATTGGTTGGAAAGAGTACGAAATGGAAGTTGTTCGTGACAAAAACGACAACTGTATCATTGTATGTACAATCGAAAACTTTGACCCAATGGGCGTACATACTGGTGACTCAATCACTGTTGCTCCTGCGCAAACATTGACAGACAAAGAATTCCAACTTCTTCGTAATGCATCTTTAGCTGTACTTCGTGAAATTGGTGTTGAAACTGGCGGTTCTAACGTTCAGTTCGGTATTAACCCGAAAGATGGCCGTATGGTTGTGATCGAGATGAACCCACGTGTTTCTCGCTCATCTGCACTTGCGTCTAAAGCAACTGGTTTCCCAATTGCAAAAATCGCTGCGAAATTGGCTGTCGGTTATACCCTTGATGAGTTGAAAAACGACATCACTGGCGGTACAACACCTGCATCTTTCGAACCTGCAATTGACTATGTTGTAACGAAAATTCCTCGTTTCAACTTCGAGAAATTCCCGCAAGCTGACGCAACTTTGACGACTCAGATGAAATCTGTAGGTGAAGTCATGGCAATTGGCCGTAACTTCCAAGAATCTGTGTCTAAAGCGCTTCGTGGTCTTGAAGTAGGCGCATGCGGTTTTGACGAAAAAATCGCTGTGGGCACTGAAGGCGCACGTGAGAAAATTCTTGTTGAATTGAAAGTTCCTGGTCCAGAGCGTATTTGGTACGTAGGCGATGCATTCCGTCACGGTTTCACTCTTGATGAAGTATTTGAAGCAACCAAAATTGACCGTTGGTTCTTGATTCAAATCGAAGACATCATCAAAACTGAAAACCAAATCAAAACTTTAGGTTTTGGTGACTTAAACGCTGACAACATCCGTTCGTTCAAACGCAAAGGTTTATCAGATCTTCGCATTGCGGACTTGATGGGTATTTCACAAAAACAATTCCGTAAACACCGTTGGAACTTGGGCGTAACTCCAGTTTACAAACGTGTAGATACATGTGCTGCAGAGTTTGAATCTGACACAGCTTACATGTACTCAACTTACGATGAAGAATGTGAAGCGAATCCGTCTAACCGTGACAAAATCATGGTCATCGGTGGCGGCCCTAACCGTATTGGTCAAGGTATCGAATTCGATTACTGCTGTGTACACGCGGCTCTTGCTATGCGTGATGACGGTTATGAAACCATCATGGTGAACTGTAACCCTGAAACGGTTTCTACAGATTACGACACATCAGATCGTTTGTACTTCGAACCAATTACTTTGGAAGATGTACTTGAAATCGTGCGTATCGAGAAGCCTAAAGGTATTATCGTTCAGTACGGCGGTCAAACTCCGCTTAAATTGGCTCGTGCTTTAGAAGAAGCTGGTGCGCCAATTATCGGTACATCACCTGATGCGATTGACCGTGCAGAAGACCGTGAACGTTTCCAACAAATGATTCAACGTCTACAACTTCGTCAACCAAACAACAGCATCGTAAAATCTGCTGAAGAAGGTATGGCTGAAGCAGCAAAAGTTGGCTACCCACTTGTGGTACGTCCATCTTATGTACTTGGTGGCCGTGCGATGGAAATCGTGTACAACGACGAAGAATTGAAACGTTACTTACGTGATGCGGTTCAAGCATCTAACGAAGCGCCAGTACTTCTTGACCACTTCCTTGACGATGCGATTGAAGTTGACGTGGACTGCGTATCTGACGGTAAAGACGTTGTGATCGGCGGTATCATGCAGCATATCGAACAAGCTGGTATTCACTCAGGTGACTCAGCATGTTCTATTCCTCCTTACTCTTTATCTCAAGAAGTACAGGACGAAATGCGTCGTCAAACCATCGCTATGGCAAAAGAGCTTGGCGTAATTGGTTTAATGAACGTACAGTTTGCTGTTAAAGGCACTGACGTATACATTCTAGAAGTGAACCCACGTGCATCACGTACTGTTCCGTTCGTATCTAAGTGCATTGGTGAATCTTTAGCGAAAGTTGCTGCGCGTTGTATGGCAGGTCAATCTCTAGAATCTCAAGGATTCACTACAGAGATTATTCCTGAACACTTCTCTGTAAAAGAAGCTGTGTTCCCATTCAACAAATTCCCTGGTGTTGACCCAATTCTTGGCCCTGAGATGAAATCTACAGGCGAAGTGATGGGTGTAGGTAAAACATTTGGTGAAGCGTTCTATAAAGCTGTGTTAGGCTCTAATGACCGTTTACCAGGCCTACCAACGGAAGGCGAAGTTAAACATGCATTCTTATCTGTTCGTCATTCTGACAAGCCTCGTGCTGTTGGTATTGCGAAACAGTTAACAGATCTTGGCTTCAAAGTCATCGCTACTGGCGGTACTTATGATGTGATTAAAGATGCTGGTATTGAATGTGAACGTGTGAACAAAGTGACTGAAGGCCGTCCTAATATCGTAGACCGCTTGAAAAATGGCGAAGTTCACCTCATTATCAATACAACTGAAGGCAAACAGGCTCAAGAAGATTCATTCTCGATCCGCCGCTCTGCATTACAAGGTAAAGTGTATTACACAACTACCCTTAACGGTGCTGATGCAGTATGCCAAGCTTTAGCAATCAAATTGCCAATGGATGTATACCGCTTACAAGACCTTACTAAAGGTTAATTAAGTTACCGAGAAGTCCCGCCACCTCTCGGTGGCGGGCTTTTTTTCATTTCTAGATCAGTAAAAATTTTACTGATTTTTTCTTTTACAAACATGAGGGACAACAATGCAACGTTATCCTATGACTCCCGAAGGCAAAATTGCCCTAGAGAAAGAATTACAGCAACTTAAAAGTGTTGATCGTCCACGTATTACTGCAGCAATTGCTGAAGCGCGTGAACATGGGGATTTGAAAGAAAACGCTGAATACCACGCTGCTCGCGAGCAACAAGGTTTCTGTGAAGGCCGTATCCAAGATATCGAAGGTAAATTGGGTGCTTGCCAAGTGATTGATGTTAAATCACTTGAGCAAAATGGTCGTGTGGTTTTCGGTGTGACAGTGACCATTGAAAACTTAGATACTGAAGAACAAAAGACTTATAAAATCGTTGGTGATGACGAAGCAGATTTTAAAATCAACAAAATCTCTGTGAATTCACCAATTGCGCGTGGTCTTTTGGGTAAAAACGAAGGCGACGATGTAAAAATCAACACACCACAAGGTGAAGTTGAGTATGAAATTTCTAAAGTTGAATATCTTTAATTCATTAAGATAAGCAATTTTAAGCCCCTCTTTTGAGGGGTTTTTTATTATTGTATGTTTTCCTTAGCCCAATGTATGCTATCGAGTGACCAAAATGTACGTTCAGCAACAATAGTCGACTGAATACGTCATTGTTCAACTGGCTTATTTCATTAAAGTGTTATCTAAAACAAAAAGAGTCATAACACACGATGAAATTTGGACATGCAAGCCGAACGGCACAAGCTGCCGCTGCCATTCGCGCAAATCATTATTTATATGCGAACCAACCTGTTTTTTCCGACCCTTATGCCTTTCATTTCACCAGTCCAATTTGGCGTCGACTGCTTTCAAGTCGTGCATGTATAAAAGCGTTAAATAGCAAAATACCCAACCAAACATTTGGATTACTCACTGCACAGGTGGTGGCACGTTCACGCTATGCCGAAGATCAATTAGAAAAGGCAGTACAACAAGGAATTAAACAATATGTGCTGATTGGTGCAGGTTTAGATTCTTTTGTCCTCCGATTAGCGCAGAAATACTCAGATATTAAAATCTTTGAAGTTGATCACCCTGATACTCAGGCATTAAAAATACAAAGTCTACAGAAACTCGGGCATATTCCAGACCATGTTGAGTTTGTTTCGATTGATTTTGAGAAAGAAAATTTAGCGTATGCCTTAAAACGGAGTTCTTATAATACCGAGCAACCCGCTTTCTTTTCTTGGCTTGGAACGACGCATTATTTAAAACCAAAAACAACTATGAGCACCTTACAAACCATTGCCGAATTTGCAGCCACAGGTAGCGAATTAGTTTTAGATTATTCTATTCCCTATCAAGATTTAACTGGTATAGAGCGTGTCGGATCATTTGCTGTTTCCAAATTTACCTATTTTTTAAGTGAACCCATTATTGGGACATTTCACAGTTATGAGTTACACCGTGCCGTGACAAAACTGGGTTATGTGGTCTTAGAAGATTTATCTGCACATGACATTACACAGCGTTATTTTGTAAATCGTAAAGATCGAATACGGCATACTCAAGCCACGCATTTACTGCATTTAAAACGAGCTTAAGCATTTATCTGTGGTCGACATTTATAGTGAGTCAGCTAGAATAGTCACGCGAATCATTATTGCTATTAAACGTTATGTCTGAAAAATTGATTAATTCACCTGTCAATCATTGGTGTGAGTTTGAGTTCATCTCTAAAACAGTGAAGAACCCAAATATTCACATCAAAGGTCATTATTCATATTATTCTGCATATTGGGATCAAGGTTTTGAGCGCTGTGTGGTGCGTTATCTGCACGACAAACCTGCGACCCCAGAGAAGCCGATAGACCAGCTACATATCGGTAATTTTGTCTGCTTTGGCGCAGAATGCGTGATTATGATGGGTGGTAACCAACTCCACCGCACAGACTGGATTTCAGCCTTTCCGTTTGATACACGGAGTTTTGTCCCTGCGGGCGACACCATCATTGGTGATGGATGCTGGATCGGCTCACGTGCCATGATTATGCAAGGCGTTACGCTGGGTGAAGGTGCTGTGGTGGCTACAGGCGCCGTGGTAACTAAAGATGTGCCGCCTTATGCTGTTGTCGGCGGTGTACCTGCTAAAATTATTAAATATCGCTTTTCTGAAGAAGATATCAAAAAACTGCTTTCCCTCAAGCTCTATGACTTAGATGAAAAGCAGTTTTTAAAAATGCGGGAGCAGTTGCAGACGGATGACGCTAAAAATCTCATAACCTATTTAAATGGATAATCCACTCGAAATGTAAAATTCCCATTCTTTTTTGAAGTCCACTGAATCTTCATATGAATTCATTGGCTGCATACTTATCTGCTGTAAATAATAGTCACTGTCAGGATTTTTTTGGTATTCATCAAAATATCGCATAAATATGCTAGCTATATGTACACTTCGAAAGTCATTTAATACCTGCCCATATAACTGATGTGTATTAATTACTCTCCCCCTTGACTCCATGTCATCTTTAAACGCTAATAGCTGCTGTGTTAATGCTAAATCTGCATCAATAATTTCCTTAAACCATTGCACAATGTATTCGTATACATCTACCGTTGATTTTCTATCTTTTAAGTTTTTACCTAAAAACAAATAAATTACTAATATTTGATTTTTAAGAGAATCATTTAAAGCTAATAAGTTAAAACTATGAATTATTTTAATTAATGATCGCGTTGTAGTTTTACAATGCAAAGCCATAAATGAAAATAAGAAGTCAATTTTGTTAAACTGTCCAACTCTTATGCTAATGCCTAGTTCCTGCAATTTATCCTGTATAAAACTCAATCTATTTTCAATTTTTGTAGGATTTAGCTTAATAAAAAAATCAATGAATTTATCTAAATACTCTTCCCCAATTTTTTCATCATAACCGTAATTATGACAAACCACCCTTGAAAACTGTGTTTTATCCATAACTAGAACAAAAACAATTTTAGGAATATCAAAGAAATGTTTAACCCTTTCAATTAATCGTATCGCAAAATCAGGACGACAACGATCCAACTCATCAATAATAAAAACTAAGGGATTTTCTAAACTTGCAGCTAACTCAGTTAATGTACTTTTAAAAGCCTGCAAAGATTGTTTTTCCTCTTCATAGCTATCAATCTTAGCTTGAATTGCTTCTGTAACTTTTTCTCCAATATTTTCAGTCACTTTATCAATTGCATCATCAAGTTTATCTGTGATTTGCTCACTATCAATTTTAATAAGTGGAATAATCCCACCCGTTAATGCACAGCTAATCATTGAAGCAATAAGTGTTGGAGCTAGAGTTAAAAGTCCTTGCTGCATAACTGCCGTTGCTTTCTTAAATTTATGTACCAAACGCTTATCAGCAGTTTTATCTAGTTTCGCTGCAATTTCAGAGGCTATAACAAGAAATGGATCTTCCAAATAATCATTAGCAAATGCATCTAGGTAAATGACGTTATGCTCAGTATCCATTAAATGCTTTGCCCAATGTCGGACAAACCATGTTTTGCCCTCACCCCATCGTGCATCCAAAGCAAGAACAGCACCGCAGTTTAAACGATCGACGTAATTTGTAAGTTGCCCTCCTAAACGACGGCGATCCCAAAGATCACCTTCCCATGCAGTTTCAATATTCTCAAAATTATCTTTAGTCCAGTTTAATTGGTTATCCATCATTTCTATTTATATTCATCAAGTTAACTATGTATTGAGTATAGCAGTAGCGCTATAAATTAACATTTAACCCATAAGCATCTCGTAACTTGTCATAGCCTTTTCCCCAAATACAGACTATAAAGAACACATAAAATAAAAAGACCCCACTTTTCAGGATGAATGATGACGAGAACCACTCAATTCTCAGGCATATTTATACTTGCCCTGCTGGCAGCAGTCGTCGCAACTTTTTGCGATGCGATTCATGTCTATACCCAGACGCTTAGTTATCCCAACCCATTATTTTTCCATCAAGCTTGGTGGGTATTCCCTGGCTTTTTTATTGCCTTTGCTTTCATGGCATTTAGCTATATTCAACTTACACAACTACTTAAACACCACGTAATGACTCAGCTCAGTTGCCATCACGATGGTACAGCTCCATTAGTTGAGGCTTTAGTACTCTTTGCGATTGTCTACATACTCAGTGGTTTTGGTAACTTCCACCCTGAAGCATTGTGCTGGATTTTCTATATTAGCTTTTTTATTCGCTGGTTATTTAGCTATGAGCGTACATGGCTACTGATATTAGCCATTATGCTTGCCATTGGCGGCATGTTCTTTGAAGGACTATTAGCTGAATTTGGTTTAGTCAAATATCGCTATTCAGAAGTTTTTAATGTGCCGTATTGGCTCGGGGGCGTATATATGCATGGCGCATTTGCCTTACGTGCAGGTATGCGTCGTTTTGTTTATCGTTAATTTTTTAAATTTGGAAAATTGAGACGTAAAAAAAGACCACTCAATCGGAGTGGTCTTTTTTTGAATATGGTGGCTATGACGAGACTTGAACTTGTGACCCCCGCATTATGAGTGCGGTGCTCTAACCAACTGAGCTACATAGCCTTAAACTGTGCGCGCATTATGGAGGGATATTTAAATATCGTCAAGCCCATAATGCGCGTATTTGATCAAAATTTGTTGAAGTGAACCGATAAGCCGGGTTCTGTCGAGGACGATCATTCCTCTAGGCGTACAATCACTCATACGCTCAAGCGACCTACCCGGATCCAGCATGGGCCATGCCTAAAGGATCCCTATTTGGTCTTGCTTCCGGTGGGGTTTACCATGCCATGAACTGTTACCAGTCATGCGGTGCGCTCTTACCGCACCCTTTCACCCTTACCTCCGATTTTGATTGCTCAAAACCATAATGAAGGCGGTCTACTCTCTGCTGCACTTTCCGTCGGCTCACGCCGCCCAGGCGTTACCTGGCACCTTGCCCTATGAAGCCCGGACTTTCCTCCCCTGGTTTAGTCACGGAGACCTATACACAGCAGCGATCGTCTGGTTCACTTCGGGGCGCATTCTAACAAATCTGACAACTAATTGCTTGATGTTTTTTGAGCAGTTAGTTTTTCGTACTTTTGTTGAAGCTGTTCCTGAGTTTCAGGATGTGCCGGATCCAATGGAATACAGTCCACCGGACAGAACAACTGACACTGCGGTTTATCGTGATGCCCAACGCATTCCGTACACAAATCGGGGTTAATCTCATAAATGAGTTCCCCCATGAAAATCGCCTCATTGGGGCATACAGGTTCACAGACATCGCAGTTGATGCATTCATCAGTGATATATAAAGACACTCTACCAACCTTGCTGTTGTTTACGCTTAAAGGCTTCCACAACAGCTTGTGGTACAAACTGAGTGACATCACCATTTAAACGTGCAATTTCACGCACGAGCGTAGATGAAATAAACGAATATTGCTCTGATGGGGTTAAGAACACGGCTTCAAATTTACTGTCCAAACGGCGATTCATATTTGCCAATTGAAATTCATATTCAAAATCTGAAACTGCACGTAAACCACGTAACACAGCTGTTGCTTTTTGCTCGTTAAAGAAGTTGACCAACAGCCCATCAAAACCTACAAACTCAACATTTGACAAATGACTTAAAGACTCTTGCGCTAGTGCAACACGTTCTTCCAGACTAAACACAGGGTTTTTGTGATGTCCAATTGCAATTGCCACGACAACTTCGTCAAACATGCGTGATGCACGTGTCACTAAGTCGATATGACCATTAGTAATTGGATCGAATGTGCCCGGATAAATTACACGAGTTTTAGACATCCAGTTGTACTCTGTTATTTTGTAGACGGGTATTTTAACAAAATCTTGATTTATAGGTGAAGTCAGCTTGTAAATTTAAAAACTTCATCTTATTCAAAGTTCGGGTACAATAGTGCTAAGTTTGGAAGTTTTTGATTATGACGAAAGCAGTAGTTAAAAAAAATAGTAGCAGTACGATTGCCCTAAATAAGCGTGCGCGTCACGATTATTTCATTGAAGAAAAATTTGAAGCGGGTCTTTCATTACAAGGCTGGGAAGTCAAATCAATGCGTGCGGGTCGTATGACTATCGTAGAGAGCTATATTACGTTTAAAAATGGTGAAGCATTTTTATTCGGCGCTCAAGTGCAACCTTTACTGAGTGCTTCGACACATGTGGTGCCTGAAGCAACACGTACTCGTAAATTATTGCTGAACCGCCGTGAAATTGAAAAACTACAAGGTGCGATTAACCAAAAAGGTTATTCATGTGTGCCTTTGGCATGTTACTGGAAAGGTCCTCATGCCAAACTTGAAATCGCCCTAGTAAAAGGTAAACAGCTTCACGACAAGCGTGCAACGGAAAAAGACCGTGATTGGCAGCGCGATAAAGCCCGTATTTTTCATAAATAAGTTCAATAAAAAAACCTCCATCTTGGAGGTTTTTTTATTTTTAAATTGCAGATTTAGCAGAATTTCAATCCACCAAAACAGTTGGTCCGAACTTCCTGATTTCCCAAGACCTGATTTTTTAACGTTAAATTGGCCGCACCGGCATTACTAAGGTTAATTGAACCGACATTTTTATAAATCGGTAAACCAAATGCTGCACCAACAGCAGAACCTAATGGAATATAAATCGGTTCATTGGTTAAAATTTGCGATACTTTTTGAGCAACTTGTGGCAAGACGCCTGAGATATCCACTTCAGATGTTGGATTTAATTTGCCAATATTGATCGGGTCTTTAAATGACATCCACCAACCTGTACGTGCAATATCATCGGGATTGGCATCTGGCCAACTAATATCTTGAGATTGAAGCGATAAATAACCGGCTGTGCCATTTAGTGGAATGTTATGAATCATATTTAAGGCTTGCTCAAAGGTAATGTTCATTTTCAAACCATCAATTGATGAGCCCGAATCCATAAAGAACTGCGCCCCTTCTACCCATAACAAATTACGGTCAAGTTTGACCTGCAAACTACCACTATCACGGTTGAGTTGAATCGACGGTACAGTCGCACTGATATTTTTGGCAACGGCTTGAGTTTGTCGTTTTCCGTTGATGGTAATTTCAGGGACGGTAAATGGCACATTCATTGAAGGAATTTTTAAACCCTTACTATTTTCGGGTTGGCTGACAAAGCTACGATCATTGTTCCAAATCGTATTAATCACCAAGTTCCCCGATAAAGTCTCACTGGTGCTATCCCCAAAGATCGCGGCTTGGGTCTTTGCTGTCCCTGTAGTCGGTGCAATTTTCATATAACCGCTCAGTGACTTAATCCCATCTGTCGGCGCACCCGTATTTTGAATACCAGTGGTCAATAAACCTGTAATTGATTCAGCACTGACACGGAAGCCTTTAACTTCGCGTAAAGCGGCTTGTTTTGGGTTTTTAATTGCAAATTCAATAAACGGATTTTTCAGTTCGGCACTGGTTGACGCTCGATCACCATTAAAGACGGGATTACCGTTGGCATCGGTCGACGTTGCATTACCACTCAACGCTAGATGACGAATATCAATATCACAGCCATTTGACCCATTTACCCCACCACAGCCGAGTTGCAAACTTTTGACATTGACGTTCAGATCCATGACGGCATCTAAACTGAGTTTGTAGAAACCAATATTTTCATCGACCATTTGTTGGTTGACCAAAATAGGATCGGTATAGGACATATTCATCAATGCAGCACCATTGATGGCAGACAATTCTTCATCTGCTAATCCCACCAATCCTTCTGCTGCAAAAACAACGTCAGAAACACATAAGGTCAATGCCATTGCGACTATTGTTTTTTTCACGATTATTTAATCCTTTTTAATATTCGTCACTCATCCCGAGTGAAATTTATGAGAAGATTAAATCAATAGCGTTGGCGTAAATGAATGGCAATTTGTGACACGCATCACAACTCAATTATACAAAATGCCAATTTTCACGAATTTTAGGCCAATAAAAACCCCAGTAACATTTCCATCACTAGGGTTTTCAAAGATTTATAAATGATAGTTCAAACGATTTATTTACAAATTAATTAACTTTATTTAACAACAGTCCCAGATATTCACCAAACCAAATAGCGGTTTCTAAATCACCCGCAGGTGGCGTGACTTCAACAGGCGCATTATCCGATTGTGTCATTAAACCTAAAAAGCTCGACATCCGATTTAAATCTGTTGTGCTTCGTCCAGTTGGCATCAATGGAAGACCGCTCCACAACATGCCGTGCTGCATGGCGAATAAATTGATTTGCTGCAATACTGCCAATTTATCTCCACTTAAGCCGCCACCATTGGTAAAACCAGCGGCTAACTTGCCTTGCCATGTCCGTGCTAACCAGCGTTTAGATGATTGCTCCATGAATAATTTCATTGCCGCACTCATACTGCCCATATAGGTTGGGCATCCAAAAACGATGGCATCTGCACTGTCCAATTCATCCCAATCCACATGCTCTACATTCATGAGATGGACTTTTACACCGGCTTTTTCTGCACCTTGTACAATGAAATTCGCCACTTTGGCAGTGTGCCCATAGGGGCTGTGGTAAACAACAGCAAGAGATTTAGCAGTCAAAGACATAACATTTAAAAGTCGATAGATTCAGTCAAGTTTAGCATTTTCAAAGCATAAAGACGAATGTTGCCATACGTCCTGTTTTCGCTTCTCGGCGATAAGAAAAATATTCTTCAGCTTGCAAAAAGGTACATTGGTCGCCACCGGTTACAGCTTTAACCCCATGTAATGCAAGAATATAACGCGCTATCGCATAAAGATCAGCATAATATTTACCTTCCTTTACACCAGCTTTAAATGCACTTTCAAGTTCTGGATATTTGGAACAAAAGGCAGCTTTGACTTCTGCACCAATTTCAAAACTCTCTTGGCAAATTGCTGCCCCCAACCAAGCCCATGTTGGCTGTGTGTGAATGGCTGCAATGGTGTTTTCCACAATACCGTTGGCCAAGCCCTTCCAACCTGCATGCAGATTGGCAACTTCAGTCCCGTCAGTATTACCCAAAACCACAGGTAAGCAGTCTGCGGTCATCATCATCAGGGCATGATGTTTAGACTGCGTGACCATACCATCGCCTTCGGGTGCAACAAAGTTGATCTGTTCATCAATGCGATGGCATAGCGTACTGTGCGTTTGGTTCATCCAACTGATTTTATTCACGCCATATTCAGCAAAGTCGTTCAACAACTGCATTCGGTGCTTTTGCACACGCGCTGCATCATCTCCCACATGCAATGCCAGATTAAATCCTGCCAGTTCAGGTTGTTCAGAGGGTTGCGTCTGATCATGATGAACTCGAGTTTGTCCCACAAAAACACCCTGTGGAAGTCCCTGAACAAATTGCATGTTGCCGTCCTTTTCTATCTATGGCGTGTAAATCAGGTTAAAACTTAATACGCTTTGTTTTCGCTACGTAATACTTCAACCAATTGATTAAAGTCTTCAGGCCATGGTGCTTCAAACATCATGTCTTCTCCTGTACGTGGATGAACGAGACCCAATTTAACCGCGTGTAACGCTTGACGTTTAAAGCCACGTAAAGTGTCATCTAATAACATCGACGCGCCTGCAGGCATACGTACACGTGGTACATACACTTGATCGCCCACAAGACCATGACCGATATAAGTGAAATGCACACGAATTTGATGGGTACGACCCGTTTCTAAACGTGCTTGAACGCGGGTAAAGTTTTGGAAACGTTCTTTCACATTATAGTGAGTCACCGCATCTTTACCGCCCGGCAAGACTGCCATTTTGATGCGATCGACAGGATGACGTTTAATTGGTTCATCGACTGTACCGCCAGCAATAATGTTGCCATATACGATCAAATCGTAAATACGGTAAACCGATTTCTTCGCCAATTGCTTACTTAAAGAAAATTGGGATTCGAGGTTTTTCGCAACAACCAACAAACCAGAGGTGTCTTTATCAATACGATGCACCAAACCTGCACGGGTCAACTCTGAAGATTTTGGGTAATGGTGCAAAATTGCATTCACCAATGTGCCTGTACTGTTTCCAGCGCCCGGATGTACAACCATACCGACAGGTTTATTAATCACCATAATATCGTCATCTTCATAGACAATATTAAGTGGAATATCTTCAGGTAAGCTACGGGTTTGTGCTTCTAACTCGACGTCTAAAGTCAATAACTCTGTGCCTTCGCATTTGTACTTTGGTTTCACAGTGTTACCATTGACCAACAAATGGCCCTCTTTGAGCCACTGTTTTAGCTTTTCACGAGAAAAATCAGTCCAAACCAGTGCTGAAACCTGATCAATACGTTGTCCTAAATAGCTTTCATCCAATTGAAATTGCAACGATAAACGTGTTGCAGTTGAGTCTGAAGTATGGTTATCTGCATCCTCAGAATCTTCAAGTAAATTGAAATCAGTTTCAGGGAAATTAGAATTGGAAGATTGTGCTTGACTCATTTGCTCATTCAGACAAAAGTGGTTTAATAGTTCAATTGTAGCTCATTGCCCGTATTAACAGAGGAATTTTTATGTCGCTACCAAAATATAAAATGACAATGCTTGCTCTAACAATAGGCATTGCATCGGCAATGGTAGGCTGTAGCAGTAATCCAAAGAAAGAAGTGGTCGACACAGGTCCACAATCAAGCGAACAGATTTATATCGAAAAAGCACAAAAAGCGCTTGAACGTAACCAATATACAGATGCAGCAAAACACCTTGAAGCTCTAGAGACCTACTACCCTACAGGTAACTATGCGCAGCAAGCACAACTTGAACTATTGTATGTAAAGTTTCAGCAAAAAGACTATGAAGGTGCGATTGCACTTGCAGACCGTTTTATTCGTATGAACCCACAACATCCGCAAGTTGATTATGCGTACTACGTGCGTGGTGTTTCAAACATGGAGCAAAACTACAACGGTTTGCTTCGCTATACTTCTTTAAAGCAATCGCATCGTGATGTGAGCTATCTCAAAGTGGCTTATCAAAACTTTGTCGACTTTATCCGTCGCTACCCATCGAGTGAATATGCAGTCGATGCCGCACAACGTATGAAGTTCATCAGTCAAGAATTGGCTGAAAGCGAAATGAATGCGGCGCGTTTTAATGTGAAGCGTAAAGCATGGTTAGCTGCTGTTGAACGTTCACTTTGGGTGATCGAACATTATCCGCAAGCGCCACAAGTTCCAGAAGCTCTAGCGACTGTAGCCTATGGTTACGACAAACTTGGTGATAAAACCACGTCTCAGCAATACATTGAAGTACTTAAACTGAACTATCCAAAACTTGTGAAGTCAGACGGTACGGTCAATATGCGTGCTGCACGTAGTGAAGGCAGCTTCCTTAACCGTGCAACTTTGGGTATTTTCGGTAAAGAAGCACAGACGATGTCTGAGCAAACCTCTACACACGTAGTTGAAACCGATGAAGAAAAACGCAGTTTAACCAATCGTTTAAGCTTTGGCTTATTGGATCGTCCTCATAGCGAAAAAACTGAGTCGTCAGAATAAGCTGAATAATATAGTCGCAACGAAGGTCGATTTTTCACAAAGGGCAAGTTAGAATACTTGCCCTTTTATCTTTTCAGGATCTACAGATTCGGTTAGATTAAAAGGTATACAATAGTTCGATGGACGATGCTGTACTGGATCTCCACCTGAACTTACAGCATTGCTGATTTCAAAATATTTCCGAACTGCCCAAATTCAATAGATAGACAGATAAAACAGCATGGCCATTCCTCAACATACAATTGATCAAATTTTAGATCGCACCGATATTGTCGATGTGATTGGTCAATTTGTGAAATTGAAAAAGACTGGACGCACCTACTCAGGATGCTGCCCATTCCATCAGGAAAAATCGCCATCTTTCCATGTCTATCGTGATAAACAATATTTTCACTGCTTTGGTTGTCAGGCCAATGGTAATGCCATCCGTTTTTTAATGGATATTGGTAGCCGTAACTTCATCGAAGTAATGAAGGATTTATCTAGCCAAACAGGTATTGAACTACCGAAAGACAATAACGATTCCAATAAACTCAAATATAAACGCGAATCTAAACCCAAACCTGTACAAAAACCTCCAATCGAAGCAAAAGCTCTGCCACCCAAAACAGGCGAAACCGACACAAATCCTGCTGCAGTAAATTTCGAACACGACCCATTTGCTGAGTTTCAAAATAACGAAGATGCCTTTTATGGGAACGATCCGTTTGCTCACTTTGACCAAGTTACCAATGGTTTTGAAGATGTGCCGCAAGAAGGAAACTTATATGACTTGCTGGAAAATGTCGCACAGTTTTATGAGCAACAACTTCCGCTCAGTCCAATTGGGCAAGCTTATTTTAAACAACGGGGTCTCAGTGCAGACACCATCGCCTATTGGCGCTTAGGCTATGCCCCTGAAGATTGGCAACATCTGGAAAAAGCCTTTCCACAAGATATCGAAGGACTCAAACTTCTCGGTTTGATTCGAACCAGTGACAGTGGTCGTGACTTTGACCTACTGCGCGAGCGGGTGATTTTCCCGATTCGAGATGCGAAAGGTCGTGTGGTCGGTTTTGGTGGTCGTGCCTTAAATGATGAAATCAAACCGAAATACATCAACTCCCCAGACTCTGAAGTTTTCCATAAAAACCAGTTACTTTATGGTTTATACGAAGGCCGTAAACAAAAAGCCCAAGATTGGTTAATGGTCGAAGGTTATATGGATGTTATTGCCCTACAGCAATATGGCATTCATGGCGCTGTAGCGACTTTAGGGACTGCCAGTAATACTGAACATTTAAACATTTTATTTAAGCAAAATAGCCGCATTACCATTGCATTTGATGGTGATGCCGCAGGTCAAAAAGCAGCTCGTCGTACGCTCGAAATTGCCCTTCCATTACTGAATGATGGACGTGAACTTAAATTCTTTGTATTGCCGAATGACCATGACCCAGATTCATTGATCCGCCGTGAAGGTATTGAAAATTTTCGACGGTTACTGCACACCTCACCGCTTCTTTCTGAATTTGTTTTTGCACATTTAACGCAAAATCATGATGTCAGTTCACCTGAGGGTAAAAGTCAGGTGATGGGTGAACTCAGACAGCTCACTGAACTGTTGCCGAAAGGTGGTTCATATCGTTATTTGCTACAACAATATTTCCGTGAAAAATTAGGGTTTAGCCGAAAGTGGCAGCCTCAAGTCAATAATGATGCATCATTGAGCTTTAGTACAAAAATTGATGCTGAAGAATATGTGATTGCGATTTTAATCAATCATCCTTATCTCTACATTCACTTTGAGCCCTTACGCGCTTTAGTTTCACAAGATTTATTGCTTTATCATGTTTTAAATATTTTCAATGTAATTTTTGATGAATTGCCTGATGATCCAGAGTTATCAACCTATTATGTACTCGGTGCTTGTGCAGCACATCATCATGAATTACAACGTATTTTAGAGCATGCCAATATCAGCGATTATACGTCTTCACCTGAACAAGCAGATAAACTTGCGGCAGATTTATCGACAAAATTGCAATATCAATTCTTACAACTCAAGATCAAGTCGAATAAGTTTTCTAGCCTTGCAGAAATGCGTAATTTAAAACAACGTATTTATGATATTGATAAAAAAAGATCGCTCACGCTCCTTGAAGATTAAGTTTTAATTTCAAGTTCAAGCTGTGAACAACATACTATTCAATGAATCAGCTTATTTATTTCTTTGGTTTACGGCGATTTTCAGCCACATTAACTAAATTTTTTTCTATCATTTCAAAATAAGCGGGATCTTCCGCCATCGCTGCATTGCGCAGCACGATAGAGGTTGGATGCAACAGCTTTTGGGTTAAACGATGTGACATTTCTTGCATAATCTTCGCAGCATCTTCGCCCTTTTGTAGACGATTCAAGGCCAAAGCCAGCTCTTCTTGACGCAATGACTCCCCATGTTCACGGTATGCATGAATTGTCGAGCCAGCCAAATTCACTTTTTGCTGTGTGATTAAATCTGTCGCAAGCTGATTAACCATCACTTCGGCTTCAACTGCCGCCTGACGACGCTGAGCCAAGTTTTCTTCAATGACAGTTTGCAGATCATCGACACCATATAAATAAACACCATCTAAACTTTCAACTTTGGCTTCAATATCTCGTGGTACAGCCAAATCAACCAACAGCATTTGTTTATAACGACGTTTTTTCAGTGCTGCTTTGACATCCGTAAAATAAATCACTTGATGCAAGCTTCCGGTACAACTTGAAATTACATCTGCACGATGTAAATTGTCTGCCAAATCTGCAAAATCAATAATTTCGACTTCTACACGATGAGCAATCTCTTGGGATAAAGCTTCGGCACGGGTACGTGTACGGTTACAGATAATAATTCTGCCCACACCCATTTCGGCCAAATGCTTTGCAACCAAGCTATTCATTTCACCAGCAGCAACAATCATGACCGTCAATTTTTCAGGCTGACTAAAAACCTGTAAAGCTAGCTGAGCAACGGCATAGCCCATCGACACCGCATGACTTCCTACGGCTGTTTCAGAACGCACTCGTTTTGCCGCATAAAAGGCATATTCAAAAATACGGTTTAAATTTGGGGAGACAGTTTCGGCATCTTTGGCTAAGGACAAAGCCGTTTTAACTTGACCTAAGATTTGAGGCTCACCAAGCATGAGCGAATCCAAGCCGCTAGCCACACGCATGAGGTGTGTCACCGCCTGTGCATTTTCATAACGATACACATGATTTGACAATTGCTTTACATCAATACCATTTGATTGGGCAAGCCAATTCAATACCATGTCTGCATTTTCAGACATCGCATAGACTTCAGTACGATTACATGTAGATACCACCACCATGTCATTGAGTTCAGGTGCATGGCTTTGCTGTTCAAGCAGCGCTGTTAACTTTTCAGGGTTAAATGCAATCTGTTCGCGCAGTTCTACAGAGGCGGTTTGATGGTTGACACCCAATGCAAAGAAAGACATATCAGATCATCATTTCGCTAAATTTATGCTATTGTGCATTATCGGCGTCATAAAAAGCATTACTTGGATCAAGAAAAATTGCGTCTAACAAATAGCCGACTGAACGGCCAGACAATAAAGCAGTATTCTACCACATTCTTACTTGTTGGTAGCATGGCTTCTACTGCCCCAATTCGGGCCGTGGGAGAAGTTTACCATGCAAATTCAGGATATGATGCAATTAAACAAAGTATGATTGCAGAATTTGCCTTAGCTTATAACGACATCCCAACCGCGCTTCATAATTACACCGTGCTTGCAATCAAAAGTAAATCCACCATGGTCAAACAGCGTGCTTTAAACGTTGCTATTGAGCAAAATGATTTACAAGCAGCCTTAGATATTGCTACACATTGGGTTGTGCAAGAACCTGAAGATGTACCAGCATTATTTTATTTATCACATATTGCTTTGAAAGCCCATGAATATGAGCTTGCCGCCGAAACACTTGATAAAATTTTAACCATTGACCCAAATGCAGATTTAGAACAAATTTTGGCGGGTATTTCCCCTGAATCAGAGGAAGATCGCGCTTATCTGATTCAAGCACTGACCGCTAGCAAAGAAAAAACCAACCCTTCTATTTTGGTCTTAGTCGCAGGTTTACAAGCTCAAAATGGTGCCTTTGCTGATGCCTTAGATACCATTAATTTAGCACTAAAAAAACGCCCGAAAGTGACTGGCTATATCCTAATGAAAGCCAATTTACTCATGTCGTTGGGTGATGAAGACGAAACCTTAAAATGGTTCGAAAAATCCAGCCGTAAACACCGCAACAATATGGAAGTTCGCTTAGCAGAAGCAAAATATTTAATTAAAATCAATCAGTCAGAATTAGGTCTAGAAAAACTCGAAGATATACTAAAGAAATGGCCATCTGCTGAAGAACCGCTATTTATGGCAGGTTTGACCAGTATTGACTTAGAGCTTTATGAAAAAGCCGAAAAGTATTTGGTGGAGTTACGTTATTCGAGCAAATACCAAAATGAAGCGTATTACTATCTCGCAGTAAATGCTGAACGCAAACAGCATTATGAAACGGCAAAAGCCTATTATCGCCTTGTTGATGGCAGTCTTTATACAGTTTCACGGCGCAATATGATCAGCATTTTTAGCCAGCAAAATAAGCTGCATGATGCACTGCGCTTTTTAACCCAAGAGCGGGTTAATTATCCTCAACATGCCAGTTTCTTATATCTTGCTCAGGCGGATATTTTAAAACGCATGAACAATAAAAAAGCAGCAGTCCGTTTGCTTGATGAAGCGGTAAAAAACTTGCCCGAAGATCCTGAGCTCATTTATGCCGAAGTTCTACTGCTCGACGCCCATCAAGATAAAGATAGACTCGACCAATTACTAAAACAATTACTCGAAATTGAACCCAATAGTCCGACCTATTTAAATGCATATGCCTATACATTGGCGGTACAAAATAGACGCTTAGATGAAGCCCGAAAATACGTCGAACATGCCTTAGAATATGCTCCTGAGCAAGCTTCAATCTTAGATACGTTCGGTTATATTTGTTATTTGCAAAATGATTTTAGTACATCTGCATCTGTTTTGGCCAAAGCGTATGAACTGAGTAATAGTTTAAAAATTGGCATTCGCTATGCACGATCAGTCTTCATGCAAGGTGATATGAATAAATTTGACGCGTTGTTACAACAACTCCAACAAAAACATCCGAATGATCCGCAATTAGAGCAACTACATTCGTTATTGTTACCCCAACCCATGAAAAAGAGTTAGAAAGACTTTATGCAAGTATCTTCAAAATTTGGGGTATCTGCCCTGACCTGCTGCGCTTTATTTTTTACCGGTTGTCAGCAATATGTTAAAACACCCGATCAACCCAGCCCTGAAGAAGTCGCTGCAAATCAATTCAACTTACAAGGTAAGATTGGTGTGCGCACGCCACAACAGTCAGGAAGTGCTTTTTTTACTTGGGTTCAAGACCGCAATGAATATGATATCGAACTGAGTGGCATATTAGGTGTTGGAAAAACTCAAATCAGCGGTAAACCCGGTCAAGTTCAACTCAATAGTGCAAAAACCGGTTTGATTGAAGCAGCAACACCAGAAGAATTACTCGAACGTGCTACCGGTTGGCAAGCTCCCATTACCCACCTCGTCGACTGGGTACAGGCGCGCCCTGCAACCACACAAGCAAAAATTCAACGCGATACTGCGCAGCGCCCACAACAGATTATTGAAGATGGTTGGACCGTTGACCTCAGTTATAACGAGACTGCAACGGTACCGAACAAGTTAATTTTAAAACAAGCACTTGAATCCGGTCAGGAAAACCGTATTACAATGGTGATTCAAAATCGTTAATTTGCCTAAAAACTGAGCTATGACTTCTGTGATTCGTGTACCTTCTCCTGCAAAACTCAATTTGTTTTTGCACATTACTGGCCGACGTCCGAATGGATATCACGAATTACAAACGATTTTTCAGCTCATCGATTTATCGGATTGGATGGAATTTCACCCACTTGCAAATTCTGCTGATGAAGATTTTATTCAAATTGAGGGCTTAAACAGCGTCAATCTAGAGCAAAATTTAATTTATCGTGCTGCTCAAATACTCAAACCGTTTGCTAAAGCACTGACTGCACAAAAAATCCACATTGAAAAAAATATTCCGATGGGTGCAGGGCTCGGCGGTGGTTCATCCAATGCAGCCACCACCCTAATCGTGCTCAATCAACTATGGAAATGTGGTCTAAATACCGAACAACTTGCAGAACTCGGCTTACAACTTGGGGCAGATGTTCCCGTGTTTGTACATGGTCTAAATGCATGGGCAGAAGGCATCGGTGAACACTTAACATTCATAGATTTAGCTCAAAAACAGTACATTGTGTTAAAACCTGACTGTTTTATCAGCACTCAACTGCTTTTTTCACAAAAAACGTTGACAAGAGACTCAAAGCCCACTAAATTTTGCGGCTATCAGGAAACGCCATCTGATTTTGGAAATAACTTTGAGCCTGTGGCACGAAGCTTATATCCCGAAGTCGATGAAGCAATGCGGTACTTAGATCAGTTCGGTACAGCAAAGCTTACAGGTACAGGTGCTTGTGTATTTACTGAAGTGACTGAAAATATGAATATTGATGACATATTGAAAAATGCACCATGTAAATCTTACTTGGTTCGCAGTTTGCAAGAATCACCATTACGTCATTTTGAAGTTTGATATAGGGGCGTCGCCAAGTGGTAAGGCACCGGGTTTTGATCTCGGCATCCGTTGGTTCGAATCCAGCCGCCCCTGCCATCATTTTTCACCTGTAGATGTAATTGCTGTAAAGTATTAGGGGCGTCGCCAAGTGGTAAGGCACCGGGTTTTGATCTCGGCATCCGTTGGTTCGAATCCAGCCGCCCCTGCCATTTACTTTATTCGCTATTTCATCAATTTAGGGGCGTCGCCAAGTGGTAAGGCACCGGGTTTTGATCTCGGCATCCGTTGGTTCGAATCCAGCCGCCCCTGCCATTTACTTCAAAAAAGACAGAGCATAATTTGCAGTATCTTTGTTGTTTCAACTTGACAAAATACTGTAAAAATATTAAAGTTCTGCCGCATTAGGGGCGTCGCCAAGTGGTAAGGCACCGGGTTTTGATCTCGGCATCCGTTGGTTCGAATCCAGCCGCCCCTGCCATCTAATTCTCCAATTTGCCAACCGCCAAGGGTGCTTCATGCCCAATCTTGTCGTTTTTAGTGGATCTGCACATCCACAATTCGCCCAAAAAGTCGTTAGCCACCTTCACATCCCTCTAGGTGCTGCATCTGTAGGTCAATTTTCTGACGGTGAAATCGCTGTCGAAATTACTGAAAATGTTCGTGGTAAAGACGTATTCATCGTACAACCAACTTGTGCTCCAACTAACGATAACCTTATGGAAATCTTAGTTATGGCTGATGCTTTGCGTCGAGCAAGTGCTGGTCGTATCACTGCTGTTATTCCTTATTTTGGTTATGCTCGTCAAGACCGTCGTCCACGTTCAAGCCGTGTGCCAATTACAGCAAAAGTTGTTGCAGATATGCTCACAACTGTTGGTATTGACCGCGTTGTCATGATCGACCTTCATGCTGACCAAATCCAAGGTTTCTTCGATATTCCTGTAGACAACATCTACGGTACTCCTGCACTTTTAGCAGATCTTCGTCAACAGTCACACGACAACTTAATGGTTGTTTCTCCTGACGTTGGTGGTGTAGTACGTGCGCGTGCTGTAGCTAAGCAAATGGGTGATATCGATCTTGCGATCATCGACAAACGCCGTCAAAAAGCGAATGAATCTCAAGTAATGCACTTGATCGGTGACGTTAAAGGCCGTGACTGTGTCATCGTTGATGATATGGTGGATACAGCAGGTACATTGTGTAAAGCTGCTGACGCACTAAAAACTTTTGGTGCTCGCAAAGTTGTTGCTTACGCAACTCACCCTGTACTTTCTGGTAAAGCTTTAGAAAACTTGAAAAACTCTGTGATTGACGAATTGGTTGTAACAGACACTATTCCGCTTTCAGAAGAAGCTCAAGCTCTTGGTAAGATTCGCCAAGTTTCAGTTGCAAGTATGGTTGCTGAAACAATTCGTCGTATTAACAACGAAGAATCTATTAGCGCAATGTTCGATTCTTATCTATAATATAGCGCTAAATTTAAAAGCCCTGCCTTTTGGTGGGGCTTTCTATCACTAGACTGGTCGAAGGTCTAGTTAATTAAACTTAAATAGGAATGTCTATCATGGCAAACTTCGTATTAAATGCAGTAGCACGTGAAGAAGCAGTACAAGGGAAAGGTTCGAGCCGCCGCCTTCGTCTTCAAAATAAAGTACCAGCAATCATCTACGGTGGTGCAGCTGAACCTGTAGCAGTTACTTTGGAACTTCGCGAACTTGTTAAAGCTTTAGAAAACAACGCATTCTTTGAAGAAGTTGTTGAAATCAACATTGACGGTAAAGCTGAAAGCGTTAAAATCCAAGCTTTACAACGTCACCCAGCTAAAAACACTCCTATGCACGCTGACTTCAAACGCGCATAAGTGTTAAATGGTGTAAATGAGTGAGTAAACTTTCACTGATTGTTGGTTTGGGTAACCCAGGTTCTGAGTATGCCCAAACCCGCCATAATGCAGGCTTCTGGTTTGTAGAACGCCTTGCAGAACAATATGGCATCCAACTTAAAGCTGATCCTAAATATAAAGGCATCAGTGGTCGTGGTAATATCGAAGGTCAAGACGTTCGTCTGCTGTTACCTACAACCTTTATGAACCTCTCTGGTCAAAGTGTTGTTCCCTTCGCTAAATTCTATCAAATTGCTCCTGAAGCAATGCTTATCGCACACGATGAACTTGATATGAACCCTGGTGTCATTCGCCTGAAAACTGGCGGTGGTCATGGTGGTCATAATGGTTTACGCGATATCGTCCCGCATATTGGTCCAAATTTCCATCGTTTACGTATTGGTATTGGTCATCCTGGTTCTAAAGAACGTGTCTCAGGCCATGTCTTAGGTAAAGCACCAAGTAGTGAACAAGGTTTAATGGATGATGCTATTGCACATGCCTTATCACGTACTAAATTGTTGGTAAGTGGTGAGATTCAGCAAGCCATGAACCAGATCAACGCTTACAAATAGAACTGACAATTCCACAAATTGTTGAACAATACTTATTGCCATCTGAATGATTTCAGAGCAAAATGCGCTTGCATTTGACTGCTCACCCAGCATTCAAGAGATTGTTCCACCATAAGATACGATCTTAGGTCTACCAAGGAGACGCTAGCCATGCTATCTCGTTTATTAAAAGCTAAAATCCACCGTTGCGTCGTTACACAAGCAGAATTACATTATGAAGGTTCTTGTGCAATTGACGGTATTCTTCTAGATTTAGCCGGTATCCGTGAATATGAAGAAATTCATATGTGGAACGTGACTAATGGTAAGCGTTTTACCACTTATGCCATTCGTGGTGAAGAAGGTTCTGGCATTATCTCTGTAAATGGCGGTGCTGCTCACCAAGCAGATATTGGCGACTTGTTGATTATCGCAACTTTTGGTGATTTCACAGAAGCTGAAGCAAATGCACATAAGCCACGCTTAGTCTATGCGAACCCAAACAACACGGTGAACCACACAGCGAACTGTATTCCAGTTCAAGTCGCTTAATTCAAGCATTTAAAGATTCTAAAAAGCCCGCAAAATTTGCGGGCTTTTTTATGGCTAAACTATGCATTATTGACTGCAAAAATTCAGTATTAGACGCATATCACTACATATAACTCAACAGCTCAATTTATCTACCCTGCTCTCGGGCCCTTCCACCATACTTGGTTTTGTTTACAATCAAAGGGCTGTAAATGCTCTCCGACCAAACCCACCAACAAAGGCTGACCATTTTCTTGTACATTTAGCTCTGCATATTGCGAATCGCGATAGCATGCTTCCAAGCCTTCAGCAAATAAAAAGCTGCTCGCAGCGGGATATAAACCCTCAAATCTATTGTCAGGATTTTTGAGCACCAGTTTTGTGGATGAGCTTGGATACTGCGCTAATAACTCTGGGTTGAAACTGGTTCGAATCACTCTACGCTGTGCATCAAGCTGCGCATAACTCACAATACTGTTTTTATCGACAAAATAGTCACGGTATACATTTTCTTCTTTGTTCGCTTTGGCAGCTTGCCCATTGGCAGATTGCTCTTTTGATGGCTGACCACCAAAATAGAGCTGATAATTCAAGGCCATATAATCCCCTTGAATCAAAGAGCGCGGATCGACAGGTTGCAGCTTTACATAAATACTCTGACTGTTTGCCAGATGCCATTCATGACGTGCAATCATCAGCACAAATAAAAGAATACTGAGTACAACCAAACCAACAGGAAGTATTTTTTTATTAAGTATGGTCATCACACATCTCCCCCTTGTTTAAGCTGTATCGCAGATAACATCTTGGTAATGCCAAGCAGCAAAAGGCCAGAGATCAAAATCGTTAAACTTTTTAATAAAAAACTCAGACCCAAATTGTAGTACAGCATCCATAAGCTAAAAATGATCAACACGATGCTCAGGGCTTTAACCAAAGATTGCTGATAGACCTGCGCCCATGCCAATAAAACCAATAATAAGAAAATTTCAAAATAACCCATCGCAATCAGCACAAGGCCCAATAGCAGTAACGGCCATTTTTCGCTCCCCACCTGTTTTTGCTGATTTGCGATGTAAAGGCCAAGCCAAACCACAGGCAGCAGGTAACCGACAAACAGGTCAAGAACACCATTTTGGGTCTGTTCAAACTGTAGAATGTTATTTGACAACGTCTGCAACACCACACCCGCCAATACGATGCATAACATCCATAACACAATGCTTTTTCGATACATCGAGTGCAACCAAGCTGTTGCACTCCCGAGCAAGAAAATCAGTAGAATATAATTCAATCCAATCACAGCTAAGATGACATGTTCATTGCTCATAAAAAGATCGGCATCAAATAGTGTGGCCACTGCAAGGCCGTATCCTGCAATGAGTTGAATAAAAACAATAAACCAATGCATTCGACTAAACAAACAGAGCAATATAACGCCAATTTGCAACATTAAAATAAACGAAATGCTATTGGTTAAGCTCTCTGTATGAATGAAGACCGCAGATTGGCCACATACCCATAAGCAGTAAGCAAATTGGCGACTAAAGATACTTTTAGCTCGTCGAATCAACCACCAAGCCACAGCTACAAAAACTAAGCCCATGACGATCGAAAACGCCTTCCAATAGGTCAGCAATAAGCTCGATAAAATAATTCCTGCCAACCATGCCCCAATCGCTAAAGGAATAACCGCAAATTTAGTCTGTGGCAGAAATTTCATCAGTGCCCAACTGATCACCGCAAACCAAGCAAATATCAGCAAAGCAAAAACCAACAATCCTGCACTCGAGTCAGATAAAATATGTTCTGCCCATTGGAAAATCAAAATACTGAAACTCGCGGCAAGACCCGCAGTTTGTAAACTGGTTTCTAATGCACGCTGTTGTCGATAAAAATAGATAATCAGATAAATTGGAAGCAACAAGGCAAAAATTAAATATTGCCATTGATACTGATCTACCCCATTTCCACAGTATAAAAACATGCAATACATCGACATTAGTGTAATAAATGCAATAAATACTAAGCGCAGTGCAGCATAATATTTCAAACAATAGGTCACACAAATTGCCGTCAATACATTCATACAGAGTAAATACCCCCAAGAATGATCAACGATTAAATAGCTTTGTTTAAAATATAAAAATAATGCCAATTGACTGATCAAACACAGTAACGCAAAGACTCCGATATTCGGTCGATATAACCAAGGTAAAAGCAGCAAAGCCCAGACTAAAAATAACAGATAACTGTCTGCACCTGTTTGATAGACCTGTCCAATCACAGCCAAACTCAATCCGAGCAACAAAGCACTTAAAGCATCTAAACTTTGCTGAATCCAAGCATGCCTTGCAAAATATACACTCGTCACAGCACTCAGTAGCAACAGCAACATTGGAATTGCCAATTGAATGAATTTTGGCAACATCAACCAGTTTGCCGCGATCAAATACACGAAACTGGCAGCTATCAGTGCAACACCAATCACTTGCAGATACCGAATAACCTGTACATCTTGAAACAGATCTGTTGAAAACTCTTGATCTAACTGTGAACGATGCAGCTTTATATTTTGCTGCTGAGAATGCTGAGGAACGGTCATTTTTTATCATTATGCAATCATGGTTGATTTATCGGCACGATAGCATGCTTTGACACACTTTATATAAATGCTTACAAATCCAATCTTATAACTTTACTTATCTAAAATTTTGCAAATGATTCTAAGCAATAATCCCCCATCATCACTCAAACAGGTCTATACTCAAGACACATCGCTTCAGGGCGGGGTGAAATTCCCCACCGGTGGTAAATTTGCTGGGTTGAAAGCCCTACAAAAAGCCCACGAGCCAATCGTTTAAACGCGATTCGCAGATCAGGTGCAATACCTGAGCCGACGGTATAGTCCGGATGAAAGAAGACGACGTCACATCTCTATATCATTGATCATTTTCAATATATATCGTAACGCCACTATTTCACATGTCCTGAAATGTTCAACCGTATCTAAAATTTACGCGAGCGTTTCAATGTCTAGTTTAATTCAACCCGAAATTTTCTTTTCTGCCCTTCCACCTGCAGAACAGCGAATGCTGCAAGCCTTAGAAGACATTCGTCATGGCAAGCCTGTTTTAGTCATGGACGATTTTGACCGTGAAAATGAAGCCGACCTGATTGTTGCTGCAGAAACACTGACTGTAGAAACCATGGCACGCATGATTCGTGACGGTTCAGGGATTGTCTGCCTGTGTTTAACCGATGCTCAGGCTAATCATTTAGAACTTCCACCCATGGTGTCTGATAACTCTAGCCATTTTAAAACTGCCTTTACCGTAACCATTGAAGCTGCGGAAGGTGTTACTACTGGCGTTTCAGCAAAAGACCGAACAACTACAGTCAAAGCCGCAATTAAAGATGGTGCTGTGGCTAGTGACTTAAACCGTCCGGGTCATGTTTTTCCTTTACGTGCGCGTGAAGGCGGCGTATTGACCCGTCGTGGACATACTGAAGGGACTATTGATTTGGCACGTCTGGCCGGTTTAAAACCTGCAGGTGTTTTGTGTGAATTAACCAACCCAGACGGCACAATGGCGAATGGCGTACAAGTTTTAGCGTATGCACAAACCCATCATTTGACTGTACTCACCATTGAAGAAATTGTGCAATATCGTTTACAGCACAATCTCTAGTGCGAATTAATTAAAGCTCTACACATTCATAAAAAGGCTGATTGAATCAGCCTTTTTTATTTTTTACTGCACATTTCAAGTTAAGAATTAAACCGTGAATATGTTATAGATCCCGTAGATGGCAACTACCACTAAAATCAGCCCACACAGTGCCAACAATTTTTTATACCAGCGTGATTTCGACAATCGATGAAAAGACAAATACACCAAAGACAAAGTTGCGAAATCTAAAACGATCCAACTCAGGGTCAACACAATTAAACTCAGATTAAGATGAGGAGTAATTCCTACAAACTGCGGAAAAAATGATGCGAAAAAAATAATATCCTTAGGATTTGAAATTCCCACGATCAATCCTTTCTTAAAGCCCCCTTGTGCTGCTTTTAACTGCAGAGATTGTGCAGTGGGCTGTATAGTTACTTCTTTTAAAATATCAAAACCAATAGACTTCTTTCATAATTCATTTTTTGCTCAGCTCTAAATTATAGATTCCCGCAATTAAATTGAATCTTAAGCCCAGTCTTTTTCCTCGATTACGA
>NZ_JBLIYY010000020.1:0-63240 GCF_057480965.1 Acinetobacter sp. P37 | reverse complement strand
ACTTCGAGTAATTTCTACCATCAATCAATGAAAATAATTTCGATCAATCAATCAGTAAAAATCCACACAAGTTGTTCTTCATAATCTCTTAATGATCTTTCTAACATCTCGTCAATGCTAGAAGCTGGACTTCGATAAACTTAACAACTCAACGCTTCGCGTTTCGTTCGTTTCCGTCTATCTCGTCGGTATGGTGCTCATTATAGGGCAATTTCTTACACGTGCAAGTGCTTTTCACTCACAAAAAACACGAGTGTTTTATTTTTATGCACCATTATGGTTCAAAAAACACACTTTATTCACATAAATACATGATATTTATTACAAATATCATGTAAAATATTTTTCCTATTTTGTGTGCTTAGTTTTTTTGAGGTGCTGCTTTAATCACCACACTCTGTATAACCACTGGGTTTACAGGAACATTCTGGTGCATTCCATAGTTCGCAGTTGGAACTTTTACGATTTTATCGACGATATCCATACCTTTAGTAACCTTACCAAAAACAGCATATCCCGCATTCATTGCACTTTTATTGAGAAAGTCATTGTCTGCAACATTAATAAAGAACTGACTGCTTGCTGAATCAGGATGATTCATCCGTGCCATTGCCAATGTGCCGCGCTTATTGCTCAAGCCATTACTAGATTCATTCTTAATAGCCGCTTTTGTTGGCTTCTCCTGCATTTTGACATCCATGCCCCCACCCTGAACCATAAATCCAGGAATCACACGATGAAAGATCGTGCCGTTATAAAATTTTTCTTTTGCATAGCTTTCAAAGTTTTTAGCTGAGATAGGTGCCTTGTCATTGAATAGCTCAATTTCAATATTGCCCTGAGAGGTTTTCATTTCGACAATAGTATTGGCAGCAAAACTGCTTAAGCTCACACAGCCAAGTGCTGCTGTAAATAAAATCTGTTTTAACATTTGCTAACTCTTCTGGTTGATCTCGTACTTGTTATTGACTGTATATTAGTCTTTGATGATTAAAAAGTAATTATTCTGCCATTATTAAAACGAGAACAATGATGACGCAAATAATATCGTCGGACGCTCCATTGACACATTTACCGCCTTGGCAACTGCGTGGCGATGCTTTTATTTTAAATTATTGGATCTCTCCGAGTTTTATCCAACAAGCGCAGATGTTCCGTTTAGCGACATCACCTTTGGGTCGTATGGTTCAGGTGTTATTGGTCCGATACCATGATTCGCCTGTGGGTCCTTATGACGAATTGCTGATTTTAGATCACCCTTTATGGAGTAAGAAAAGGTTAAGTTCGATACCTAAGATTTATGTTTCGACAGATATCTCTGTCATTCATGGCCAAAAACTCTGGGGTATTCCTAAAGAGTTGGCAAAGTTTGAATGGCAACAACATGACAATGAAGTGGTCTGTACTATAGAAGTTGAACAACAAAAGATGCAGATCCGTTTAAAAAAATCACGTTTACAGCGTTCTTTCTATATTAATAGTCATCATATCCCAGCAGCGATGTTGCAAATCAGACAAGCGTGGGAAGGTAAGCGCTATCAATTTTCACCGAAGTTTCGCGGACGGCTATCTAAACTGAAACAGGTAGAATGGCACAACACACAGGACATTTTTCCAAATTTTTCTGAAGCACGATTATTGCAAAGCTTTTATGTCCCCGAATTTAGCCTCGTTTTTCCTGCTGCAAAAATCCAAGATAAATAACCCAATAAATAAAAACCCAGTGTTTCACGTGAAACACTGGGTTTACTTTATATAAAGGAATGATTAACTACGTTTATCCCAAAATTTACGGAACTTCGTACTGATCTCAATCACGTATTTTTTAGCTCGGTGCGAAACCGGAGTTAAATTGATAAAACCATGGGTTTGATCGGTATATTCTTGATAAAACACTTTTACCCCTTGCTGACGGAGTTTATGCGAATAAATTTCACCTTCGTCATGTAAAACGTCATGCCCTGCCGTCACGATATACGCAGGTGCGATACCTGCCAATTTTCCATAGGTTGGTGAAATTAATGGATCATCTAAGGCCACTGCATGTTGTTTCGCATATAAAGCCGTTACGACATCAATATCTTTTTCAGTCAGAACCAAACCATCTTTATAAGCATAGAAAGATGGGTGGCGACTTTTGAAATCCACCACAGGATAAATTAATAGCTGAGCTTGCGGGGCAAAAACTTTCTGAGCACTGCGCTGCGCAACTGCGGTAGCAATATTGCCGCCTGCACTATCCCCTGCCACCGCAATTCGATTTTTTAGAATTTTAAACTGACGACTATTTTGATAAGTCCAAGCCAAGGCATCTTCACAACTTTGCATTAATTGAGCTGGGCTGGCCTCTGGCGTGAGTGGATAATCAATACTTAAAACTTGTGCTTTGGCATGCACGGCCAATAAACGACAAACTTCATCATGCGTGTCTAGACCACCCACCACAAAACCACCACCGTGATAGAACACGATCATCGGTAATTTTTTATTTGGAGCAGGATGATAATGACGCGCAAACAGCGTAGCACTTTGTAAAGGTAGACGTATATCTTGCACTTGTTTCACAAAGGTCGGCTTGGTCTTGATCGACTCCATCTGTAAATCAAATAATTTACGAGACTTCACATAGTCTTCGGTCACAAAGCCTGACTTACCTTGCTTGAGTTGAGCCGCCATCATGCATTTCACCAGCGGATCTAATTCTGGAAAAATAAACGGATAATCGAGACGTTTTGCGAGGCTTTCTTTGGCAAAGTTAGGAAGACGATCAAGTAACCGAGCAGCCGTACCTTGGCCTTTATCTTTCATATTTTTAAGTGATTCATTCAATGCAAACATGCTCTATCCTTCGAATTATGCTCTTCATACTTTCTACATGATCTAGGTCAAATGTGACCATATTCACATATAAGTCTCAACATCGACATACATAGTACAGACCTAGTTAAGCTAATCTTCTTTTATAGAGTTGTCATTGACAATTTACCCAAGTTTTATGGGTTGATTATGCTAACCCATTCTCGATAAAGGATACTCACCATGGCTAAAAAGATCATCCTTCTGTCTTTTGCGACTGCTTTTTTGGCTGTAGGCTGCGTAGCATTCCCTGAAGATGGTTACTACGATGGACGTTATGATCAACGTTATGATCATAATGATCGACGCTATGACAATCGTTATGATCGCCGTTACGACAGTCGTTATGAACAAGACCGCCGTACATGGGAACGTCAGCAACAACAACGTAATCGTTTAGAGCTCGAACGTAGAAAGCAGCAACTTGACCAGCGTAACTGGGAACAAAATCGTAAAAATCAACAAGAGTGGGATCGTCGTAAAAACGAACTCGAACGTCAACGTCTAGAACAACAGCGTAAATACTCTGAAGCTGAACGTCGTAAACGTGCTGAACAAGATCGTCAAAAAGTTAGCAAAGAGCGTCAGCGCTTAGAAGAACAGCGCCGTAAAGCCAGTCAAGATCGTAGAAAACAAATTGAGCAAGAGCGCAAAAAAAATTTTCAAGATTTAAGAAAGGCATCAGATCAACAACGTAAAGCGGCTGAAGAACGTCGTCGCGCGTGGGAAAATCGCCGTTAATTGTTGTTTTTGCAGATCGGTTAAAAGTAAAAAGCTCATCTACATGATGGGCTTTTTTTTCGTTCACTAAAAATAGAATAGGTAAAAAAAGCAATAGAAAAAGAATAGACAGAAGAGGCATCCTATCTTCTGTCTATTCTTGACTGCCTGTTGTTACAGGTCAGAGAGCATTAAACAATCTTATTGCTGAACTGTAGGTTGTGGTGCAGGCGCAGATTGAACTTCAGCACCTTGAGCTGATGGATCTGCTTGAACCACAGCACCCGATTGCTCTGTTGTTACAGATGCTTCAGTTGCAGACGTTACTTGTGCGGTTTCCGGAGATTCTACAGTTTCTTGAGAAGTACAACCCACCGCAGCTAAACCAAAACCTAAAACTGCGACAGCGAATAAACCAATTTTTTTCATCTTCATTATTTCCTTCATTGAATCATTAAAAGCAAAGCTCAACTTTGCCCGAGTCATAATGGAAAAAAATTCTGTGAAGTTCCCACCTTCTGAGTTGTACTTTGTACGAGGCACGGTACAGCTTATGAAATGTTTTATTAATTAGGCGGTTTTCTTTCATTTTAAGGCTTTACATCATTTTTTTAACTCAAGTGCTTTGTTTTTTATTAAAAAAATAAATATAAATGATTTTGAATAAAGCGTGATCACAGCTTTTGAATACAACAAAGTCCAACAAAACTTGCAACTCAGTTACTTAAGTGGCTGTTTTTATAAATTTCATGCAAAAAAAAGCCTGCTTATGAGAGAAGCAGGCCATGAAAAACACATTTGAAATAAATTAAGAAACTACAGCGATAGAATCTGAAACAAAGAATACTGTGCTGATCATTTTTTGTGAAATATTTAATAAAACTGATACTAAGAGTTTTTATGTATAAATATTAACCACTATTTTTTGAGGCAAAAAAAAATGCTGATTCTTGGGAAATCCGCATGGAAAAGTGTTTCTAAAATCTAGAGGTAGTCACCATATCCCTCTCTCCAGTGGATATGGTCACTTCCGATAGATAAATTATGCAAATTTTCAAGCACAAAGAGAAACCGTTAAAATTTATGATGAAAATCTATAAATCCGATCAAAATATGATTATACATTCAAATCAATAATTTATATTTTCATAGAATTTAATTTTGCAGTCGATATTTGGCTGAAAAACCATTTATTTGAATAAAAAATTGCATTTAATCGCTGTCTTCGCTTGAATTTTTATACCCTGCCCCGATTTCTTTTATTAATCATGAATTCAAAACGCATGGCAGTTACGCATCGATGTCGTTTGAACGCACAGCTATAAGGACTGAACATGTTTAAGAACCCATTTAAACGGAGTAAATCAATGGCGACTGAGCAAAACCAAGACGCTCAAGATCTTCAACAAGAGCAAGCAGAACAGCAAACTCAAGCTGAAAACGAGCAAGCTGAAGTTTCAGTTGAAGATTTACAAGCACAAATCACTAATTTAGAAGAAAGCTTAAAACTTGAAAAAGCACGTACTGCAAATGCCGTATATGAAGCGCAAAAAAGTGTAGAGCGCATTCAACGCGAATCTGAAAAGCATAAAGATACTGTGCTGGAAAAATTTGCAAAACAATTGCTTGAGTCAGTTGATAACCTTGAACGCGCGATTGCTGCGGCAGGTGATGAAAAATCAGGTTTATCTGAAGGTGTAGAACTTACACTGAAATCATTGCTCAGCACTTTAGAGAAATTTGGTGTGGTTGCTGTGGATACTGCAAATGGTTTCAATGCAGATCTTCACCAAGCTGTGGGCATCGATCCAAATGCCAAATCGAATGAAATCGGAACAGTATTGCAAAAAGGCTATAGTTTAAACGGTCGCCTATTACGCCCTGCTATGGTTATGGTTGGTGCATAAAGACAAATTTTCTGAGACGAATTAAAAATTTTAACCAATATTACTTGAAAATTTTTGATTGGCTCTCATATCGGATAACAAGCGAAAACATCGTAAAAGAATTTTAGAGGAAACATCCAAATGGCGAAAATCATTGGTATTGACTTAGGTACTACAAACTCTTGCGTAGCAGTACTTGAAGGCGACAAAGTAAAAGTAATCGACAACGCTGAAGGCGCTCGTACAACCCCATCTATTATTGCGTATAAAGACGGCGAGATCCTTGTCGGTCAATCTGCTAAGCGTCAAGCAGTGACTAACCCTAAAAACACATTATTTGCAATCAAACGTTTGATCGGTCGTAAGTACCAAGACCAAGCTGTGCAAAAAGATATCGGCCTTGTACCTTACAAAATCATCAAAGCTGACAATGGCGATGCTTGGGTAGATGTAAACGACAAGAAACTTGCACCACAACAAATCTCTGCTGAAATCTTGAAAAAGATGAAAAAAACAGCTGAAGACTACCTTGGTGAAACAGTAACTGAAGCGGTAATTACTGTTCCTGCGTACTTTAACGATGCTCAACGTCAAGCGACTAAAGATGCAGGTAAAATTGCTGGTTTAGATGTTAAACGTATCATCAACGAACCAACAGCTGCTGCACTTGCGTTCGGTATGGACAAAAAAGAAGGCGACCGTAAAGTTGCGGTTTACGACTTAGGTGGTGGTACTTTCGACGTATCAATCATTGAAATCGCTGACCTTGATGGCGACCAACAAATCGAAGTGTTATCTACAAACGGTGATACATTCCTTGGTGGTGAAGACTTCGATAATGCGTTAATTGAATACTTGGTTGAAGAGTTCAAGAAAGAACAAAGCGTAAACTTGAAACAAGATCCGCTTGCACTTCAACGTTTAAAAGAAGCTGCTGAAAAAGCAAAAATCGAGCTTTCTTCTTCGAATGCAACAGAAATCAACCTTCCATACATCACAGCAGATGCGACTGGTCCTAAACACTTAGTGATCAACGTGACTCGCTCTAAACTTGAAGGTTTAGTTGCTGAATTGGTTGCTCGTACAATTGAACCATGTAAGATTGCACTTAAAGATGCAGGTCTTTCAACCTCTGACATCTCTGACGTAATCTTGGTGGGTGGTCAGTCTCGTATGCCACTTGTACAACAAAAAGTACAAGAGTTCTTCGGCCGTGAGCCACGTAAAGACGTGAACCCAGATGAAGCTGTAGCGATGGGTGCTGCGATTCAAGGTGCAGTACTTTCAGGTGATAAAACTGACGTACTTCTTCTTGACGTAACTCCGCTTACACTTGGTATTGAAACAATGGGTGGCGTGTTAACAGCGATCATTGAGAAAAACACGACGATTCCTGCGAAGAAATCTCAAGTGTTCTCAACTGCTGCAGACAACCAACCAGCTGTAGACATTTCAGTTTACCAAGGTGAACGTAAAATGGCTCAACAAAACAAATTGTTGGGTAACTTCCAATTGGGCGATATTCCACCTGCTCCACGTGGTGTACCACAAATTGAAGTATCATTTGACATCAACGCTGATGGTATCTTGAAAGTATCTGCAAAAGATAAGAGCACAGGTAAAGAGCAATCAATTCAAATTAAAGCTAACTCTGGTTTGAGCGATGCTGAAATTGAAGCGATGATCAAAGATGCTGAAGCGAATGCTGAAGAAGATCGTAAATTTGAAGAATTAGCGAAAGCACGTAACGAAGCTGATGCACTTGTTTCTTCTGCTCAAAAAGCAGTAAAAGATCTTGGCGAACAGGTAACTGCTGATGAGAAATCTGCAATCGATGCTGCTGTAGCTGAGCTCGAAGCAGCGACTAAAGAAAACGATGTAGATGCAATCAAAGCGAAAACTGAAGCACTTCAAAACATCATTATGCCGATCACTCAACGTGCTTATGAAGCTGCACAAGGTCAAGGCGGTGCTGAAGGTTTTGATCCTAACGCTTTCCAAGGCGCTGAAGGTCAAGCTCAAAAAGCAGATGACGGCGTTGTAGATGCTGAGTTCACTGAAGTGAAAGATGACAAAAAATAATTTGTCGCTTTAACTGAGTCTTTCAAAGCTCAAAAAAACCGCGCGAAAGCGCGGTTTTTTTTTGTGGATGATTTTATCTGCATCAGGCAATATTCAAATAACACGCAAACGTTCAAACAGCCACATTCTTCTCGACTCACCATCGATCTAAACTTCGATTTCCATAGCGCTAAATTTCAGTTAAATTAATGTAATATAATCAAGTTTTGCGACGCTATGCGTTTGATTTTAATTATTGTTGTCATCGTTTTGAGTACTTGGTGGATCTATCAAACCAAGCAGCATCCTCAACTGAAATTTAATTCAATTTCAGATCGACTTTTACACCCTCTCGATACCCGACTGCGTTATCGGGTTGCTGATGTCGATCCACGTTTTGGATTAAGCCAACAACAAGTCATTCAACTTAGCCAAGAAGCCGCAGAGATATGGCATAAAGGGACACTCAAACCGTTATTTATCTATGACCCAAATGCACAACTGGCGATCCATCTAATTTATGATGATCGCCAAGAACAATACAATGCCTATAAGCAAGTTCAAAAGACCTTAGCCGCAGATAAAGCCCGTAATGATTTATATGCCGAGAACTTAGCAAATTCGAGAAAAGGGCTGGAGATGGATGAGCAACAGCTCCGATCAAAACAAGCCATGATTCGTGCGGAAATCGCACAGCTGTCGCAAGAACGTATGAACTGGAACCAAATCGAGCATGCACAAGGCCCCAATATGCAACGCGTTGAAAGAGAACTTGAGCAAGTTAAAGCACAAGCGATGCAATTAGACCAAGAAATAGATCGATTTAATCAGCAAAATGATCAATTTAACCAACAAGTCTTAAGCTATAACCAGCAAATCGATCAATATAATGCAGGCGTGATACAAGCCAGTCAGCGCTTTCCTGCTCGAGAGTTTCATAAAGGTGTCTTTATGGGCGATCAGATTCAGATTTATCAATTTGATGCCGAAAATGATTTACGCCTTACCCTTGCCCACGAACTCGGACATGCTCTCGGCTTATCTCACCATAATGACCCTGCTGCATTAATGTACCCAATCTTAGGCGCGCAACAATTAGAAAACTTTAAACTGATGCCAGCAGACCAAGGCTTACTATATTATCGTTAGAATACCCTGAGCAAAAAAAACCATACAATTTATAAGGATATTGCAGGATTCACCAACAAAAATCAGCATTTCATGTTATTGTTGATCTGCAATAATCCCCTTATATCAATGACATCTTCCGTGGAGAGCAATGTGAGTTACTACCATATCTTAATTGAAGTGAATGACCACATCAGCACGATTGAACAAACCCGTGATATTGAGATTTTTGATATTACAGACATTCAACCTTATCTCCATGCGGTACTTTTACCCTTTTTTAATGAGCAATTAATTGAGCTCGAAGACGAAAATCTTGAGTTTAAAGATGTCTTGCATTTACAGGTCAAACAAACCCTATTGCCGATCCGTGACCTCATCGAAGAAGAACAACGCCTGCTTCCGAGTGATACCGATGTCACCATTACGGCATATGAAATTTTTAATAATTATCAATTGACTCAAGACGTGACTACCGTAATTTTAGATCTATTAGAAGCACTAAAATTTGAAGCCTAATATCGATTTTAAACATTAAAAAAGCCCTCTAAATGAGGGCTTTTTTATGGCTCAATTCATCATCGCGATTAGATCGAGAATGAAGATCCACATCCACACGTGGTTGTCGCATTCGGGTTTTGAACCACAAATCGAGAACCTTCAAGACCTTCAATATAGTCGACTGTTGAACCAACTAAATATTGATAGCTCAGTGAATCAACCAGCATCTTCACATCACCATTGATAAATTCAGCATCATCTTCGTTTTGGCTTTCAGCAAAATTAAACCCATATGAGAAACCTGAACAACCACCACCAGTCACATATACACGTAACATAAGGTCTTGATTACCTTCACTCTCACGCAATTGGCGTACTTTATTGGCAGCATTGTCAGTCAGCACAAGTGCTTGAGCATTCATGATGGATTCCTCTGAGTCATTGGGGTGTCTTTAAAAAGAAAAGACCATATTTCAAGTATAACATACTCAATATATGGTCAGTCTTCACAGTTTAAAGTTAAATCAGAGTATTTTTCTCAAGATTCATTTAAAACTTATTTATAGTTTTCTTCCTGTAATGCGCATTCGAAGTTTTTAGGGTCTTGTTTACAGCGGAATTGCCATAATAGTTTCATCATTCGCTTGTCGTAGATACCACGTTTAGTCAAATCGATACGCGCTTCACGCATCATTTTTTGATAGCCAGCTTTGTCTGCTGTTGGAACATCCATCCAATATTTGGCTGGAATTTCTGACTTCATTTTGCCTAATATCGTGAATGCACGAGGTAATTGTGTTTTGACCCAATCACGTGATTTTTGCCCATACCCCCGCTGGGAATTTATCTGGGCGAATAATAATATTTCCCGTGACTTGTAAAATTGGATAATTGACAATTGCGCCTTTGCTGCCTAAACCTTTATGTAATTCTAATGGTTTGAACACCGCAGCAGGTGCCCCAATTATATCTACCTGACCATTGTTAAATTTAGCGCCAAAATTGGTTACATCGGCACTGACCGCTTGAGCCCCGACCTGCTGCACCATAATTTTCTGTGCTTCATCGTAGTCAAGCACCGCAATTTTTTTACCTGCGGCTTTAGCGACAGTATTAATACTTCGGTCATTCACTAACAGATAGGCATCACCAACAGGTATCACACCTGCCACTTCATATTTACTATTGACCATGCTCTTAGCAAATGTTGGACTTGCAAGACCTTGCATAACTTTTACGGCCAATTTCAAATCTGGAATCGCACCAATGGCATCTAAAGAACCAGTAAAATTATTGAATTGGCGACCACGCATACCAGTAACACTGATCCCATCACATTTACCAGCTTTAAAATCTTCTGCAATCACCGCTTCATTTTGACCGACGCGGAGCTCAATGTCTGCGCCCCAGTTTTTTGCCGCCAATTGATAATCTTTCATCAGGGTAAAAACATCACCATTTTTACCAACCAAATCAAATACACATACCACTTGCTTCGCTTGAACTACACCATTTACCGTCATTAATGCAGCAGCAACGCTCAATGCCTTTGTCCATTGTTTCATACTGACTTTCCTTGTTTTTTTACTGTTTTTGTTTTTTAACCATTTTTTGAATTTTGGGTCATGCTGAGTTCGATTCAATTGACTCACAGCCCTCGATTTGAATTTAGATTACCTGAATATTTTGCTCACTCAATGGCGAGAATGACCTATAAATTTGCAAAAAAAAGCCTGGATAAATCCAGGCTTTTTTCTTTAAATATCAGCTTATTCGCCGCCAAGTGAACATTCAAAATTGGCTTTATCGACAGAGCAACGTGCCTTTTTCAAAACAGACATCATGCCTGCATCGTAAATGCCACGCTTCGTCATATCCATACGACCTTCACGCAGTAATTTTTGATATTTGGTTTTATCTTCTGCACTTAAGTTCAGTTTATATTTCGCAGGAATACCTGCTTCTAGACGGTTAATCATCGCGATACTCTTCGGTAAGTGTTTCACAAACCAATCACGTGATTTTTGACCAAAGCCTGCAGGAAACTGATCAGGACGAATAATAAAGTCCGCAGTCACTTGTAAAACTGGGAAGTTAAACATCGCACCATTGGTACCTAAACCTTTATAGATCTCTAATGGTTTGTAGGCATATGCAGGCGCACCCACCATATCTACCTGACCATTATTAAACTTCGCCACAAAGTTAGATACATCTGAAATCACAGCTTGAGCGCCGACACGTTGCACCATGATTTTTTGTGCTTCATCATAGCCTAAAACTGCAAACTTTTTACCTGCTGCTTTTTCAATTGAGTCAATTTTTTTGTCTTTGACAAAGATGAATGCTGAACCTAGTGGGGCAATACCCGCCACTTCGTATTTCTTACCACCTAGATTGCTGACCATTTTTGCAGCATTACGTTGGTCTAATGCAAAGGTAATCGCACGTTGTGCAATCGCATTGCTCGGTGCGCCACCCAGCGCATCAATAGAGCCTGCAAATTTATTGTACTGACGGGCACGCATCGCCGTCATAAATACACCGTCACATTTACCCGCTTTAAAGTCATTGTCAGCTACTGCTTCGTCTTGACGCGGAATTAAGTTAATTTCAGCACCCCAGCCTTTTGCTGCAAGCGCCCATTCCTGAGCCATTTGATATGACTCGCCTGACTTACCTAGTAAGTCAAATACACAGATATCTACTTTTGCTGCCTGAGCCGAACCAGCAAAGCCAATTGCAGCAAACGTAGCCAATGATAGGAGCGTTTTTTTCATTCTATTTTCCTTTCAAATCTTTTTATGGTTCAGAGGTGTCCTTACACAAGCCCGATATTAAGCAAGTTAATTTAAAAAAAATAGAGCATTTACTCCATTTATTTATGTCATTTTGGCATATTCTGTTTTTCTGTGATGTATATCACTTTTTATATGAAGTAAAATTATAAATATAATCATCATCTTATCTTTCCAAAAATGGCTTTTTACATTTACAGCGATTGCATCAAAATTTACAAAGAAATACAGAAAAAAGCTTATTCACCCGCCACTGAACACTCAAAATTGGTTCGCTCAATCGTACAACGGGCTTTTTTCAGTACCGTCATCATAGTGGAGTCATAGATCCCTTGTTTGGTTAAATCCATCCGTCCTTCACGCAATATTTTCTGATACTTCAACTGATCATCTTTGCTGAGATTCATCTTATATTTGGCAGGAATTTCAGCTTCCATACGTTTCACCATGGCAAAACTTTTTGGTAATTGCTTAACAAACCATTGCCGAGAAGGTTCAGCAAAACCTTCTGGGAATTTATTATTACGAATAATCAGGTCTGCCGTGACATTCACCACAGGAAAATTCACCATCGCCCCGGTAGTGCCTAAGCCTTTTGAAATTTCGAGTGGCTTAAAGGCATAAGCTGGCGCAGCCACAATTTCAACTTCGGCCTGATTAAACTTGCGAATAAAATTAGAAATTTCTGACATCACTGGCACAGCGCCAACACGGTCTACCATCACTTTTTGCGCATAATCATAATGCAAAATGGCAAATTTTTTACCTTCAGCTTTTTCTAAATTATTGATATTGCGATCACGGACAAAAATGTAGGCTGAACCAATTTGCCCGATCCCTGCCACTTCATAACTATCTTTGCCTAGATTGCTAATCAGTCGTTTACTGTTCCGTTTATCTAAGACATAGGTAATGGCTTTTTGTGCGATGATATTGTTCGGTACACCGCCAATGGCATCAATCGAACCGGCAAATTTGTTATACGCACGTGCCCGCATCGAGGTCATATAAAACGCGTCACATTTCCCTTCTTTAAAATCTTTATCGACTTTGGATTCATCTTGATATGAAATCAGTTGAACTTGTGCTCCCCATGCCTTACTGGCCAGAGACCACTCTTCCATCAGCTTATAAGATTCCCCCGCTTTTCCAAGTAAATCGAACACACAAACCTTCTGATTGGCATAGCTTTGTGCAGACATCACACCTGAAAGAAGCGATAAAATTAAAATTCCTTTTCTCATTTCTTATATTCCCAATATGTTTTATTAATCCATTTAAAACAACAACTTGAAATATTTTTTTAATACTATAGCCCTTTCAATATACCTAAATACGTGGAATCTGTCACATTTTTTCAGATGGTTGCGATGCTTTGTTTTTTCTTTTGCAAAGCCATCCATTAGAATAGCCCCACATTCTTCTTGTTTAGTTAGTTCCATGATTCAGTTAGACCAACTTTCCATTCGTCGCGGTGGGCGTGTTTTATTTCAAAAAGCATCTATGCAATTGCATCCAGGCTGGAAAATCGGCTTAACCGGTGTAAATGGTGCGGGTAAATCCACTCTTTTTTCTGCGCTTTTAGGTGGAATGGAATCTGATGGTGGTTCATTAACTCGTCCTGCGGTATGGACCGTCGCTCATATGGCACAAGAAATCAAAGCACTCGATATGAAAGCGATTGATTTCGTTCTATCAGGCGATGAAGAATATTGGGATATACAACATAAACTTGAACATCCAGAACAATTAGACAATGAAGCGCTGGCACACTTATATGGCCGATTTGATGAAATCCATGGCTATACAGCTCCATCCAAAGCCTCACAGCTGATGGCCGGCCTGGGTTTCTTTGAACATCAGTCCCAGCTCAATGTTTCAAGCTTTTCAGGTGGTTGGCGTATGCGTTTAAACCTTGCACGTACCCTGATGAGCCGCTCTGACCTTTTATTACTCGATGAACCAACCAACCACTTAGACTTGGATGCGATTTTGTGGTTAGAAGATTGGTTAAAAGCTTATGAAGGCACACTGATCTTAATTTCACATGACCGTGATTTCTTAGATGCGGTGACTGATCATATTTTACACATCGAAAATCAAGAGCTGACGCTTTACACCGGTAACTATTCAACCTTTGAACGTACCCGTTCTGAGCGCTTGGCACAACAACAACAAGCCTATGAGAAACAACTCGAAACTCGTGCGCATCTCCAAAAATTTATTGACCGTTTTAAAGCCAAAGCGACTAAAGCTAAGCAGGCTCAAAGCCGTATTAAACAATTAGAACGCATGCAGGAACTTTCTGCCGCGCATGTCGATACGCCATTTACCTTTAGTTTCCGTGAGCCAACCAAAATGAGCTCACCACTGTTACAAATGGAACATGTCGACATTGGCTATGGTGACAAACTGATTGCCACCAATGTGAATTTACAGATTACCCCAAACAGTCGTATTGGTTTACTCGGGATGAATGGTGCGGGTAAATCAACCTTAATTAAATCCTTAGTTGGTGACCTTCCTTTATTACAAGGGACGCGCAAAGCCTCTGAACTGTTGAATATTGGCTATTTTGCACAGCATCAAATGGATGCTTTAGATGGCAATGCCAGCCCGATGTTGCAATTATCTCGAATCGCTGACAAAAAAGTCAGTGAAGCGGCATTACGTTCATTCTTAGGTAGCTTTGGTTTTAGTGGCGAACGCATGGATACGCCAAGTGAAGGCTTTTCAGGCGGTGAACGAGCACGATTGGCTTTGGCTTTGATTGTTTGGCAGCGCCCCAATGTTTTAATTCTAGATGAACCGACCAACCATTTAGACCTTGATATGCGTCATGCTCTAACAATGGCGCTGCAAGATTTTGAAGGTGCTGTGGTTTTGGTTTCGCATGAACGTCAATTGATTGCCAGCGTTTGTGACGAATTATTGTTGGTACATCATGGGAAATGTCGCGAATTTGATGGTGACCTCGTGGCTTATGCCGATTGGCTGCGTCAAGCGCGAATCGACATGATGAAAAATAGCCAACAAGCCCCTATTCCCATCAAATCTCAAGTTGAAACTAAACCGACGATTTCCAAAGTCGATAAAGAAGCGCAGCGTAAAGAAGCTGCACGTCAGCGTGAATTGACCCGCCCGATTCGTAAAAACATTGAAAAAAATGAAGCGCAAATCAGCAAAATTCAGCCACGCTTAAACGAAATCGAGGAATTATTGGCAGACAGTGCTTTATATGAAGCCAGTCGTAAAGATGACTTACTCAAACTAATGAATGAGCAAACAGAATTAAAAGCCAAACTTGAATCTGTCGAAGAGCAAATGCTTGAATTAATGATGGAATTAGAAGAAATGGAAAGTAGTTTTGAGGCTTAATTTAAAAGTCAAAACCCTAGATTGGCATTATTAAGAAAACCTAACTTAAGCTCAAAAAATCAATCGCCGTGAAATTTAAATGTTCCACGGCGATTTTTTATTTATACTTCACAATAATAATCACGCTATAAATCTAAAAAATATTTAAAAAATCGAATGTTCATATCCAACTGGTTATTGCATCGTTAAGGCATTTCTATGCAGAAAGAATCTAAAAATTGAGCGATCGCTTTTACCCTAATTTTGTAAATGAATTCAAAAAAAATACTTCACATCAAACTCATTGCCGCAGTTATCCATAAAAGTCATTTTTAAATTCAAATCTTAGTTTTAAATTCATTTTTATTTTTTAAATTCAAAATATCGAACCACCTTTTTGTGGATAAATATTTTTAAATGATGTTATCCACAATTATAAATGACTTTGATGTTGAACACTATTAAATGTGAAAATTCACAAAACTTATCCACATTTGCAAGATGGATGCATTTTATCTCCATTCACGACATCAATTTAAACTTTTTATTGTTTAAGATAAGGCAGAAGGATGGGCTTTTTTTGCCTTTAAAAAACGTAATTCTTGTATTTTCCAGGTCTGATCAAAATGCCAGATTTCCTGTATTTGCTGCTGTGTTTCGGCTAAACCAATTAAAATTTTGCACTCAGTTTGGTCACGATTAAACTCATATTCTTCAAATTCTACGTCTGGTTTTTGTGGTTTCCAAACCCCATTCTTCACTGCATGTGCAATACGTTCATAGCGGACATAATTACTTTCGACACGCCCGTCTTGCTCATAAACCACCTTAAAGTGCTCATCTTCGTATTCGGCTAAAACGGTATAATTTCCGGTAAAAAATGCATTTACCCAGATGTCACGAATGTGTTCAAGTTGATTGTCCATCATATATAGACCTCTTATTTTTAGCTGCTAAGTTCAATTTGATTTGAGCTTAGCATCAGAATAAGTCAATTTTATAAAACACAAATTGGCGATTTAATATTCAATTTTATTTAAGATAGCATAAAAAAAAGCACTCCCAAGAGTGCTTTTTTGAATGATTCTGTAATCAGAATTTAGGCATCAATATCCGCATTTAACGCATTTTCTTCAATGAAGGCACGACGTGGTTCCACATCATCACCCATCAAGCAAGAGAACATACGATCAGCTTCAATCGCATCCTGTACCGTTACTTGCAGCATGTTACGGTTCTCAGGATCCATCGTGGTTTCCCAAAGCTGCTCAGCATTCATCTCACCCAAACCTTTATAGCGCTGAATCATCATGCCACGGCGTGAGTCTTGTAAGATGTTTTGCCAAACCTGATGGAAGCTGCTCACTGGAATTTTGCGCTCGCCTTTTTGTAGGTAAGCACCTTCTTCCAACAATGTGAACCAACTCTTCGAATTTTTGAGTAAACGCGCATATTCACCTGAACCCAATAGACCTGAATCTAACAAGTATTGGTGCGGTAAATTATGAACATAGATGGTAATACGCGGGAAATAGGTCGCTGACTTATTGCCTTCAGTATCTTCATGCTCAAACGTTTCTAAGCTTAATTCAGGACGTAGGCTAGGCTGAGTTTTCTCAATATTGGCACGTAGTTGCTCACCCCAAGTCTGTACATAGTCTTGGTTATTTGCTTGATCTAACTTAAAGCCTTCTACTGCCAATAAACCATCCAACACACTTGCAGGATAACGTACAGTCAGACGATGCAAACTCTTTTGAGAGGTTTGATAATCCGCAATCACACCCGCTAAAGCCTCACCACGAATGGCAGGTGCTTCTGCACTGATGTGTAATTCAAGCTCATCAATTGCATTTGAAATCAAGTAAGTCTCAAGTGCATCATTATCTTTAATGTACTGTTCTTGCTTGCCTTTTTTCAGCTTATACAACGGTGGCTGTGCAATATAAATATATCCACGTTCCACAAGTTCTGGCATTTGACGGAAGAAGAAAGTCAATAGTAGCGTACGAATGTGCGAACCATCGACGTCGGCATCGGTCATGATGATGATTTTGTGATAACGCAGTTTATCTGGGTTATATTCCTCACGGCCAATACCACAACCTAAAGCGGTAATCAGTGTTCCCACTTCTTGAGAAGAAATCATCTTGTCAAAACGTGCACGTTCCACGTTGAGGATTTTACCTTTCAGCGGCAAAATCGCTTGCATCTTACGGTTACGGCCCTGTTTTGCAGAACCACCCGCAGAGTCACCTTCGACTAAGTAAAGTTCAGACAACGCAGGATCTTTTTCCTGACAATCGGCCAATTTACCTGGCAGGCCTGCAATATCAAGCGCACTCTTACGACGAGTCATTTCACGTGCTTTACGCGCTGCATCACGCGCACGGGCTGCATCAATAATTTTGCCTGCAATCGATTTAGCGGCTTGGGGGTTCTCTAAAAGATATTCAGAGAACGATTTATTCATTGCTTGCTCAACCGCAGTTTTCACTTCGCTCGACACCAATTTTTCTTTGGTTTGCGAAGAGAATTTTGGATCAGGCACTTTCACCGAAACAATTGCAGTTAAACCTTCACGTGCATCATCACCAGAAACCGCCACTTTCTCTTTTTTGAGTAAGTTTTCGCTTTCCATGTAGCTGTTTAAGCCACGAGTTAATGCAGCACGGAAACCCGCTAAATGCGTACCACCATCTTTTTGTGGAATGTTATTGGTAAAGCAACGAACATTTTCCTGATAAGAATCATTCCACTGCAATGCAACTTCTACACCAATGCCATTATCGGCTTGAGTAGTAAAGTGGAAGATATCATTCAGATGGGTTTTGCCTTGGTTAATATATTTTACAAACTCAGACAAACCACCTTCATAGTCATAAACGTGCTCTAAATTGATACGTTCGTCACGTAGCACAATTCGTACACCTGCATTCAGGAACGATAATTCACGTAAACGACGCGCCAAAATATCGACATTAAAAATCGTTTGACTGAAGGTTTCAGCACTTGGCCAGAAACGTATACGTGTACCTGTACGATCTGTCTCACCCACCACCTTTAATGGATACACGGAATCACCGTGTTTATATTCTTGCTGGTGGATTTGACCCGCACGATGAATGGTTAATTCGAGCTTACTTGAAAGCGCATTCACCACGGATACACCTACACCGTGTAGACCGCCTGAAACTTTATAGCTGTTATCGTCAAATTTACCGCCCGCATGCAGAATCGTCAAAATCACTTCTGCTGCAGAAACACCTTCTTCTGGGTGAATGTCGGTAGGAATACCACGGCCGTTATCCGATACGCTTACAGATTCATCTTCATGAATGGTGACTTGAATTTCGTCACAATGACCTGCCAACGCTTCATCAATTGAGTTATCGACAACTTCAAACACCATGTGGTGTAGGCCAGTACCATCGTCAGTATCACCAATATACATGCCCGGACGCTTACGTACAGCGTCTAGACCACGTAATACTTTGATGCTAGAGGAATCATAAGCTTTTTCTATGGTTTGTTCTGTTTGAGAAGCAGCTTGATCTTCTGAACTCATGGTTTCTCCCTAGTGAAAAATAGGTCTATCCAAAGGTGGTATTTCATTGCACAACAGCCTGCACCGTACCATTTTCAACTTTGAATAATTGATAAGAAATAGATAAATCATGTAAGTGTTTTTGCACTGAATCATGGTCTAAAGTGGTAATAAAAACTTGACTACCAAGATGGCTTAAACGCTCAATTAAACGCTGTTGTGCGGTTAAATCTAATTCTGCTGTCAGATCATCTAATAATACCACAGTTTCCTTATTACAAGCATGTAGCATTGCAATCTGTGACAGTTTTAACGCCATGATCAATAACTTTTTTTGCCCACGTGAGAGCACAACATCAGCATCCCCCATAGCAGTTTTTAACCTTAAATCTGCACGGTGCGGACCATACTCAGTATAGCCACGTTCGCAGTCTTTAAAGTGCTGATTGGTCAGATCATTCAGCAGTCCTGTTTCAGCATGAAAGCCTGCACTATATTCCAATGTCACTGTTAAATCAGGCAATAATGCTTCAAGATCTTGTTGGAAATATCGAGTCCACTGTTCCACCACATTGCTGCGTAGACTATGTAATATCTCACCATAGTCACTGAGCATTTTGTTCCACGGTTCTAAGTCAGACAAACTCAAATGACGTCGTGATTTCAGCAAACTATTCCGTTGTTTTAATGCCCGTGCATAATATTGCCATGTATGGTAAAACTCTGGTTCCACGTGGAACATCAACCAATCTAAAAGTTGACGTCGTGGCTTCGCACCATGATCAATAATATCCGTACTTTGTGGATCGATGAGTTGTAGCGGTAAAATCTTAGCCAACTGCCCTTGTGTCCCCACTAGGTCGCCATTGACTTTAATCACATGCTCGCCCGACTGCATTTTTTGCATACCAATGCGGTCTGTTGCAGACTGCGCAAAGACAACAGCGTCAGGGCTATTATTTTGAATATAGTTTTTCGGAATATGGGTTCGAAAAGAACGTCCAGTTGCCAGCAAATGTACTGCTTCTAATACAGACGTTTTACCTGAACCATTTTGCCCATAAAAGACATTAAACGGCTGCAACCCTGAGAGTGCAACCGTCTTTAAATTTCGAACACGTTCTACATGTAAACGCGTGATATGCATAATAATTGAGACGTCAGTCCGAATTAAACACGCATTGGCATCACAACATAGGTTTGATCTTGTTGTTGTGGATCTTGTACCAATACCGACTGGTTCGCTTCTGTCATGGTCATTGCAACATCATCACCATCCAATACATTCAGAACTTCCAATAAGTACTGTGCATTAAACGACATTTCCATCGGTGCATCTGCATATTGAATCGCAAGATCTTCGATTGCTTCATCTTGCTCAGGGTTATTGGCACGAAGTTGTAAAGTGTCCGCATCAAAATTCAAGAATACGCCGCGCAATTTTTCATTACTTAAAATCGCTACACGTTGCAGTGATTGTTTAAATACATCATGTGCAATGCGCACGTTTTTATCGCCACCACGTGGAATCACACGGCGGTAGTCTGGGAATTTACCATCGATCAATTTTGTGGTGAAACGTACGGTAATATCACCCTGCTCTTTATCACGGCTGGCAATGGTAATTGTTACATTTAATAATTCACGACCAATTAACAACGATAATTGCTCGTCTTCAACACTCAATAGACGCTGCAATTCACCTACGGCTTTACGTGGAACAATCGCTTGCATTGCTTGTGTCGCATTCGAGCTTGCCGCTGTTTCACACATCGCCAAACGGTGACCATCGGTCGTTACTGCACGCAATTGATTTTCATCAATTTCAAGCAAAGTACCCGTCAAATAAAAACGCACATCTTGAACCGCCATGGCAAAAGATGTTTTCTCGAATAAACGCTTTAACTCACGTTGAGTCACACCAACTTGAGTGCCTTGAGTATTTTCAGTGGTTAATAATGGATAGTCTTCTGCAGGCAAAGTACCCAATACAAAACGACTGTTTCCAGATTTTAAAATACAACGTTGGTCTTCAGTAATTTGCAAATCAATCAATGCCGCTGACGGTAATGATTTACAGATATCCATCAGTTTACGCGCAGGAACTGTCGTCACCCCTGCTTGTAAACAAGCACCGTCTGCCAGCGGTGTACTCGCAACCAATTCTACTTCTAGGTCAGAACCTGTAATGGTCAATGCTTGCTCAGTAACCTGTACTTTGACATTGGATAAGATATTTAAGGTATGGCGACGCTCAACCGCTCCTACGACATGTGACAGAACATTCAGTAAGCTTTCTTTCGCGATTTTTAAACGCACAATACATTCCTCTAAAAACTGAAGACAGACAAAATAAATTAATTTTTTAGCAGTGTACTATGCGGCAGAATATACCGCATTGCAAGAACAGAATTTGAACAAAAAGACTTAACTTTGCAGCAGACGTTGCAAGTTTTTATAGTCCTCATTGAAGATTGGATCTTCTTCACGCAGGCTTTGTACTTTTTCACAGGCATGCATCACAGTACTGTGGTCACGGTTACCAAAAGCCATACCAATTTCAGGGAAACTATCCCCTGTCAGCTCACGTGCTAGCCCCATAGCCAACTGACGTGGACGTGCATAAATACGTGTACGTTTTGGGCCAACCAATTCTTTGAGTGGAATACGGAAATATTCACTCACTACACGCTGAATATTTTCAGTACTGATGGTACGTGCACGAATCGCTAACACATCTTTTAATGATTCACGCACCACATCAAGGTCGATAGCGGTACCTTTAAAACGAGAAATGGCTACAACTTTATTCAGCGCACCTTCTAGTTCACGAACATTGGCAACCACTTGTTGAGCAATAAACAGCGCACAATTACGTGGAAGTTCCACGCCATTGCTTTCCGCTTTTTTCAGTAAAATTTCAATACGAGTTTCGATATCTGGTGGTTCAACACCCACCGATAAGCCCCACGAAAAACGTGAAACCAAACGTGGATCTAGCTCAGTCAGTTCTTTTGGATAACGATCTGAGGTTAAAATGATTTGCTTAGATTCATCTAATAACGCGTTGAAGGTATAGAAAAACTCAACCAAGCTGGCCTCTTTACCCGCCAACAAATGAATATCATCCACCAATAACAAATCTAACGAACGACAGTTTTTCTTAAATTCTTCGACCTTACCTTGCTGTAACGAGCTCACAAAGTCTTGTACAAAACTTTCAGCCGTCATGTACATCACACGTGCATTCGGCTTCGCTTGCAATAATGCATTACCAACTGCTTGCATTAAGTGGGTTTTACCTAAACCTGTCGGCCCATACAAAAATAAGGGATTATGTTGTGAAGCACCGGGTTGTGTAAGTACTTTACGACAGGTTTCTGCCGCCATCTGATTGGAACGGCCTTCAACAAACAAGGAAAAGGTAAATAATGGGTTAAGCTGACGCTTACGGTTATTTTTTGAAGACGTCTCTTCTTTTTCTTTTTTAGGACGATTCGGTGCAGACACTTGCGGCGTTGACTCTAATGCTGCGGTGGTTGTTGCAGGTTGTTCAGCTGCAGATAAAATTGCACCAGGCCGTGAATCAACCAAAATCTCGACTTTACGTACCCGACCTTCAGACAACTGTTCCGCTAAAATAGAGATCAGTTCTAAATGGTGCTCTTGAATATAGCGTGTCCAATACGGATTCGGTGCATAGAGTTTTAGACTATCACCTGCATCTTCTGCCACTAGTGGGCGTATCCACATTGTATAGACATTTCCTGAAAGCTCTTGTCGCAAGCGAGTTAAGCAGTCTGTCCAAAGCATGTGAAACCCCTATTTCAGTCCATTGTACGAAAAAAATAATTTAACCCCGCCTAAGCGGGCAGCCATTCTAACCATCTTATCCACATCTGTCATGAACAAATCAGTCGAAATCGATCAAAAAAACGCAAATTGAGTTTAAATTTAAATTTAAATCGCGTGTGGATAAGTTTATCCGCAAGCTGTGGATAAATTATAGCACAAAGTTATCCACAAACTATCAAAATTATAAAAACATCATTATCCACAATATAATTATTTGTTTTTTAAATCTAAAAATGCTTTTTCCACAGAAAACATCAACACTAATAATAATAAATTTAAATTTTAAAATTTGAATTTATTTATAAGATCGACCCATTCTGGGGATAACTTGATGGTTGGTTTAAATTCAAATTTAAATTCATAAAACCAATTCACAAATTTGAGATTGTGGATAAATCTGTGAGTAAACTTGAAGATAACTTAAATAATTAATATATACAATAATTTAGCCTGTGAGTATTTTAATTTAAAACTTTCTGACTGATTTCTAATCCTTATATTATCTTGATATATCACAGCCTAGATTTTGAAAGAAAGCGTGTTTTTCATTGACAGCTCAAGCAATGAGCACTAAAATCGCGAACCTTTACTGAAAGATCATTTTTGGAGTTTCGATATGAAACGTACTTTCCAACCTTCTGAGTTGAAACGTAAACGCGTTCATGGTTTCCGTGCTCGCATGGCTACTAAAGCTGGCCGTCAAGTATTAGCGCGTCGTCGTGCAAAAGGTCGTCACAGCTTAACTGTTTAATTTCAGTTAAGACTGTCAAGACTTGGGTGTTATGACAACACTTTACGGCTTTAGCACAGATGTGCGAATACACTGTGCTGCCGATTATAAAAGTGTGTTCGATGGTGCGCTTTTTAAAGTGCATCAACCCCATTTCTTATTTCTAGCAAAAATCTCCGAACAGCCGAATAGCCGTTTGGGTATTGTTGTTGCTAAGAAAAAAGTGCGCCGCGCACATGAAAGAAATCGAGTAAAACGACTTGCACGCGAAAGTTTTCGCCTGCATCAACAGCAGTCTAATGTATTAGATATTGTCGTTATGCCAAAAATGGGCATAGAGGCGGTACCGAATGCAGAGTTGCATCAGCAATTACAATTTGCTTGGCAAAAATTGCAGCGCCTTGCAAATAAGCATAAAAAAATAGCTACCTCCTCACAAGCGTAGAGATGACCAATGGTTCGTTTACTGCATTGGCTCATTCGTTTCTATCAGATTGCGATTAGTCCTTTATTGGGACCACGCTGTCGTTATATTCCAACATGTTCTCAATATTCTTTGGAAGCAGTCCATCAACATGGTGCTGTACGGGGAGTGTGTCTAGCTGTTCAGCGTATTTGCCGTTGTCATCCTTGGGGCGGTTCAGGCTATGATCCTGTTCCATCAAAAGCAATTCGTTTTATTTCATTTCAGCAAATAGATTCTCAAACGCGTCACGTTGCTGTACCCTTTCGTGAACGTTTATTGAACCAAAATCACTCTAACCACTTGGGGTAATACCTATGCAACAATGGGCCAGGATTGCAATTCTAGGGGCCATGTTTGTTGTCGCATATTTGCTCATTTTGGCTTGGCAGAAAGATTATGGACATGCGGAACAAAAACCTCAGCAAAATGCTGCGGTGGTAACGCATGAAGTATCTGCCGATTTGCCAAATGGCCAGACAGCTACGGCTGCTACTGATGTGCCGCAAGCAAATAATGCTGCTACACAACAAACAACAGATGCCACTGCACCTGTTAGTCAACAGTTAATTTCAGTACAAACTGACCTTTACCATCTTTGGATTAATCCAAAGGGTGGCGATATTGTTCGTATTGAATTACTCAATCATGACAAAAATAAAGACAGCGACGAACCGTTTGTAATGCTTGAAAGCGATGCAAAACGTACTTATGTTGCTCAGTCTGGCTTAATTGGTCTTAATGGCCCTGACAGCAATCCGAAAGGACGTCCAACCTATGAGATTGAAAAATCTTCATATACGTTAAATGACGCAAAAGCTGTGAAGGGTAAAGATGGCCAAACAGCAAAAGTTTTGTCAGTACCAATGGTTTATAAAACAGCAGATGGTGTAGAGGTTATTAAAACCTTTAACTTTACTGAAGGTGAATACCCTGTTGTCGTGAATCATAAAATCGTGAACCGCAGTGCTCAGAACTGGCAAGGTCAAATGTTTGGTCAGCTTAAACGCGACAACTCTGAAGATCCGGGTAAATCTGATCAAGGTATTTTCACTTTAGGTACATTCCTTGGTGGTGCATGGGGTTCGCCTGAAGAACATTACAACAAGCTTAAATTTGCTAACTTCAATGAAGAAAAATTGAATGTTGAAGCAACTGGCGGTTGGGTTGCAATGGTTCAGCATTACTTCGTGAGCGCGTGGATTCCTGGACAGATCAAATTAACGCAAGCCAATGGTCAACCGTATGCTGCGAAACTTGAGTCACGTAAATCTACTGATGATATGAACATCATTCAGTTCACATCACCTGCAATTAATGTTCCTGCAGGAACAGTGGCAGAAGTAGATGCAACGTTCTATTCAGGTCCAAAAATCCAATCTGAATTAAAAGAATTGGCAGTTGGTTTAAACCAAACTGTAGACTACGGTTGGTTATGGCCTATTGCGAAATTATTGTTTGTCGGTCTTGAGTTTTTCCACGGTTTAGTGGGTAACTGGGGTTGGTCAATTATTCTATTGACCATTCTGGTGAAACTGATCTTATGGCCATTGTCGTCGAAGAGCTACCGCTCTATGGCGAAAATGCGTGTGATTGCACCTGAAATGCAACGCATGAAAGAAGAGTTCGGTGAAGACCGTATGCGCTTCTCGCAAGAAATGATGGCATTGTATAAACGTGAGCAAGTGAACCCACTATCAGGTTGCTTGCCGTTATTGCTCCAAATGCCGATCTTCCTTGCTTTGTACTGGGTGTTGATGGAGTCCGTTGAACTACGTCATGCGCCATGGTTAGGTTGGATTCAAGATTTATCTGCGATGGATCCATGGTTTATTTTGCCGCTATTAATGGGCTTGACCATGTTCATTCAGCAAAGTTTGAACCCACAACCGGCTGATCCAATGCAGGCGAAAGTCTTCAAAATCATGCCAGTGATCTTTACGGTATTTATGCTGTTCTTCCCTGCGGGCCTTGTGCTTTACTGGATCTGTAACAACAGTATTACTATTCTTCAACAAGGTTTGATTAACAAATCTGTTGAAAAAGACCGTTTAAAACGTGAAGCAGCTGACTCAGCAAACTAAGCATTGCTGATGGGCTGAATAAATCCGCTTAAGATGGTAATCTTAGGCGGATTTTTCTTTATCTGTCGTTTGAAAATTTTTAGGTAAATTTTATGTTAAACCGAACCACCATCGCAGCAATTGCCACACCGCCGGGTCGTGGTGGTGTCGGCGTGATTCGCCTGTCTGGTCCCAAATCTTATGCCATTGCAGAAGCATTAACGCAGCAATCCCTGCCTGAAGCACGTTTTGCTGGTTTCCGTAAGTTTTTTGATGCATCGAATGAAATCATGGATGAAGGTTTGGTGATTTGCTTTCCAAATCCGCACTCCTTTACGGGTGAGGATGTGGTGGAGCTTCAAGGTCATGGTGGCCCCGTTATTCAAAATGCATTATTGGCACGGTTACTTGAATTGGGTGCTATTGCTGCAAAAGCGGGCGAATTTTCAATGCGCGCCTTTGAAAATGGCAAAATGGACTTGGTGCAAGCCGAGGCGATTGCTGATCTGATTGATGCCACCTCACAAGCAGCGGCACGTTCAGCGGTACGTTCATTACAAGGTGCTTTTTCGAGCAAGGTCAATACGGTGTTAGAAAAACTTATCCATTTGCGTTTGCATGTGGAAGCAGCGATTGATTTTCCTGAAGAAGAAATCGACTTTTTGGCGGATGGTAAGATTTTGGGCTTATTGGATGAAGTGGCAAGCTCGGTCCATGCTGTGCAGCAATCTGCCCGTCAAGGTCAGTTACTGCGTGAAGGTCTACAAGTGGTGATTGCCGGTAAACCCAATGCAGGTAAGTCATCGCTACTCAATGCTTTAGCGGGTGTTGAACGTGCAATTGTGACGGATATTGCGGGTACGACACGTGATGTTTTACATGAAAAAATCAGCCTCAATGGTTTGCCGATTACCTTGACCGATACCGCAGGTTTACGTGAAACCGGTGATATCGTCGAAAAAGAAGGGATTCGCCGCGCAATTAAAGAAATTGAGCAAGCTGACTTGTTACTTTTGGTCTATGACTTAAGTCAGGGCGAAGATCCACTACAATTGGCTCAAGCATACTTTGCCGATCATATTGAACCGAAGCGTTTGATGTTGATTGGTAATAAATGTGATTTGACAGGATTTACCGCGGAAATGACCGATTTAAACGGTTTTCGACATATTCGCGTTTCGGCTAAACAAGAAACTGGCGTTCAAGCGCTTATTGATGCGATTACAGCGCATGCAGGCTTTCAACCAGAGGAAGATACCTTTATTGCTCGAACACGCCATTTAGACGCAATGAAGCGCACTCAGCGCTATCTTGCAGAAGCACGTGAGCAGTTGGTGGTTTATCATGCGGGTGAGTTGGTGGCTGAATCTCTACGTTTGGCGCAAAATGCCTTAGGTGAAATTACGGGCGATTTCAGTGCGGATGATTTGCTTGGGAAGATTTTTGGATCGTTCTGTATCGGAAAGTAATTTTAATTTAAGTCAATATTCCAATAAGTTCCAATAAATTACTATATGAATTAAATAGCATTAAGTTTTAATAACTTAGTGCTTTTTTTTGCCTTATTATTCTTCCAATATGTTCAATATGCTCAACTGGTGCTATGATTTTTTAGTCACTAAGGAGTCACGGACTTTAATGTGACTATATTTTTTTATATGGTGACTAGGTTATGGCACAAGCAAAAAAGATAGTTTTTTCTACTGACAGAGAAATTAAAAGTCTCAAAGCCGGTGAAAAGAGATATACAGCTAAGGATGCATTAGCGAATGGCTTGTTCCTGGATATAACAACGACTGGTGTTAAGTCGTGGTGGTATCGTTACTCTTTAAATGGAAAACAGGAAAGACTGGTTATAGGTCGTTATCCAGATTTGTCACTGAAAGATGCTAGGCAGGTTCGAGATGAGTCTGCATCATTGGTGGCCAAAGGTATTTCACCAAAGCAGAAGAAAAATAAAGTCAGCAGTACCTTATTTAGTGACTACGGTGAACGCTATCTAAATGAGGTCATCAAAAAAGACCGTAAAGACCCTTACAACATGATTTTATGTCTGAACAATGACATTTACCCAATAATGGGCCACATCCCTTTAGATCAAATCAGCATTGAAGATGTACGCCGTACAATATGGCGTAAAAAAGAACAGGGATATGATGCAGCAGCTAACCAAGTCAGAGGCTTGTTAAAGCGCATGTTTGATTATGCAATGACTTTGGGCCTTGTACCCCATAACCCTGTTTTGGCTATCCCATCACGGCACGTACACAAAGCTAAGCCTAGAGATAGATATTTAAATACAAATGAAATCCGTACTTATTACACCACCCTCTTAAATTCAAGAATCTACCGGCCTAGAAAGCTGGGCCTTTTGCTGTCATTACTGACGTTGGTTAGGAAGTCAGAGTTATTAAGAGCCATGTGGGAACATGTGGACTTTGATAGTCGTATGTGGCTTATTCCAGAAACAAAGGCGGATAGCATGACAGGCCATAGCCGTGAAATGGTCGTCTATATGTCAGACCAGGTTATAGAGCTATTTAAGGAATTAAAAACGATTGCTGGTGATGAGCCTTATGTTTTTGTAGGTCGGAAGTCAGGTACACATATTAGCCACAACGCTTTTAATACGGCGCAAAAGGCAGCATTATCTTTAACAGATATACCCGACTTCACTGTTCACGATTTGCGCCGTACAGCAAGTACCCATTTAAATGAGCAAGGTTTTAATAGTGATGCAATCGAGGCTTGTTTAAACCATACGGCGAAAGGTGTTAGAGGCGTATATAACAAAGCAAAATATGAGAAGGAACGTATAGAGATGATGCAAAAGTGGAGTAATTTTATTTTTGATGTGATTTATGAGCCGAACGTAATATTTTTTAACCAAAATAGAAAGATTGGCTGAATAGTTGAAAATTACTAATTATTTGTGTTTCTTTGCCTATGAAATAGCCAATTTAGGGGGATATTGGGGAACAGTAAATTTTTTAGCTGTGTTAAGGTTCGAAAAATTGAAAAGAAGAACAATGTGTTCAAAGGAATACAGCAACTTTTCAATTTTTAAAAGCGAAAAAGACCAAGTACGCCAATACTTGATCTTTTTTGTGTAGCAGGTGGTTTAGGTAACGCCAATTACCCAAAAAAGCCATCATTTTTTTAATCTTGCCGTTGAGGGCACAAAACTAGGAGAACCTAGAATGTAAAAGCAAAGATTATAGGGAGTGACTATAAAATTATAGTCACGGCTATAATATTATAGGTTTTGTAGCTATTCAGCAAATTGTGGTCCTTTAAATTTCTCTTTTATTTATGTAATTGGGAAGGGAGCGCATATCTTTGCTATTTTCATTAGTTTTAATACTTTAATATTTATACTGTTTTAATTCTCCCTTTTTATTCTTGCTCCATTCTTTCCTTCCTATTTTGTGTTTAGGCATTTCCATATTTGGAGAATGTTTAGATGACATCATCTAATAAAAATACAGTTCAGCGTTTAATTCGCCGTAAAGAGGTCCAGGAAAAGACCGGTTTAGGCGTGTCCTCAATTTATGCTTTGATGAAAGAAGAGCTTTTCCCTAAATGCATTAATCTTTCTGAGCGCCGGGTGGCCTGGGTTGAGTCCGAGGTGGATGAGTGGGTATCTGAGCGTATTGCTTGTCATAGAGATAACAACAAGAAAGAAGGTATCTAACCGTGAGTACAGATACCTTAATTCTAAATTATTTAAAACAGGGCAATTCAATCACTCAATTTGAAGCGATAGAGCTATTTCGCTGTTATCGCTTGAGTGCTGTTATTCATCGACTTCGTGGTGCTGGATATCAAATTAAATCACATCGGCAACCTAATACGAATGGTGGTGGGGCTTTTTCCAGATATGAGCTAGATGAGGTGCTTGTATGAAGGGCGTTTCTATAAACAAATTTAAGACATGTTTAGTCGTGGGTATAACCTTTTTTATTGCTGTTTGCTGTGGGCGTTCTGCCTATGGGGATGTTGTATTTATGAATATGACCATCCCTACTACATTTCGTTTTTACAGCGTTCAGAAAATAGCTGTACCTACGGTGTGTCCTATTAACACTTGTTTTTCAAAACTTAATTGTTCAGGGGAAAATAATGTCTAATCAAAGCAATTCTATGCAAGATATTTCAGTCAAAGTTTATAGTGTGAAAGATATGCATGATTTGGCATCGTTGGCTGAGTGCGATATGCAATGGATGAATACAGCGATAGAGCATGTAAAAAAAGAACTTAAAAAATTATTGGATGAATGCGTGGTTCCAGGCCATCAATTGTCAGATTTAATGACCCATTTAGATATGTATGAGTACATAGCATTAAGCCGTTTAGGTCATTATTCGGATAAAGCTATGGAATATGGAGCAGAAATAGATGCAAATAAAAAGGCAGAATCATTGTGAGTGAAACTGCCTTAAAGGAACCAAATAATCCTACAGAGATATTAGAGCATTGTTTATCTTTAAATCCTAGTGATGAAGAATATTCGAAGCATCCTATTATTCAGCGTTTTGGCAGTCCATCACAGCCGATCTATGTTGACCAATGCAATGTAGACATTGACGGCATTGAGTACGATAGTCCTTTGATTCTGCCTATTTATAACGGCCAATTAGAGCTTGTTCAATGTGCTGTATTACAGGACAAACAGCGTGTATCTGTCATCCCCGATGGCCTAGCCAAAGGCTTTGCAAAGTATGGGGACTTTGACCCAACCAGACCTATCATTATTACCTATGGTCTGGAGGCATTCTTTAAGATTGCCCAAACTGGTTATGCCGTGGCTTTGGTGCTATTGCCTACCCTTTGCCATGAGCAACGAACAGAACTCAAGGCTTTTGATTTTGAGCAAATTCAGTTTGTGATTCATCAATTAAAAATGTCAGGTTTTGGCAGGTTGTATATGCCAGTACGTCCTGAACATATACAGCTTGAAGCCTTCCAAAACCTAGAGAAAAACACGGCGGTTCGATTGCTGAATCAATATCAACAGATCGAAGGAAACGAGTTTTTTATTGAGTTATCACAGCATGAGAGTAAAGAGGAAATTACCGCTTTTATTGATGAGGCAATCACCTTATTACCTGAAAAAGATCCACTACCGAAAGGACATTTAGCTAAGCCGTTTAAGTATGGTGATGGGGAATTTCATCTTTTAAAAGATGGCTTGTATTACATCGAGCAGACCAAAGAGGATGAATATAAACGCTATATCTCAAGTCCTATTCAGGTTTTGGCACAAACCAGAGATACCACCAATAATGCTTGGGGACGCTTATTAGAATGGCATGATGCTGATGGGGTAAAACATACTCAAGCCTTGTCTATGGAGCTATTTCAATCTGATGGTGTGGAGCTACGAAAAGCCTTAGCTTATCAAGGTGTCATCATTGCACCCGATGGCAGAGCAAGAAACTTATTGCAAAGTTACCTCATGAGCTACCCCACCCATGCAAGGGCGTTATGTGTTGATCGTGTAGGATGGCATGACAATGTATTTGTGTTACCTCATGAGCAGATCGGACAGCATGAACATGATAATTTAATCGTTTATCAGACTACACAAGGCATTGATAGTAATTATCAGAGCAAAGGCACTTTAGAACAGTGGCAAAAGAATATCTCTATGCCTCTTTCTAGTCATTCTAAATTGGTCGTTGCGTTGAGTTCTGCTTTTGCAGGGCAATTACTCACGCCATTGGAGCAGCAAACAGGTGCAGGCGTACACTTTAAAGGGCAATCCTCTAAAGGTAAAACTACAGCGTTATATGTGGGTTGTAGTGTATGGGGTAAACCGAGCAGTTATTGCAAAACATGGAAATCCACAGGTAACGCCTTAGAGCATACGGCATATATTCATAACGATGGATTCTTAGCACTGGATGAAATTGGCGAGGTGGCCAATCCTAAAGAGCTGGGGAACATTGCCTATATGCTTGCCAATGGTAAAGGTAAAGCACGACTGACCAAGGAAATTAAGACTAAGCCATCGTACACATGGAAAGTTATTTTTCTGTCTACTGGTGAAAAGAGCCTAAAAGAAATCATGCAGGAGAACGGACAAAAGACCAAATTAGGACAGGAAATCCGTTTAATCGATATTGATATCGACCAGTCCGAATATGGCCTATTTGATCAGATCGACTTTGCCGAAGATGGTGCAAAGCAGTCTAGGTTATTGGTCGAGCGCTCTAATCAATTCTATGGCGTTGCAGGCATGGCCTGGCTGAAATACTTAACGCAGGATAAAGAAAGCGTTATTAATCATGCTCGACAGCTCTTAGAGCAATATAACCTTGAACTGGTTGCAGAGCATAAACAAGGTCATATTGTACGTGTAGCCAATGCCTTTGCTGTGATTGCGGTAGCTGGTGAGCTGGCAACTCAAGCAGGCATTACAGGATGGCAAAAAGGTACAGCATTAAACGCTGTGAAAGCTGTTTTCAATGCTTGGGTGAATGACTTTGAGTATGTCGGGGACTACCAGACCAGAGAATATATTTTACATGTTAAGGCGTTTTTTGAGGCGAATGAATCAAGCCGATTTGAGGCCATTACGCCAGACCCCGACCACCTTGAAAAGATCATTAATCGTGTGGGCTACTGGAAGATCGAGAAAGGCGAAAAACTATTTTTCGTGTTACCTGAGCAATTCAAAAATGAAGTATGTAAAGGACATGATAGCCGAAAAGTAGCAAAGGCTTTATTGATTGAAAAATTGCTAGAGCATGATACAGGCAAGAATACAAAAACAGTTCGCCTACCTAGTCGGACGAAAGCTATTCGAGTTTATGCCGTAAAAGACGCTATTTTTAGTTGGGAATAGCAAAAACACAGGGCAACAAAGGCAACAAGGGCAACAGCCTTATAAATAAAGGCTTTGAACGTGTTGCCCATATAAAAATGCAACAGGCAACAAAGGCAACAAATTGAGGTTTACCTTAAATGTTGCCTGTGTTGCCCCTGTTGCCTCTAAAAAATAGATATGCTGAGAGTGTTTAAGAAATTTAAGTCAATGCCAAACATAAACTATGGAACATTCCGTATTTGTTGGCTGTAGAAAATAGATACTGGCCTGGCCTAATTATGGAGATTCATTTTTAGTAATTATTCATTCCGTTTATAGTGCCAAATTTATGCTTTTTTTTACAAAAAAATGAAATGCCGTTTATTGAAGGAGTTAAGGTAAAATTACTATTAATTACAATATGATATTAGGTTTTTTGGAGTGTAAAAAAGGCGTAATTAAACCCGGAAAGCGGCATACCGGTTTTCCCGAAAGGTCTGGTTGAAAAAGTCGCCTATAAAAATATAAATATAGTCGTATAGCTGAGTTTTCATACTGCATTTTAATGAGATAATTTGAAATAAATCAGATTTACTATTTATAAAAATGTAATGTGCAAAACACATGTTTTGAGAGGCATAAAAAAGCACCTCTCATCGGGGTGAAGCCCGATTATGAAGTGCCTTTTATATTTTTACTTAGCCATAAATGGTCAAGTAAAAAAGACGGCTCAAGATCGGGGGAAAGCCCGACTTGGTAGAACCATTTATTAAAAAAGATAACTATAATTTTATAGGTTGTCAACTTGAGGCATGACCTATTGGGAATGGATATTCTGAGAGAGGTAAGTCAATGCCAAACATAAATAATGAAATATTCCGTACTTGTTGGCTGTAGAAAATAGATACTGGCCTGGCCTAATTATAGAGATTCATTTTTAGTGATTACTCATTCCGTTCATAGTGCCAAATTTATGCTATTTTTTACAAAAATATGAAATGCCGCTTATTGAGATGAAAAATTAAAAAAATAATTTATTACAATAGGATATGAGGTTTTTAGAGTGTAAAAAAAGCGTCATTAAACGCAAAAAGCGGCATACCGGATTTTACCGAAAGCATCCTTGAAAAGTCGCCTATAAAAATATAAACATAGTCTTATAACTTAGTTTTTTTACTCATTTACTCATTATGGAATTGAGGCAATCAGAGTGAATAAATTATAATTTATTTTAAATGTTGCCTTTGTTGCCCAGGCCCAAAAAAGGAGGCAACAGTCTGGAACTCAGTTATATCAAGTATGTTGCCTGTGTTGCCCTTGTTGCCTCTAAAAAATAGATAATCTGAGACGGTAGTAGACTTAAACCAATACAAATGCATGAATCGCAACTAATCGCAGCGTTATCGTAAGCCGTTTGTGATTATAAGGCCCTTCTATAGCAAGGGATACAGGATAAAATCGCAGAATCGCAGCTATTTCAAAGGGAATTGAAAAAGATTAAATGAAAGCTATAACTAGGACTGGATATAAGCCAAATTTGTCAACTAGCTGAACAGGTTCAAAGTGTTTATATTCTAATGACTAAAAGTAATGACCAATTAGCAATAAACGGAAATAATTATGAGTGAACAGCATCAGACATTTGAAGATATAAGACAATTAGATGAAGATGGGAATGAGTTTTGGTTAGCGAGAAGTCTTGCAAAAGTTTTGGAATACTCAGATTATCGAAATTTTTCAAGTGTTATCGAAAAAGCAAAAATTTCATGTAATAACAGTGGAATAGATGCTGATGACCATTTCGTTGAAGTCACCGAAAAGGTTACTCTTGGGTCAGGAGCAATACGTGAATTAGATTCATATGCTCTATCAAGATATGCTTGTTATTTAATTGTACAGAATGCAGATCCAGCAAAACGAGTGGTGGCACATGGGCAAACTTATTTTGCATTACAGGCGAGAAGACAGGAACTCGCAGACGATGATGTATTTAAGGCTTTACAAGAGGATGAGAAGCGACTTTTTCTACGCAATGAATTGAAACAGCATAATAAGCAATTGGTTGATGCTGCATTTAATGCTGGAGTAAAAACAGAAATTGATTTTGCTGTATTTCAAAATCATGGTTATAGAGGTTTATATGGTGGCTTAGATGCCAAAGGTATTCATGCTAATAAGGGATTAAAGAAGTCCCAGAAAATTTTAGATTATATGGGGAGCACTGAATTAGCAGCTAACCTTTTCAGAGCAACTCAAGCAGAAGAAAAATTAAAACGTGACAATATCAAAACGAAAAAAGAGGCTAATAATACACATTTTGAGGTAGGTCAAACTGTCAGAAAAACGATTGCTGAGCTAGGTGGGACAATGCCTGAAAACTTACCTACACCTGAAAAGAGTATTGCTAAAATTGAAAGAGAAACTCAAAAAGTAATTTCTCTACCTAATCAGAATAAATAAGTGTGCAGCCTCCTTAACTGGAGGCTTTTGAAATGCTACCCATAAAAGTATAGTAGAAATAACAATACCCTGTTTTGTCGTTCTAGGTCGTAAAAGAAAGGGAAAATTTAGAGATACGACATGCCGTTAATTTATCTTGCCAGCACTCCATAAAAAAGCACCATAAAAACCATGTCAAAGCCTTACTATATAAGTATTACAATCATTTTATTAAAACTGCATTTTGTTAAGGTAAATAAATCAATTGCGTGTCTCTACGTGTCGCAAAATTGGCCTGGTACATTGATGCGTGTTACGCCGTACCTATTCCCTTGATGGACCATAATCATAAAGTGCTCTTAAATGGCCTTAAAGCTATGTGCTGTATGGTTTAGCTCTACTTTGATGGATTTAGATTTCATCAAGGTAAATACTCGAATGGATCTTGGTAGCATTTTAAATATGCCCAAGTTTCCATAAGTGTTGAATGGTTATTATCACCATGCAGGAACAACAAGCTCCCCCTGCCCATCCAGTTACGAATACCAGACATGCACAGTCTATAGTTATGTTTTACGTCCTTTCTGTACTCGGCTCCCATTTTTTATTCAAATCTGACCTAAATCATTAGTAAAATAATGCAACGTGTTTTGCAGATTTTTAATCTAATATATTGACTAATATTAAGTAAATTAATCACATCAAATGTGAAACCTTGTGCCATCTTTCGACCATAATTTTTTTTAGAAATTGAGGAAATCCTCTTATAGCCTTATCCAAGCATATTTGCCTGATTTTAAATAACCTCATACGTACTTAAACATGGCATAAGTCATTAACTAATCAAATATGAATAGGGCTGTACAAATTATTTAATTAATAGGGAATAAGCAAATGAATCAATTTTTCTTCATTTGGTGTAATTGTTCTAGGCATTGTGAGAATAGATTTAGGAAGATTAGAAACTAAATCTCTGCTTTCTAAATGATAAAAGCATCTAACAATGAATTCGATAAACCATCTTGGTGTGAGTGGAGCAGATATTGGAATTCTACAATATTTCACATCTCCAAGCGTAAGATGACTTTTTGGATGTTTAATATCTTGAGCTTGTGCTGGATCAAAATCGAACCTAATAGGGAAAGGAACTATTTTTCTTGTAGTAATTTCTGTATATAACTCATCCTTTTCATAGGATTCAGGGACTTCAGAAAAACATGCAAGTTTTGTTGAAGGATAATAAGCTAACCTATGTTTTAGTACTTCATTATTTTGAAATCTAAAAGAAATTTGTAATATTCCTCCATCAAGGAACTTTAATGAAAAGCATCGTCTTTCATAAAATTCCTCATATACATCTTCATAAGAAATATCATTGTATGCAATTGATAAATATTCTGATTGAGAGAAAGAAACATCCCAAATATTTCCAATACTCGAGCTAACAGCTGGAAAATTCTGGTCATTAACTAGACCAGTTTCGATCAGATACCCAATCAAATTATTAATTTCAGTGACTGTTTGTGCAACAATTTTTGGCGGAGTCATGATTGTTTATTACTCACTACCACCGTCACTTAGTAGTTTTAATAATCTTTGTTTTACATCATTGTCCAACAGTTTGACATTCAATTCTCCTGATTCTAAAGCTGTAGTTAGACTCTTTAGATTATCTTCTTGTTCCTGTAGACGTTGTTTTTCATGTGGTGATAAGTCTTTGTGAACTACTCTTAAAGTTTTGAGGAGATTTTCATCAGGGTATGTAAAATCTAACTTAAATTCTTTTGATTTTAGTATTTCATATTCCTTAATCAAATTATCCATTTTATCGCCCCAACCTATAACTCGAATCCAAGCTTTACTTCTAGTCATAGCTGTAAACAATCTATTACGCAGGCTAGATAATCCTATACCTTCACCATCACAATCCTGTGCATTAACTACATAAACCATCCCTGCTTCATTACCTTTCGCGCGATAGATACCTGTGCAAGTTATAGAGTCTGAATCATTTTTAAAAAAGACATCTGCATCAGTATCTACACCTGCTGTATGTGATGGAATACCATTGTCGAATAGTTTTCGACGTATTTGACCTAGCTTTTCTCTAGCAGTGAATGGGTCGGGATTAATAACGACAATATCATCGTATCTAAGTTCATCTTCTCTAATATTTTTAATAATTTCATCTGTTAACCATTCATTCTGTTCTGCTTCTGATTTAAAAGACTTAAATATTATTAAATCATCAATAGATGAGTGATTAGCAAGAAAATCTGGACTGCTTTCATTCGTTCTTTCTAGTACGACTCTTTCACCTTTTGCTAAAACACCAGATTTAACCTGATAACCAATTTCTTTCCATAAAGCTGGTTGTTCAAACATTTGTACTAAACCACTTTTTAAAGTACTAGGAGCATCTCGATAGATACCAAAACCTAGAGCATGTGCACTGACAAGAACAGGTAATGAATTCCTATAGCACTTTTCTAATAAAACATCCCTATTAGTATCTCCGGCTAAAGATACAACAGGTTCACCATTAGCTTTTTTACCGAATATTTCTTCTGGGGGGGGTAGTGAGGCACCAGATAGACTTTGTAGTTCATCGTAAGCGTAAACTAGACGTCTCGGGTCCTTTAAAAGACGGAAACATAATTGCAAAAATGCGGAAGAGAAATCTTGGGCTTCATCTACAAGAATTGCATCATATACTTCAGGAGATAGGTCAGTATTTTTTAATGCTGCTGAGCAAATTGAAGCAAATGGATCATTATTTCCAAAATATGCTTTTGCACCTTGGAGGTCAAAATACTTTTGATCCGTCAAACGACAAAATTCATAATAAATACCATCTCTCTCATCTCCTCCCGGGGCACCCCAAGAATTGATGATTCGGATTTTATTCCAGTCAGGTTCATCTCCGCTCTGCTCAATACAAAAATGGTTAATTAACTTTTTGAATTGAGCCTTAAGTGCACGAGTATGAAAAGTTACCGCAATCCTCCATTCGGGATGTTGAATATGAAGATATGCAGCTTTTAAGGCTAAAATAATTGTTTTTCCCGAACCTGCTAAGCCACGGATTCGTTGAACTCCTTCAATAGTTTCTATTACCGCCTTATTTTGCTTATGGTCCAAAGTAGCAATAGAATCTTCAAGATTCTTTAACTTCGCACCTTTTGAATCTGGTTTATATACTTCTCTGCGTTGCCTAGATTTTCGAATTGTTGAAAGGCTCTCAATAGCAGATAGAGTTCTACTATAAATTTCATCAGTTAACTTGGATGTACCAAAATTTTGGAGAGTAGCGAGAAGATTATCATCATTACAGACATAATAATCTTCATCATTAGGAAGAATTGGTACAGATGGGGCAAATGTAACTACGCGAATTTCAGGAATTAGCTTACGGCCTTTGACTAAGTCACGATGAACTTTTAATTTAGATTCTAACTTATTCCCTAGGTCATCTTGCCTCTCTTTATAATCACCCAGGTTCGTCCCTTCGATAAGATCAAAGATAACAATTCCTATTTCTTTTGAAATAAGAGTAGCGTCTAAGGAATATTTTCCATCAGGCGTAGCAATTAAAGGGAAACCAAAATAGCATTGCCCATCTATTACATTGTTTTTACTTAAAGTTTGTTCTAATAATGAAGATGAAGCAGGTTTTTTATTTGTGCCTTTTGTAAATTTTATATTGCTCATCTTTTCTCCAATTAGGCTTTGTAAAGCCAGTAATTCCATTTGACAAAAGTAAATTTTACATTAGACATGATCTTTTTTTCAAAAACTAGTTTAGATTTAGATATCTACTTGAATTGTAGAATATGAAAATTAAAAATTTGAAGAATAGAACAAGTGTTGTGAATCATTGTATGGGAATTCTACTTACTCAATAAATTAACTTTATTAGTCACTTATTAGTCACCATTAGATTTTATTTGAAATAAATTTATGATTTTTATTGCTTATTTCTAAATAAATACATTCTGTATCGGAAAGTAATAAAACGATTGAGCTGCTCGTTTCACCTATGGATAGATCCATCCAAAGCACGATGTTCGAAATCATCGTGCTTTTTTTAAATCGTTTAGCGTGGGTTTGAGCCAAAAATGATTTTAAAGATTGTTCTCAGCACATCTTTCATTTTCATCCCATAAAAGGGATTAATCGCTGCTCTTTTCGATGCGGCTTCAACTTTGACTTTGAGTGTTGCATAGTCTGGAAATTGTTGCTGTTGCGAGGATTTTTCGACCGCTGACAAAATATCAATTAAAAAAGCACGATTGATTTTTGAACTTAATGGAATGGATTGATACCACTGTTTTTCAAAGCGACGATCTAAAAAGATATCGGGAATTTCGGGGCTAGAGGCATAGAACATGGCTTTGGTGCGCATACATTTGCTGCATTGACCACAATTTTTAGGTCGAGCCCTATATTCCACACAGATCGAGAGGGTTTGTAAATCTAAGCCAGATTGGCTTAAAAATGCAGTCTTTTGTGATCGCGTGACATCATCGTCGAGGGTGATTAACGCCCCAGATCGATTCTTCATCAATCGGTTGGATGCTGTATTTGAGCCATATGGATGAACGAATAATTGTTGATCTAAACGGTAATCGGCTGAAATTCGATATTGCTGGTAATGTTCAAAAATCGAAGCGCAGGAAAACAGCGAAAAGATATGTGTGACATGTGAACCTTTAGGGTTACAGCCATATTTACTGTATAGCGCGTAAGCATCGGTTTTTACCACGCGACTTTGCTTAAAAACTTGGCTTCTAAAGTCATGGGTCTGATCCATTAAGGCCTGAAATTTTTCATGGTCATCAAATTTATAATCCATTCCATGCACAGTGAGACAATCAGAATCTTGCCCATTTTCAAGAAAAGCTTTGTATGTACTATAAGTGGAGTCAATCCCACCGCTAAAAAAGCTTAAATTTTGAGTGGTTTGGTTTCCCGGTGGTGTTTGGATAATCGATGCAGCACTGAGCATGACTGGTTGATATAAATCAGGTAACCAAGCGGCCCAGACAGTTGAAACCTCCCGTGCGGAGTGGAGGGTTTGTATTGAAATAGGTCCTTCTACATGCAGCGGGATGCCAAGGCGCATGGCAATGGGTAAAAAGCCCCAAACAATAAAATCATAGGTTTCTAATTGCGGTAAGGATTCAAACGGTAAAATATAGTGAATATTACCGTATTCGCTGCTAGCAATGATTTGATTTTCTACAGTGTTAATTTGACATTGAATTTTTAGCATTTTTTAAATTTTTGAATCACATCAGACAAGATCTTAATTTAATTTAATTTAATTTAATTTGATTGATTTTTATAGGGTTTCTTAATTGTTTTTGGGTTTAAGAAGCACCCAATACAAGATGCTTCTTGAATAAGTTTAGTGGTTAATTGGTGTTCAGACTACGGTGCCAAAGCAATAAGCCGATACACAATAAACCTACACCCATACAAAAACCTAAAACACCGACGATCAAGCCGAAATGATCAGATAAATAGCCGGCTGCAATAATTGGAATAATGGTTCCTAAATATCCGATAAACAAATAGGTCGAGATCACCGCAGCACGGTTTTGATTGTTGGTCATTTGATGAACTAAGCCAAATGCGCCTAAAAGCCCTAGACCATGCCCTACACCGACTAAAATATCGCTAATAAAAAACAATGCACTCCAGTGTTGGGTCATACATAGCGCAAGGAGCGCATAGCTCAGTATTAACACTATTAAGCCGGCATTGACACATTTTGCAGAAGGAATCGATTTCGCCATAAATTGCACGACAGCGGAAACCAGCAAGATACTTGCAATGGCACTACCACTGACCAAAGGGCCATGCCATGGGATCGCATCTTTGACGAAAGAGGGTGCGAGTGATGCAAATAAGCTAAAAGAACCAAAGGCACAAAAGGCAGTCAGTCCAGCGATATAAAATCGTGAATGATCACGCTTTTCAGGCAATTCCAAATGTGGTGCCACTGAAAAAGGCTGTGGCTCAAAATTCGGTGTGCGAATAAAAAATAACCCTATTAAACACGCCAACCCCCCAAAGATCACAGGGATATAAGGGGTGACTAAAGGCTGTTCCGAAAATTGGGCAATCACTCCACCAATAAATGGGCCAAGACCAAAACCAATCACGGTAATGATTGAACTCAACTGTGGAGCATTATTTTTATGCGGTTCAGGAATGGTATAGACCAAACCAAGCATGGCTGAGGTGCTGATTAAACCCGAGGCAATCCCGATAATAAAGCGCCCGATAGATAACCACAGCGCATTACTGGCAAACACCGACAAGCTTAAACCTAAGATGATGCACGCCATACCGATTTGCAGGGTTCTTAAAAAACCAAAACTGTTACTGGTACGACCTAAAAACAGCAAGGTCGCTAGGCAACCAAACATGTAGGCAACAAAGATATAGGTGATATGACTCGGCAGCAGTCCCCAAAGTTGCTGATAAATGGGATACAGAGGACTAGCTAGCGCTGTACCAATAGTGCCCATACAGAGTGCAAGGCTCACCATAATAAACGGTCGCTAAGAGGGAGATGTGGTCATTTTAAAGTCGCAGAGGTACAGCCCATAGGGTCAATATTGTGCTGCATGAGAAAGAAGGAAATATGGGCTCAGTTTAATGCCGATTGTTTTCCATGGTCAAATCGCAGTTGTAACTTTATCCATAGCGTTTAAGCAGTTTTACAAAATCTTCCAGTTCTACTTCATTGATTTCAACATCTTGAGGCAATACATGATGGCGTAAATGTGCTTCGATTAATTCATTCATTAATCCATTTACAGCACCTTTGATGGCCGCAACCTGTTGTAAAACCTCGATACACCCTGCTTCGGGTTGCTGTAAAGCCAGTTCAACTGCTTTGACCTGACCTTGTAGACGTTTAACCCGATTTAAAATCTTTTTGTCCTGATGTAAATGACTCAACACTTTCTCCCGAAAATAAATATACTATGGGGGAGTATATTTAAGCATAGAACCTAATGAAAACTTCCCCATCCATCCGAATTCATCATCATCAATTTGATGAAGGTAATCCACTCGCACAAAAACGGATCTTAATTGCCACCATTTTAACGGCAGTCATGATGTTGTTAGAAGTCATTGGCGGATGGATTTTTAATTCGATGGCATTATTGGCAGATGGCTGGCATATGAGTTCACATATGTTGGCATTAGGCTTGGCTTATTTTGCCTATCGTGCGGCACGCCACTATGCCCAAGACGCTCGTTTTAGCTTTGGGACTTGGAAAATTGAAATTTTAGCGGGCTATAGCAGCGCGATATTATTGATGGTCGTTGCTGCATTTATGGCCTTTCATTCGGTGGAACGCTTATTCAACCCGGTCCAAATTCATTATAACGAAGCAATCCCTATTGCGATTTTAGGTCTAATGGTGAACTTGATCTGTGCTTGGTTATTGCATGATGACCATCACCATCACCATCACCATCACCATCACCATCACCAGCATAGCCATGAGGAGCAGCATGATCATCATCACGATCTCAATCAGAAAGCAGCCTTCATGCATGTGGTTGCTGATGCGGTGACTTCGGTGTTGGCCATTGTGGCTTTATTTGCTGGAAAATGGATGGGCTGGGGATTTTTAGATGCGCTATTGGGGATTGTTGGTGCAGTGCTTGTCGGTAAGTGGGCCATTGGCTTGATGAAAGAAACAGGACAAACATTACTGGATGCGGAAATGGATCACCCTGTCGTTGATGAGATCCGAGAGGTTTTAATGCAATTGCCTGTCGACGTCGATGTGACCGATTTACATGTGTGGAAAGTGGGTAAAGGTCAGTTTTCATGTATTGTTGCTTTAGAAACCAGTCAGGCATTGAGCGCCGATGAAGTCCGCCAAGCGTTGTCGATTCATGAAGAAATTGTGCATGTGTCTGTTGAAATTAATTCACCTGATGCAGCGTAATATGTTCCACGTGAAACGGCATGTAGCTATTGCGTAATGAACTGAAAAAAGCCCAAGACTTTCACCTGTTAAGGCTTAGAATGCTGAATCAATTAAATGTTGAAGTTGTTCGGTCTATGTTGAAAAAAATATGTGCGTTGGCGTTGAGTACCACCCTTTCGACTTTTGTTTTGGCGGATGTAGCACAGGTTCAAAAGCTCTTGGCAGAAAAGCACCCTAGTTTAAAAATTGAAAATATTCAAAGTACCGAAATGCCGGGCATATATAGTGGCTTTGTTGAAGATCAAGTTTTGTATTTGAGTGAAAATGCGGATTATGTGATCGCAGGTTCTATGATTCGTTTAAAAGATCAAAAAAATCTGACCAAACAATTGATCCTCAGTCAGCAAAAAACTGAGTGGTATAAACTTCCATTACAAGATGCGATTAAAACAGTCAGGGGGAATGGGAAGCGCCAAATCGCGATCTTTTCTGACCCAAATTGCCCATATTGTAAGAAGCTTGAAGTAGAACTGGCAAAACTCAATGATGTGACCATTTATACTTTTGTCACAGCGATAAAACCGCAGTCGTTGGCGCCATCGAAGCAGATTTTTTGTGAGTCAAACCCTGCTATGGCCTGGGATAATTTAATCAATAAGGGAATTCAACCGAAGTCAGCGAAAAGTTGTGCAAACCCGATTGATCGAAATTTAATATTAGCTAAAAGCTTAAAACTAGGTGGTACACCGGGAATCGTTTTTGCCAACGGTTCGATCTTAACTGGTGCTTACCCTGCTGCTGAATTAGAATCGATGTTAAAAGAGATCAAATAATTTCAGCTGTACGGCATGAATAAAATATAAAAAAAATACCCGTCTATAGGCGGGTATTTTAATGGTGCTATAAAAATTAGACGCGGGTTTTTTTCGTTACAAGGTTATAGATAAACAACACGATGATCGCACCAATGACGGAAGCGATAAATCCTGCAGCAGAATTTTCTCCATACAGACCTAATAAACGTCCGCCATAGGTCGCAAGTAAAGAACCTGCAATCCCGAGAATGGTGGTCATGATGAAACCGGCTTTGTCATCTCCAGGATGGATCGCACGTGCAATTAAACCAGCAATAAAACCAACAACAATCGCAACAATGAGTGACCACATAGTAACTCTCCTTTTGTTATCATGTATTTGTTTTTTACGACATGTTCAATCTTTATCTTTAATCAAAACTGCGCTGAGCTATAGCCTAAACATGCAAAAAACTGTTGTTTTTTTGTTCAAAACAAACCAAAAAATAAAAAAAAAGTGGCCTTCGGCCACTCTTAAGTATCTGATTTTACTTAGAGACCAATTTCGCCAATAAATGGAATATGACGATATTTTTGATCATAGTCCAGACCATAACCCACGATAAATTTATCTTCGACTTCAAAACCTAAAAATTTCACTTCGAGTTCAATCTCACGACGTGAAGGCTTGCTAACCAAAGTACAAAGCTCGATTGAATTTGGATTGCGCGTCTGTAAAATTTCTAAAACTTTGCTTAAGGTATTTCCTGAATCGATAATATCTTCAACCACCAAGACATCTTTATCTTTAATGTCGCCGTCTAAATCTTTTAAGATTTTAACATCACGAGTAGATACGGTCCCACCGCCATAACTTGAAACGGTCATGAAGTCGAGTTCATGCGGTTTTGAAATTGCGCGGCAAAGGTCAGCCATAAAAATAACAGAACCGCGTAAAAGACCGATTAACACCAACTCTTTGTCGCTGTTAGCATAGTGTGCATCAATTTTTGCGCCAAGCTCTTTCACTTTAGCTTGAATTTCTTCAGTGGAAATCAGTACGCTCATTTGAACAGACATGGGTAGATACCTAAAAAAGCAAATCAAAAAAATAAAAAAGGTGTTGACTTGCAACACCTCTAAAGATGAACCAATTTTAATACATCTGGCTCGCAGATGCATCTTTTTTGCCGTTGAAAATGTAATCAGTTTTTCTTGGAAATGCTGTCACGCTTGAGTAAGCACAAACAAGCGACGGCAATCAGTCCAATTTTCAACGCTGTTTTTCGTCTCGGTCGAGCCGTTTTATGCTTTGACATACGCACATTGTCCAAACACATAGGTGGCATGGATATTACGATCATCACCCATCAGCATGAGGGCAAATAAAGCATCTTCCAGATTTTTGGCACGTTGTTGACGTAAGGCTTGTAAAGCCGTGGCATTTAAATCGAGCACCACAAAATCTGCTTCTTTGCCTAAATCAAAGTTTCCAAGTTTGTCCTCTAGATCTAAGGCTTTTGCTCCACCTAAAGTGGCATGGTACAGCGCTTCAAATGCGGATAGTTTATCGCCTTGAAGTTGTTGAACTTTGTAGGCTTCATTGATGGTTTGCAGTTGGTTAAATGAGGTGCCTGCGCCAATGTCTGTGCCTAAGCCGACTTTCACCTGTTTTTCCCATGTTGTCTTTAATGGAAATAACCCACTGCCTAAGAACAAGTTCGAGGTGGGACAAAACGCAATGGCAGAGTTGGTCTGATGCATACAGTCCCATTCGGCATCTTCCAAATGCACGCAGTGCGCAAACACGGAACGTGATCCGGTCAGACCATAATGATGATAAACGTCTAAATAGCCGTTTTGCTCAGGGAATAATGATTTAACCCACGCTATTTCATTTTTATTTTCACTCAAATGCGTATGTACATAGACATCAGGATACTCGGCTTTTAGCTCCCCTGCCCGTGTCAATTGCTCAGGCGTTGAGGTTGGGGCAAAGCGAGGCGTGATGGCATACAGGTTACGGCCCTTGCCATGCCACTTTTCGATGAGTGCTTTGGAGTCGTTGTAGCCACTCTCAGCTGTGTCACATAATGCTTCAGGGGCATGTCGATCCATCATGACCTTACCGGCAATTAAGCGCATCTGATGCTGTTCTGCAGCCTTAAATAAAGCATCGACCGATTGTGGATGAACGGTACAAAAAACCAAGGCTGTTGTGGTTCCATTTTTGAGTAACTCGTTTACGAAGAACTGTGCAATTTGCTCTGCATAAGCCGGATCTTCAAATTGGATTTCGGTTGGGAAGGTATAAGTATCAAGCCATTCCAGTAGCTGTTCACCATAAGCCCCCATCATTTCCGTTTGTGGATAATGAATATGGGTGTCGATGAAACCCGGAACAATCAATTGATCTGGATAATGTTGTACTTCAACCTGATCTGGGAGATGGTGTTGGCCCTCAGACCATGGACCGAACCATTGAATTTTTCCGGCTTGCGTAATCAGCAAACCATCTTCGAAATAGCGCACTTGGTCGTGAATTTCACGTGCTTGGGCAACTGTATTCTGAATATCTAGAAAGCGACCACGGATCGCGGTAGATGCGATAACAGAAGACATGACATACCTGCAGTTTAGAATTTTTTCGGTTGATTGTAGCCCAATTTGGCTAGAAAAGGCGTTGCTGTAATTAGAGGATCATGTTCTAAAATATCGAACAGCCATTAATGTATGTCGAGAGCATGTCATTTTTTCAAAGCGATTGATTAAATCAATGCGCTTGTGTCAGGCTAAATCGAATCAAAGAATAGAATTCAACAGTGTATCTATGTCCCATCCAATGCATCCTGTGAATCAATCACAGCTTGAAGCCACGTATGTTGAGCGCTTGCAGCAACTGATTCGGCAACATGACGGCATCATGTCTATTTTAAAGCAGCTTTATTTGGTGGATGCCAGTGCGTATATTGCCGCAGGTGTCATTCGAAATATGCTGTGGTCAGTGCTACACCAACACAGCTATACACTGTCCAATACTGAGGTAGATATCATATTTTATGATGCTGAGGATAACGGTGCTCATAGTGATCAGATCCAAAAAGAAATGCAGTCTTTCTTTCCATTAATACAGTGGGATGTGACCAACCAAGCTTTGGTGCATCATTGGTATCGTTTAGACAATGGTGATTCTATTTTGCCCCTAACATCGATTTCCCATGCCCTTTCTTTGTGGGTTGAAACTGCAACGGCTGTTGCAGTCCGTTTAAATGAGCTTGATCAAGTAGAAATCGTGGCACCATTTGGACTAGCTGATTTATTTGAATTAAAACTGCGTTGGAATTCAACCTTAGTTAGTCGAGCGACTTTTTTGCAACGTATAGAAGCGAAAAAATTTTTACAACGCTGGCCGAAACTCAAACTCTTGATGACGCTTGAAGCTTAGCTGATGGCTTTGTTACAGAATAAAAAAAGCCTTCTCGAAAGAAGGCTTCCATTTATCTAAGCGTTTTATAACGTGGTTTGATGGTACTTCTTACTGTGTCGGATCGATAACCACGCGGTGATGGTTAAGGTCACCACAATAAAGCCGAGTGAAATCCAAATTGGCATGTGGAACACATCGAGCAACAGCATCTTAGCGCCAATAAATACCAGAATAATGCCCAGACCATATGGTAAGTAATGCATTTTCGATGCAGCACCAGACAAGAGGAAGAACATGGCACGTAGACCCAAAATCGCCATCAAGTTTGCAGTCAGTACAATGAATGGGTCAGAGGTAACCGCAAAGATTGCTGGGATTGAGTCCACCGCAAAAATGACGTCCGATGCTTCAACCAAGATCAACACTAAAAAGAGCGGCGTTGCCCACAAGACACCATTTTGACGAACGAAGAATTTATCTTTATGCATTTGAGGAGTAATACGCATGTGTTTACGTAGCCACTTCAAAATCGCCATATCTTCGATATCTTTATCTTCTTCGTCTTGGCCTTTAAGGAATTTAAAGCCGGTATACACCAAGAACGCACCGAAGAAGTACAGCACCCAAGAGAATTCTTGAACAAACCATGCCCCAATAAAAATAAAGATGGTACGCAGTACAATTGCGCCGAGGACACCGTAGAGCAACAGTTTACGCTGCAAAGCAGGTGGAATGGCAAAGGCAGCAAAGATCATGAGCCAGACAAAAACGTTATCAATTGCGAGTGATTTCTCGAGCAGATAACCAGCGAAATATTCCATGACTTTGGTGTTTGCAACAGCGACACCAGCGGTTTGCTGTAAGTAGAGCCACAATGCACCACCGAATAAGGTAGCCACAGAGACCCATGCAATACTCCAATAGGCAGCGGTTTTGACTTTGATTTCTTGGCCTTTGTTATTTTTAAAGCCTAAAAAGTCGATGAGTAGCATGATGGTGACTAAACCGAAAAATGCCAGATATAGCCATAAAGAGCCAATCGTTTCCATGTGTATTCTCCACATCTAACAACCAGCCATAAAAAAACCTCGACCAGTTGCCAGACGAAATAAAACGCCTGAGACAACATGATCAAGGTCTTGCCTACATCGTACTGTAATGATTTGCAGCTGCGATGCTCAGATACCGACTTTTTGCAAAGTGTAATGACGATATTCTGACACGTAAAACAAGGTTTACGTTTGGAGGAGGCTACTCCCCTTGTTCAAATTTTGTTTTGGACATTGTCCAAATATGCGGCAAAGCATGACAGTTTTTAGTACAAAGTGCAATCGGCAATTTACGAATTCATTTAATGTGCCACAGGAGGATTAAAATCACCACGTTGTACCAACGCTAAGGCTAAAAGTGTGCCGATCACTGCGATGATTCCTCCGATCACACCAATATAACTCAAACCGAAATGAACGCTGACGATACCGCCCAAGAGTGCACCACCGCCAATCCCGACATTATAAAGTCCTGAATAAATGGCCATGGCGACATCGGTGGCATCGGATGCGAGATGCAGCGTCTTTGACTGTAATGCAAGGCTAAATCCAATGATACTCATGCCCCATAGTAGGCACACCGCACTCACACCTGCAAAACTCAGAGAAACAGGCAGCAACAGCAGCATGGATAAAGCCAGTGTGGCTGTACTCAAAGGAATCGCAACTTTAGGATATTTCCCACCAAATTTCCCGAACAGATAAGAACCTAGAAAGCCTGCAGCACCAAAGATTAATAACAACGTGGTGGTTTGCATGGAACTGAATGCAGCAATGTTGAGTGAGAACGGTTCGATATAGCTATATGCGGTAAATTGCGCGCTAATGATGATAATGGTTAATGCAAAGACCATCATTAAGCTTGGACGGCGAATAAACTGTTTTAAGCTGCTTAGCGAGCCAGAGTTCAAACTCGGCAGTATTGGCAGCGTTTTGGCTAAAATCAGGCAAACGATACTGGCGCCAATGCCAATCAGAGCAAAGGTATTTCGCCAACCATAGGCTTCTCCGACCATACGCCCAAACGGAATACCGAGAACCATCGCCAAAGCTGTGCCTGTGGCCAAAAGCCCCAAGGCTTGAAATTCTTTGCCTTTCGGTGCAACACGAACTGCCAGCGACGCAGTAATGGACCAAAAAAGTGCATGCGAGAAAGCAATGCCAATTCGACTGAGCAATAAAGTATTAAAGCTCCATGCGAAATACGACAGAACATGGCTGACAATAAACACTATAAATAAGCAAATCAGGAGTGATCGACGTTCAATATTTTTGGTCAATAACATGATCGGCAATGAAATCGGCGCAACCACCCATGCATAGAGCGTAATCATGATGCCGACATCGGTCGCGGCTAAGCTAAAGGTTTTGCCAATATCGCTGAGTAAAGCGACAGGTACAAATTCAGTGGTATTAAAAATAAATGCTGCGAAAGCCAAAGCAATCACAGCCGTCCAAGAGCCAGAAGAAGCCGTTTCGGAGGGAGAGGCAGACATGAGTGTCTTCAAATAAATAAAGTGGCTTATTTTACTATGCTCTATACACAAGCAGGAACCGATTAAAGCCCTGTGCATGCGCTTTAAATTAATACAAAAACAACAGAGTTGACCTGCATTACATGCCAATTTATAAAAAAATGGAGGAAATTTAAGATGTTTGTACAACAAGATGATGATCAAAAAAAAGGAGCTTTCTTTGTTGAGCAAGATGGGGAACGTTTGGCAGAGATGACTTACTCATGGGCAGGCGATGATAAATTTATTATTGATCATACCGATGTCAGTGACAGCTTGCGAGGACAAGGTGTTGGACGACATCTCCTCGATGCAGCAGTGAATTTTGCTCGGGAAAAGAACGTGAAAATTATTCCACTCTGTCCTTTTGCAAAATCTGTATTTGATAAAGATGAATCGATTCGTGATGTTCTACGCTAAATTGTACAGCGTGATGTAGATTAATCATTTGGATAAATAAAAACAGCCTGATCGTATTGCAATCAGGCTGTTTTTATTTGAAATTTAGCTGTGAAATTGAATTAAGATCGTGATTTATACAGCGATACAACCAAGCATGCTGCAGCAATGAGCAATACAAAGATAGCGATAAGATAAAGGTCCATAATAAAAATATCCGGCAAGTGTGATTTAATTGTTTTTTAATTAATGTGAAAGGTGTACGGATTTATTATCACCTACAGTTGAATATAGGTCGTTTAAGTTCTGTACCAATCACTTTCTCGTTTGTTACACGGTGTATTTTTTCATAAAAAGGAAGAAAAAACAGTGACTATGCAACATCAAGATAACGGTCAAAAAGGTGAATTTTTTCAGTTAAATGCTGAGGGTGAACGGCTCGCAGAAATTAGTTATCTATGGCGTGATGAACATACCATTGTGGCAAATCACACGTGGGTAGATGATTCATTGCGTGGGCAAGGTATGGCTCGAGTGTTATTGGATCATTTGGTGGAATTCGCTCGTGATAAACGCTTAAAGATTATTCCAACTTGTTCTTATGTTGATGTGATGTTTCGTAGAGATAAAACCCTTGCCGATGTTCAAGCCTAAAAAAGCCCGCCATGCGGGCTTTTCTATCATTATGAAATTTTTAAAAAAAACTTAAAAAGCTAATTTGTATTTAATTGAGCTTTAATTTTAACAGCGTAGTAGGTACTTTGAAAAGATTTGGCCAAAACTGCAATAAGATCGAGCAGCTTGATATCCCTAAAATCAAGCTTAAACACATGATATTTAATAATGCAAAGTCATTCAGTACAAAATAAATACTGCCAATAGTCATCATCATTAGTAAATAAATGAGATAGTGAGGAATCGCAGTACGCAGTGTTATTCCTAAAATAAATGAGCAAATAACGACATTAAAAAAATCTGAAACGCCAAAATTATTCAGTATGATCAAGGCAGCAAAATATACACAAGTGATTGATAAAAAAATGAGTAAATTCTTGAGCATGGTAGGCCTCTTTATTCATCTTCAAATGGAAATAATTTCATTGTTTTAATATGTATGAGTTTAAAAAAATGAAGGTGATATCGGTATACGTGATCTTGGTTTTGTGTTGTAAGTTAAAAAGCACATTTGATTAAAAAATATACAAATATTTACTCATCCTGTAGCGCTTTCTACGTTAAAATCGTGCAAATACTTTAAGAATAAATACAATGATACAACTCTGTTATGCCAGTACACGTGTAGAACAACAATTTGATTTAATACAAGATTTAAGTGATATTTTGGTGAGAGCCCGCAGCTTCAATACCGAACAGCGTATTTTTGGCGTGCTGTACTATGCCGAAGGCCGGTTCTTCCAATGCCTGCAAGGTGAGCAAGCGGCTCTCGAACAGCTTTTTCAGCTTATTGCGAAAGATACTCGCCATCGGGATATTGTGCGTTATCCTGATCAAAATATTGATCAAATCGATTTTTCAAAATGGTCGATGAAATATGTCAACCGACATAGTGAAATTGCTAGTTTGTTTCAGCGCTTTGGATATTCAAGCTTTCAACCCGACGTGCTCAATCTAGAACAAATTCAGGCGTTTTTAACGACATTGTTAAGATTAGAGAATGTTGAACAGCCGGTTAAGCTGGATTTAGGCTATAAAAACCGAGGCTATCAGCATTATTTTTAAGCTGAGTGTGAATAAAAAAAAAGCCCGCGCAGCGGGCTTTTTTTTATTTTATCTAGTGGGTTTAGGCTTTTAATGCACTGATCAACTTCTGATGTAAACCACCAAAACCGCCATTCGACATAATCACCACAGCATCGCCCTCGCCTGCCTCGCTTACGATGGTTTGAATGATCTCATCCAGTGAACGAGCCACCACAGCTTTATTCGTAGCAGCTTCAATCACAGGCTGTAGATCCCAATCCAAACCTTCAGGTTGATACCAAATCACTTCATCCGCTAAGCGTGCAGAATGTGCAAGGCCATCTTTATGGCTACCCATGCGCATGGTATTAGAACGTGGCTCGATTACTGCCCAAAGCTTACGTTGACCCAGACGCTTACGCGCACCTTCTAATGTGGTATCAATCGCCGTTGGGTGATGTGCAAAGTCGTCATAAACTTCAATGCCACGGATTGTGCCCAAAAGCTCCATACGACGTTTTACACCGCCAAAATTTGAAAGTGCTTCACACGCCGTTTCAATCGAAACACCGACATGTTCAGCCGCAGCAATGGTTGCCAAAGCATTGGCTACACTGTGTTGCCCAGTCATATTCCATTTGACTTCGCCTTTCACGACACCATGCTGTAGCACTTTGAAATGTGAACCGTCAGCAGACAATTGTTCTGCATACAATTCAGATTTGTCATTGGCATCTAAAGATGTACGCACCACAGGTGTCCAGCAGCCCATTTCCAAGACTTCATCAATATTTGTTTCAGTGATGGGCGCAATGATACGGCCTTCACTTGGAATAGTACGCACTAGATGATGGAATTGCTTTTGAATCGCAGCCAAGTCTTCGAAGATATCGGCATGGTCAAATTCAAGGTTATTTAAAATCGCTGTTTTAGGATGGTAATGCACAAACTTAGAACGTTTGTCGAAAAATGCCGAATCATATTCATCGGCTTCTACACAGAAGTATTTTCCACCGCCTAAACGTGCGCTTTCACTAAAGCCTAAGGGTACGCCGCCAATCAAGAAACCCGGGTTTAAACCCGCTTGATCGAGCACCCATGCCAACATGGTTGTGGTTGTGGTTTTACCATGTGTGCCTGCAACACCTAAGACATGTTTACCTTGTAGCACGTGGTCTGCAAGGAACTGTGGGCCAGAAATATAAGGCAGGCCTTCGTTCAGCATGTATTCCACTGCATCAATGCCACGTTTCATGGCATTGCCGACAATCACGAGATCTGGGTGTGGTTGAAGGTGGCTACGGTCATAGCCTTGCATTAAGGTAATGCCTGCATTTTCCAATTGGGTAGACATTGGTGGGTAAACGTTTTGGTCTGAACCCGTCACCTTATGTCCTAAATCACGCGCCAAGAGCGCCAATGAACCCATAAAGGTGCCACAAATACCCAAGATATGCAGATGCATTCGTTCTAACTCCACTGCTTTTATCGACACATCACTTTGTTATTGTGGTGTTGTCATTATAGATTTGGTTGAAAAGGTTAATTTCATTTGAGAGCAACCATAGCAAGGGTCTTAGGGAAAAGATAGATTTTTTTGTATGAGATCGTGCAAAAAGATTGAGCTCGTAACTGATCAAATGTACGCAATTTTCTTGAGGATAAAAACACGGAAAATAGGCGCGAAATCGTGATGAAAAACGTACAATATGCGCAAATTTTTGCGATCTTGATTGCTTATGTCACTTGCCCTGTTTTTATTGATTATTTCCAACTGTTTTATGACTTTGGCCTGGTATGGGCATTTGAAGTTTTTACATGATGCACCGCTTTGGCAAGCGATTTTATTTGGATGGGCTATAGCATTACTCGAATATAGTTTTATGATCCCAGCAACGCGACTGTTGGCCAAACATGGGTGGTCTTTGGGTCAAATGAAAATCACACAAGAAGTCGTGACGCTATTGGTCTTCGTTCCATTTATGATTTTCCTTTTTAAACAACCCTTTAAGTTGGACTATTTGTGGGCAGGTTTATGCCTTTTTGGATGTGTCTATTTCGTGTTTCGCAGTGCTTAACTGATCCAATGCTGCATGGCTCTGATCATTTAAGTGAGGCGTGTTTGCAGGCATTTTTGAGGACTTTACTAAACTCACGGTCTCGTGGAGTGGGATCTTCATAGTCAAAGGCATAATCACTCTCATTGGTTAGTACAGTCTTTGACCGTCTGCTTCAAAGTTCATGAGAGCAAAACCATAGCTTTGGTCATCACAATAAACACGATATTCTGAAATTGAATACATTTTATCGCGGCCATCATCTGCTTTGTAATAGCCTGTCATCTTGACCGGCTTACGTTCATCAATGATCGATTTTCCGGTGACTAAAAATTTTTCGTGGATGTAGCCATTACTCTTAATTTGGCCGTTATAGCCTTTTTGTTGCTGTAAGAGGTTAAAGTCTTTTTCAAATTGGCTTGTATTGAGTTGAACGAGTTGGGCAAAACTCGGAGAGCTTAGGGCTAGAGTAAGTAGGATAAACATCTGTTTCATGTTTAAAGTGTCTTATAAATATTGATTTAATAAAAGTTTTTATAAAATTGAAAAAAATAAAAATATTTTCATCAAAATATTATGGAGTTTTCTCTTTAAAGACAACCGTTAAATTTTATTGAGATGAATTTTCAGTCTATAATATGGGGCTCTTATTAAAGCTTGGCTCTAGTCGAGATTTACTCTCTCTTACTTTAATCTCTGGAAACATTGCAATGAATGCGGCCGCTTCACAAGACACTCCTCTCGTTGGAATTATCATGGGTTCTCAATCGGATTGGGCAACGCTAGAAAACACTGCCAATATGCTGAAACAGCTTGGCGTCCCATTTGAAGCGGAAGTTGTATCTGCACACCGAACTCCAGATCGATTATTCGAATATGCTGAAACCGCACGTGATCGTGGTATTCAAGTGATTATTGCCGGTGCTGGCGGTGCAGCGCATTTACCAGGTATGTGTGCAGCCAAGACTGACCTACCTGTACTTGGTGTACCGGTAAAATCATCAATTTTAAACGGCGTGGATTCATTGCTGTCTATCGTGCAAATGCCAGCAGGTATTGCCGTTGGTACTTTGGCGATTGGCCCAGCGGGTGCGACCAATGCAGCGATCATGGCGGCACAAATTTTAGGTTTAACGCGTCCTGAAATCGCAAAAAATGTTGCAGATTTCCGCGCTGCGCAAACCGATAAAGTGGCGAGTAAAAATATTCCGGGTCAAGCTTAATTAAGGGGCATTTCTCATGGATAAAACCATTGGTATTTTTGGTGGTGGCCAGCTCGGTCGTATGATGGCGCAAGCGGCATTGCCTTTAAACATTCAATGCACCTTCTTTGAAGCGAGTACTGAGTGCCCTTCTGCTGCGCTGGGTCCAGTGATTTCGACTCAAGCTGAAAATGGTTTGCAAGATTTCATTCAGAGCGCAGATGTTTTCAGCTTAGAGTTTGAAAATACCCCGTTGGCAGATGTTGATGTTTTGACCAAGAACAAAGCATTGCACCCACCGCGCCAAGCTTTAGCGATTGCACAGCATCGTTTGTCCGAAAAGGCTTTGTTTGATGAATTGGCTATCCCAGTTGCACCTTATAAGGCCGTGACGTCTTTCGAGGATTTACAAGCTGCTGTTGCTGAGTTGGGTTTACCCATCGTACTGAAAACATCGCGTGGCGGTTATGACGGTAAAGGTCAATTTGTGCTACGTAGCGCTGAGCAAATGGATCAAGCATGGGCTGAACTAGGCCCTGCAGGTGAATTGATCGCGGAAAGCTTTGTAACCTTCTCACGTGAAGTCTCAATCATTGCGGTGCGTGGTCAAGATGGCGATGTGAAAACATGGCCATTGGCGGAAAACCACCACCACAACGGTATTTTGTCGCATTCAATTGTGCCTGCGCCAAACAGCGCAGACTTACAACCAGTTGCGCAAGACTACATTACTCGCCTGCTCAATCATTTGAATTATGTCGGTGTTTTGACGCTAGAGCTGTTTGTGACAGATAAAGGCTTATATGCCAATGAAATGGCGCCACGTGTGCATAACTCGGGGCATTGGTCGATTGAAGGCGCAGTGTGTTCACAATTTGAAAACCACATTCGTGCTGTAGCAGGCCTACCTTTGGGTTCGACTGAAGTTGTTCGTCCAACGGTCATGGTAAACATCATTGGTCAACATCCGAAGTCTGAAGATGTATTGGCACTGAATGGCGCGCATTTGCATCTGTATAACAAAACAGAGCGTGAAGGCCGCAAAATCGGTCACATCACTTTAATGCCGAACGATACTGCTGAATTAACAGCTTTATGCCGTGCTTTGGCGAAAATTTTGCCGAATCCACTGGCACTTAGCGAAGATATGACCATTTAAACCTGTGTTTGAATGATAAAAAAGCGGTCATGCACATGGCCGCTTTTTTTATTGCTGTAGTTCGGGCATCATTGCGCCTCTTTGCAAAATCACACCGTTTATCGCTGAAACGATAAGAAACTATTGATCATAAAGTGTTCGTTCGTTTATAAATATTCTGCGTTAATCTTCGTATGATTTTTTGTGTATCAATAGCCTGTGATGTGTGTGAATCAAAATCAAAAATAACCAAAGCGTTTTGAATTTAAATTGTGTTTTTGAATTCAAACTATGAATTTGAATTCAAAAAATCCTATACCGAAACAATGAATTCAAAGTTTATGAATTTAAATTTGAAAAAATGAATTCATTTCGCTGTGTTTAAATTTAAAAATTTGAATTTAAAAGTTGCCTAGCCTTATTGAATCTATAGAGAGAGTCTTTTAAAAATTATAATATTTTGATTATTAATAATAAAAATGAATTTTCACGCCATTTTGAATTTATGGATAACTTTTTCTGCATGCAGTTTATTTTTGAATTTAAAAGTTTTGAATTTAAATTTAAACAGCTGTTTGGTTTGTAATGAATTTAAAACCAGATTGTGGATAACTGCTTTTGAATTTAAATTTTAAAAATGAATTTAAATAAGTAGAAATTATGAATTTAAATTTACGTTTTGAACCTTTAACTTTTGCTTTGAGCTGCTATTGTTAAAGCAACAATTTAAATTCAAAAAAAGATCTAGGGTATGAAGCATCACTTAGGATTTGTTTTCGGGACTGCTTTATTGGCAATAACTCAGGCAAATGCCGAGTTGGTTATTAATGGTCAGTCTGTCAATTCGTCGAGCATGCCTACAACAAGCAGCATTTCACCACAAAATAACTTTCAAGGTTGTTTAGCCAATTTGCGCTCGCAAGCAATGAATGCTGGTGTGAGTGCATCCACTTATGATCGCTATACACAAAATTTAACACCTGATTATTCTGTGATTGAAAAGCTCAACTATCAGCCTGAGTTTTCAACTCCGATTTGGGACTATCTGTCCGGTCTGGTAGATGAAGAGCGTGTACAACTGGGTCAGCAGAAATTGGCGCAGCATCGTGATGTATTAAACCGTGTCGCAGCGGCTTATGGTGTGCCTGCTGAAACCGTGGTCGCGGTTTGGGGTGTGGAGAGTAATTTTGGTGATATTGCGGGTAGCTATCCTTTATTACAGTCATTGGGCACTTTGAGTTGTGAAGGACGCCGTCAAAGCTATTTCCGTGGCGAGTTTTTTGCAGCCATGCGGATTTTGCAGCGTGGTGATTTAAATGAATCTCAATTGAAAGGTTCGTGGGCAGGTGCATTTGGTCATACCCAATTTATGCCGAGTACCTATGAAGAACTGGCCGTGGATTTTGATGGTGATGGCCGCCGTGATTTGGTGTCGAGTACCACAGATGCGTTGGCTTCAACTGCGAATTTCCTGAAAAAGCGTGGTTGGCAAACTGGTCAGCCGTGGGGCTTTGAAGTAAAAATTCCCGAAGGAATGTCGATCAGTGGTGAAAGTCGCCGTAATAAAAAATCCTTGGACAGCTGGATGAATCGTGGTTTGCAGCGTGCCGATGGTACACCGTTAATACAAGGTAACCTTTCTGGATCGAGCCAAGCAGGTTTAATGGCACCGGCTGGGGCAAGTGGGCCTGTGTTCTTGGTGTTTAAAAATTTCGATGCAATCTATAGCTACAATGCCGCAGAGAGTTATGCATTAGCGATTGCGCATTTATCCGATCGCTTGCAAGGCAAGGGTGGCTTTAGTACGACATGGCCAACCGATGATCCTGGGACTTCACGTGCGGAACGACGTGAGATTCAACAATTTTTACTTAACCGTGGCTATGACATTGGTAAAGTTGATGGATTAATTGGAGATAAAACCCGTCAAGCCATTCGACAAGAGCAAAATCGACTGGGTTTAAGTCCAACAGGTCGGGCGGGACAGCAGATTTTACGGGCTTTCCGTAATGAGCATGCCAAGGCAATGATGAATTAAGTTTGAGCTATGTTTTTATATAGTAGTCAATCTATATCAAAGCGTGTCTATATAAAAAAAGGTCTGCAATTGCAGACCTTTTTATATGTTTTTGACTCTTAAACCGCAGTGATTGTACCTAAGATACGATAGCCAGCAGCACCAGTCACACTTGGTAAATTTGCACTGAGTTGATTGACAAAGCGCATCGCCAGCCAAGCAAAGGCTGTGGCTTCCACCCATGTCGGGCTTAAGCCTAAATCTGCGGTACTTTGCACAGTCCATTCATGTTTACGTAGACGCCAGCGCAGTTGCTCTAAAAGGTGCGAATTGTATGCACCACCACCACAGACATAGACTTCACCAGTATCCATGTCAGAACGATAAATGGCTTTTTTAATAGCACGTGTGGTGAGTTTCATTAAGGTTGCTTGAATGTTTTCTGGCGTATCTTCGAGTTCGTCATATTCGAGATCTCCACGCCAATCGAGAATCTGTTCATCTAACCATTCTAGATTGAAGTCTTCACGACCTGTGCTTTTTGGCGGTTCTTTAGAGAAAAACTCATGTGCTTGTAAGCGGTCGAGCAGACTGCGAATAGGTTGACCATAAGCTGCCCAGTTCCCATTTTCATCATAGGGCTGACCAGTATAACGTTCGCACCAAGCATCCATTAAAATGTTGGCAGGTCCTGTATCAAAGCCATACACGGCTTCAGGTTGACCTGCAGGTAACATGCTGACATTGGCAATGCCACCCAAGTTTAAAATCACACGGTGAATGGTGTCATGTTGGAAAAGCGCTTGATGGAACGCAGGAACTAAAGGTGCGCCTTGACCACCCGCAGCCATATCACGGCGGCGGAAGTCTGAAATCACCGGGATTTTAGTGAGTTCGGTAATAATATTGGGGTCGCCAATTTGCAGGGTAAAACCATGTTCAGGGCGGTGGCGAATGGTTTGTCCATGTGAGCCAATCGCCTTGATTTGACTTCGATCTAGCTGATTCTTCTCGATCAACTCATTGATGCCATGACCGATCATTTGAGCTAAAGCTACGTCTGCCTTACCCATACGATCAATTTCGTTGTCATCAGGCAAGGTGAGAGCCATTAGTTCATCACGAAGGTCTGGGTCAAAGGGAAGTGTGAGCGTCGCATGAATCTCTAAAGGATCAAAAGAAGCAGCAACAATATCGACACCATCCATGCTTGTGCCGGTCATTACCCCAATGTAGATCGCTGTCATGATGATTCTTAAGCCTGCAATGTGCTGAAAAAGTGTTAGTATATCGCACAAATTGTATAACTGATCTATTTGGATTTTGTGATGTCAAATTTCCTGCCGGCTGAAGAACAACTTGCCCTCATCCAACGAGGCACACATGAGATTATTTCTGAAGAAGATCTTCTTAAGAAATTAAAGCAGAATCGCCCATTAAAAATTAAAGCGGGTTTTGACCCGACTGCACCTGATTTACATTTAGGTCATACGGTTCTGATTAATAAATTAAAAGTTTTCCAAGATTTAGGTCATGAAGTTTACTTCCTGATTGGTGATTATACAGCCATGATCGGTGACCCAACCGGTAAGAGCGCTACGCGTCCACCGTTGTCACGTGAAAAAGTTTTAGAAAATGCTAAAACTTATCAAGAACAAGTATTTAAGATTCTTGACCCTGCGAAAACTAAAGTTGTGTTCAACTCAGAGTGGTTTGGTCAAAAAACTGCTGCTGACTTGATTCAGTTGGCTTCACAGCAAACTGTGGCACGTATGTTGGAACGTGATGACTTCACTAAACGTTATAACAGCCATCAACCAATTGCGATTCACGAATTTTTATATCCATTGGTGCAAGGTTATGACTCAGTTGCGCTAGAAGCGGATGTAGAGCTGGGTGGTACAGACCAAACCTTTAACTTGCTGATGGGTCGTACATTACAAAGCCGTTATGACCAAGAATCTCAAGTGTGCATTACTGTGCCGATTCTTGAAGGTTTAGACGGCGTAAATAAAATGTCTAAATCTTTGGGTAACTATATTGCTGTATTTGATGCACCGGGTGCGATGTACCAAAAAGTGCTTTCAATGCCAGATGATTTGATCGAACGTTACTTTGACTTGTTGAGCTTTAAATCGATTGAAGAAATTCAACAGTTGCTTAAAGAAGTGGCTGAAGGTCGTAACCCACAAGAAGTGAAGAAAATTCTTGCACTTGAATTGGTTGAGCGTTTCCATGGCGCAGAAGCTGCAGCAAATGCGCACAAAGGTGCAGGCAACTTGATTACTGAAGGTGAACTTCCAGAAGGTACACCAGAAGTGACTATTTCTCGTGGCGCATTTGGTGGTGAGATTTTCATTACATCTATTTTGCGTGAAGCGGGTTTGACTAAAAATGCAGCTCAAGCAAAAGATGCAATTGGTCGTGGTGCAGTGAAAGTGGATTGGGAAGTGGTCGATGCAGGTTATGCTGTGTCAGAAAACAAAACTTTGATCATCCAAGCGAGCAAAAAAGCGATCGCAAAAGTAACTTTTACCGACTAATAAATTCTTGAATTTTTAGTTAAGTTATTGAATTAAAAGCAGGCTTCGGCCTGCTTTTTTTTACCAATTAATATATTAATAATATAAATAAGCAAATTCAAAAAAAACCTTATAAAAACAATACTTAAATTTTGCCAAATGTGTTGCATTTCTTGAATTTTATGTATAAGATTTATTCATCTAGAGAGATATATATACCATCTAGAGGGTACATAACGATAACTCCACTTTTTATAAGTCTCTTCCCCAAGGGACTCTTTTTTTAGTGAAGTAAACAGATAACTATAATAATTACACGATGGATCGACTAAAGATTCAATTCTAAGGGAAAGATTTTGGGAGAGATCTTTCCCTTTTTTATTTGTAAAATTGAGCTATTCCTTTCAAAAATCACATTCATTTCTGTATTAAAGATTTTAATCGCGCCAGAAAAAAGGCCCGATTCAATCGAGCTTTAAAATGTCTTTACTTAGATAGATGTTCATGGAGCTTGGTTTTAGGGCTTAGAGCCAAATTGAATGAAGCTTAATTTAGGTAAGATCCGCTTGACTAAAGTCCCGACTAAAAGTGCGGTAATAATGGTGCCTTCACGTACCCCGATGACTTGATGTAAGACCAGCCAACTGCTGATAACCGCAATACTGACCAAGAGGATGTCGCCATATGTTTTACAGTTGCCAAAATCAAGGCGATAACGAACAGCAATGGCTTGATAGAGGCCTTCTGCGGCCAAGAGGACTAGACTGGCTTTGACCACTAAGCTCACACCTAAAGCAGTAATCAGGCAACTTGCCAAGCAAGCCAGGAGTTGAAGTGGGTAACTTTCTATGCTCCAGCCTTGGGTGAGCCACATTAAACCGTCAATAAATGCACCAAACAAAATTCCCACGGGTAATTGCAACCACTGTATCCACTGAAAGCGTGATTTTAAGATCAGCATTTGCAACAGTATCATGACGATATGCATTAAAACTGTTAATGTGCCGACGGTGAGAGGAAAGATATAGCTAAAGCTGTAGGGCACCGAAGAAATAGGGGATGTCCCTAAATTTGAATGTATAGAGAGTACGACACCAAAAGCCAATAATCCTAATCCGCTTAATAGTAAGAATAAGCGTGGAAAAAACTGTGTTGGCATCCTGCACCTAAAAAATAAAAAGAGTGTACGTGAAATGCAGCCTGCGCTCTATGCGTCTAAAGCCCAAAAATAGTGGCTTTTTATGACTGTGATCGTTAATAGTGATTATTCAAATAAATAGGCTGTATTTTTATCAGCAAAAATGACTAAGCATGTAATTAAAATGATTTTTGCAAAAACAGGCCTTATGGAACAATGGTCAAAAATCAAAAAAGAGCAACAACATGGCGTATTACAATACCGATAATCATGATGAACAGATCGATCGAATCTTGAGATATTTATTTGACTACCAAACTAAACAGCATAAACGAGCATTATTTTGTGAGGCGCGGCAACAATTACATGATTTGGATATCGCAGCACAGTACCAACTATTCGCATTGGTAAGAGAACAACTCCCTAGACGTGCAAAGCTGCTATTTTCTGCCGAGGATTTCAGTGGAAAGCAACAAGTCATCTTGGAAGTCATGCAACATTTAGCATATGAACGTTAAAAAAATGCTTGGAAATATAAAAATGCACGCTAAAAAATGCCTATGAAGCTTGAATCGATATGATGACAGAAAAAAATTAAGTGCTTTGAAGAATAAAAGTAGACTAATGATTAATAAATAATCAAAGCTACTTTTATTAGACTTAAAAGTGCTGAAAAAGATTTGCTAGATATAAGAAATTTACTTAATTAAATATCGACTATTTGCTAAATATTTATAAAAAATGCTTAAAAAATAGGTAAAAGTGCAATTTTTTTAGCAAAAACGCTTATAAAAAATACATACGTGAAAAATATAGTGAATTGGGGGTTGCAATGATTCTGAAATGCTCTAGAATGCACCCCATACCGACGAGATAGACGGAAACGAACGAAACGCGAAGCGTTGAGTTGTTAAGTTTATCGAAGTCCAGCTTCTAGCATTGACGAAATGTTAGAAAGATCATTAAGAGATTATGAAGAACAACTTGTGTGGATTTTTACTGATTGATCGATCGAAATTATTTTCATTGATTGATGGTAGAAATTACTCGAAGTTTATTTGAGCAAATTTTTGTCAGTAATTGATGAGCCAAGATTGGCACC
>NZ_JBLIYY010000019.1:0-67367 GCF_057480965.1 Acinetobacter sp. P37 | reverse complement strand
TTCTACGCCTGCGAGATCCGTTGCATCATCAATGCCATTGCCGTTTTCATCGTTCACCGTCGGTAACACGATATCTGTCAATGCATCTAGACGATCTTGCAATGCATCTTTGGCATCTTGCACGGCTGCTGGTGCAGACGGTAAAGCATCGACTGCATCTTGCGCTGCGTCTTTGGCGTCTTGTGCCGCTTTGAGGGCTTCTTCAAGTTCAGCTTTTTCGGTTGGGGTGATTAAACCATTTGCATTGGCTTCTTCTAATGCATCTTCTGCGGCTTGATACGCATCTTCTGCCGCTTTTACTGCCGCTTCCGCATCGGCAATTTGAGCATCCACCGTATCATCAATGCCATTACCATCTGTATCGGTCACAGGTGGAATCACGATATCCGTTAAGTTATCGAGGCGATCTTGTAAGTCGTCTTTGGCTGTACCCGGATCAAGCGCATCTACTGCATTTTGTGCAAGTTCTTTGGCATCTTGCGCATCTTTCAAGGCATCTTCTAAAGCAGCTTTTTCTTCTGGCGTAATCACGCCATCTGCATTCGCGTCTGTGAGTGCATCTTTCGCTGCTTGATCTGCTGCTTCGGCTGCTTCAACCAGTTCTGTGGCTAAATCCACTGGATTTTCTGTGCTGTCATCAACGCCGTTTTCATTGGCATCGTTGACCGCTGGAATGGTGATATCCGTCAACGCATCAATACGGTCTTGCAAACCATCTTTGGCATCTTGCACGGCTGCTGGTGCAGACGGTAAAGCATCGACTGCATCTTGCGCTGCGTCTTTGGCGTCTTGTGCCGCTTTGAGTGCTTCTTCAAGTTCGGCTTTTTCGGTTGGGGTGATTAAACCATTTGCATTGGCTTCTTCTAATGCATCTTCTGCGGCTTGATACGCATCTTCTGCCGCTTTTACTGCCGCTTCCGCATCGGCAATTTGAGCATCCACCGTATCATCAATGCCATTACCATCTGTATCGGTCACAGGTGGAATCATGATATCCGTTAAGTTATCGAGGCGATCTTGTAAGTCGTCTTTGGCTGTACTCGGATCAAGCGCATCGACCGCATTTTGTGCAAGTTCTTTGGCATCTTGCGCATCTTTCAAGGCATCTTCTAAAGCAGCTTTTTCTTCTGGCGTAATCACGCCATCTGCATTCGCGTCTGTGAGTGCATCTTTCGCTGCTTGATCTGCTGCTTCCGCTGCGTCAACCAGTTCTGTGGCTAAATCCACTGGATTTTCTGTGCTGTCATCAACGCCGTTTTCATTGGCATCGTTGACCGCTGGAATGGTGATATCCGTCAACGCATCAATACGGTCTTGCAAACCATCTTTGGCATCTTGCACGGCTGCTGGTGCAGACGGTAAAGCATCGACTGCATCTTGCGCTACGTCTTTGGCGTCTTGTGCCGCTTTGAGGGCTTCTTCAAGTTCGGCTTTTTCGGTTGGGGTGATTAAGCCATTTGATTCAGCCTCTGAAAGTGCATCTTCTGCTGCTTGGTACGCATCTTCCGCTGCTTTCACTGCTGCTTCTGCATCAGCAATTTGCGCATCCACCGCATCATCAATGCCATTACCATCTGCATCAGTCACAGGTGGAATCATGATATCCGTTAAGTTATCGAGGCGATCTTGTAGGTCGTCTTTATCTGTTCCTGCTGGTAAGGCATCCACTGCATTTTGTGCTGCATCTTTAGCATCTTGCGCATTTTTTAAGGCATCTTCTAAAGCTGCTTGTTCTTCTGGTGTAATCACGCCATCTGCATTCGCATCAGTAAGTGCATCTTCTGCTGCTTGATACGCATCTTCTGCTGCTTCAACCAGATCTGTAGCTAAATCAACTTGATTTTCTGTGCTGTCATCTACGCCGTTTTCATTCGCATCGTTCACCGCTGGAATGGTGATATCCGTCAACGCATCAATACGGTCTTGGAAACCATCTTTGGCATCTTGCACGGCTACAGGTGCCGACGGTAAAGCATCGACCGCATCTTGCGCTGCGTCTTTGGCGTCTTGTGCCGCTTTGAGAGCTTCTTCAAGTTCAGCTTTTTCGGTTGGGGTGATTAAACCATTTGCATTGGCTTCTTCTAATGCATCTTCTGCTGCTTGGTACGCATCTTCCGCCGCTTTCACTGCTGCTTCTGCATCAGCAATTTGAGCATCCACCGTATCATCAATGCCATTACCATCTGCATCAGTAACAGGTGGAATCACGATATCCGTTAAGTTATCGAGGCGATCTTGTAGGTCGTCTTTATCTGTTCCTGCTGGTAAGGCATCTACCGCATTTTGTGCAAGTTCTTTGGCATCTTGCGCATCTTTCAAGGCATCTTCTAAGGCCGCTTGTTCTTCTGGTGTAATCACGCCATCCGTATTGGCATCAGTAAGTGCATCTTCTGCTGCTTGATACGCATCTTCTGCTGCTTCAACCAGATCTGTAGCTAAATCAACTGGATTTTCTGTGCTGTCATCGACTCCATTTTCATTGGCATCGTTCACAGCTGGAATGGTGATATCCGTCAACGCATCAATACGGTCTTGGAAGCCATCTTTGGCATCTTGAACGGCTGCAGGTGCTGATGGCAAGGCATCAACCGCTGCTTGCGCTGCATCTTTGGCGTCTTGTGCCGCTTTGAGGGCTTCTTCAAGTTCAGCTTTTTCGGTTGGGGTGATTAAACCATTTGCATTGGCTTCTTCTAATGCATCTTCTGCGGCTTGATACGCATCTTCTGCCGCTTTTACTGCCGCTTCGGCATCGGCAATTTGTGCATCAACTACATCATCAATGCCATTGCCATCGGTATCGGTGACCGCTGGAATCTCGATATCCGTTAAGGCATCAATGCGATCTTGCAGTGCATCTTTGTCCGCGCTGTCTGGCAAGGCATCCACTGCATTTTGTGCTGCATCTTTAGCATCTTGTGCATCTTTTAAAGCATCTTCTAAAGCTGCTTTTTCTTCAGGGGTAATTAATCCATCCGCTTGTGCATCGGTCAAAGCATCCTTTGCGGCTTTATTTGCATCTTCTGCTGCTTTTACCGCTTTTTCTGCCGCATCGAGTGCTTGATTTGAGTTGCCCGAACCCGATGAACTATCTGAATCATTATTTGCCCAAGCTAAAATGCCTCCAGCAGTAACTAAAGGAACTAACCACGTCCATAAACCAACTGTTGAATCTGAATAGAGTAAAGGATTAATTTCATCGATCGGATTATAGTTAATTTCAAATAATCCAGCTTCATTTGGATTTGTTTCTAATAGATATAATTTATCATCTTCTTCTAGTACAACATTGTTTTCATTTGGATTATCTGTAAAGTAATTCTCAATTATTAGTTGCTGTCCGTCTTTCATTTTTATAATTAAAGTATTTCCACTTCTCTCCATACTTAAAACATTTTCTTTTGAAGTATGTATAACAACAACAGAAGCCTCCTTTAATAAAATATTACTCGTTTGTATGTTTTCTAAAACAGAATGATGTTCTTTTGACACAACTTGGACTTGTAACATGACAATTACCCTCTGGTTTATTTATATATTTATGATTTAAAAATTTTTTTTAACCACAAGCTTTATCTTATTAATCAAAAGGCATGTGAATGGACATATAACAGTTCAGCAAAGTTAAAAAAAATATTAAAGTTTTTTTCTTTATCGCATTGTTAAGATGCTTCACGCCAAACAGAAAGAATGAATTTGCACACAAATACACACCAATACCCAAAATATGTGATTTTGTTTGCATTTCAAATGTAAAAAAAAGCAAATAAAATGTGATAAAATTCAACAAAAATGTAATTTTTATAAATTAATCATCAATATGGATACAATATACATACGTAAAATTACCAAAATTACATAATAAGTATTTTTATTTACATTTTTTTTATAAAATCATGAAATAAGTTCTAACCTCTTTAATTTATTGATTTTATTTATTTGTAATTCTCATTAATTAAAACCATAAAAAAAACCTGTAATTAATTACAGGTCATTTTTAAGATTAAAAATTAATTATTAATTGTTTTTTCAAATGCTTTTAAACGTTTGTAAATAGAAATCAGTTCAATAATGGTTGTCCACGAGGAAATCAGGTATTGGAAAGAATCACGTACACGCCCAAAGACATTTAAAATTTGCATTAATATACCGAGCGTGATTGTTCCCGCTGCAATACTTGGAAACAATACAAAGAACCCATAAATATTATCAAGCTGCATATACCAAATACGAACTAGGTTGAAATAAGCATAGTGAAAATACAGTCTAAAATAATTAAATCGGACTTCACCAAATAATTCTTTTAATGTGAGAGGGTCTGCTCGATCTGCATGATCTTCACCATAAACTAATTCTTTACGATATGCTGCTTCGACTTTTTGATTATTAAACTCCAAACCCGGTAGTTTATAACCCACAAGCATTAAAATAACCGTCCCTAATACTGCCCAAAGGACTGCCGCCCAAACTAATGCATAGGCAATTTCCCCCACGACAGGTAATTTCTTTACATGTGTTGATAAAGTTAACAGCACAGGTAGAAATGCAATTAAGGTCATCACCGATTCAACCAAGCTAACCCCAAGTCCCTCTGTGGTTCTCGCAAAACGCATCGTATCTTCTTGAATACGCTGTGAGGCACCTTCGATGGTTCTCAGTTTTTCCCAATGTGCAGTATAAAAGTCATTCATTGCGGTACGCCAACGAAAAACATAATGACTGACGAAAAACAGGTTCAATACCGCCAGTGTGACATACACCATGGCCACATAGAGAAAAGTCAGCGTCTCTGAATATAGCGTCGCCACTTCGCCCCCACCACCTGAAAGCATCTTCTGGATCAGATCATAGAATGGGTTATACCAAGCATTGATTACGACATTACATTCCACACTAAACCAAACATTAAACAGGATAAATGCGGTTCCCCACACAGACCATCGTTGCCAAGGATTATCTGATTTAATCTTCCAAAAGGCTGCAAAGAGTGCCGTTGCTACAAAAAACCAAGCATAGAACCATAAAAATTTGGGACTCCAAAATCGGCTAATACCAATAGGCAGTTCTGCTTGATGATAATTTGCAGCTAAACCAAACATCGTACCCCAACTATTGCCACCGCTATACCACAAGACAATATTGATCACGAACCATAGAAGGAATGATCCAAAAAACCATTTTGGATTTGGAAAAAAAGATTTAAACATTGGTCCTACATTTCCCCTCAATCTTTGTTTTTAGTTTGAGTTGCTGATGATAAGTTTTATTTCATTAATTTTCTTGTTCAGATTGAATATTTAACGCTGTTTAATCTGAAATTTAACAATCAAATACAAGACGACACATCATTCTGTTAGCTTAAGCATGAAAACTGAAATTCACCTTAAATTCATTATTGATCATGCCCTTTTGATGATCTGGTCATTGTTTGTAGAACAAAAGACACACCTTAGGACAAACAGATCCAGTTAAAAAGTTTTTCATATTTTAAAATTATTTTTTGATATCAATAGATTAAAAACCCATAATTTATTTAACCATTATTTAAACTTAAGTTATGGAATTCTCTAAAATATTTTCTGCGATGGAGCTCACGTCATTTACAAAACATGTTTCTTCACCAATAATATGCTAAGTTCAATTAACAACCTATGCTTGGGGAAGTAAAATGGAAAGTGCAATTGTTGAATTACTCAAACCAATTACATTAAATAAAGAAAATTGCAGTCCTTTGGTTTTTGAAACTGGTACCGTTCTGAAAGTGATTATGCAAACGCCAGAAGGCCTTTTGGTAAGTAATGATGATAAATTTAACTTTATGATTTCATTCAAAGATAAGAATGATGTTTGGCGCGAAATTTAATTTTGACGTTAAATCTTTAAATCTTCGAATTTTGCATAATAATGAAATTTAAAATTTACTGATCTAAAACGGCATTAAAATAATAAGGGACTGACGAGAGCAGTCCTGAATCAAATTGATCCCTCTTGCTCATCTTCACTTTCAAACCATCATTTAAGACCCTTTTCTCAACTATCTTTCATTAATCTCATTTTTTTCTAACTTCTACTCCACTTTATTTCAAATGCAATCTATAGAAAGTGTTCTATTTAATTCATCTGAATCAAAGATCGAATTGAGTGGACGATTAAGGCTTATCTGTTGTTTTAAAAAATATTTTTTTGCTCAATTGATAGAAATAATTGGTGGTCAATATCACAAAAATCAGCCGTGATAGTTGAAACGCAACCACGATAGGCACAGCTAATCCAAGGGCTTTTGCCATTAAAGACATTTCTGCAATGCCGCCGGGAGATAAGCCTACACCTGCAGCTAATACACATGAAGCGCCGTCAAAACGCGTGCCATCTTCAGCAATTGCAGCAATAAATGTCCCATCTTCAATAATCAGTTCATTGATTTTTGTGTTGTAGCGAATCTCGACCCCTAAATCTTTTGCACTTCTAAAATAGGCATTCACCAAAGCTTTACCACCGCCCATAAAAAATGCATTGGTCCGTGCTACATGTAAGGCACCTGATAACGGTGGTTGAAAATTTACCCCATGTTGACGCATCCAATTACGGCAAGTTGCCGTGGTGCGAATCACTAAACGCGCTAAATGCTCATTGGTTTTACCTGCAGTCACTTTGAGTAAGTCCTGCCAATATTCTTCTTCTGGATAGGCATCAACTAACACATCTTGAGGTTCATCATGCATACAACGCAGGTTACGGGTATGTTGTGAATTTCCACCGCGCCATTCCTTTGGTGCTGCTTCTAACAATAAAACTGAAGCGCCAGCCTCCCTTGCTGTCAATGCTGCACATAAAGCGGCATTCCCACCGCCAATTACAATTACATCATGCATTCGATGTCTTCCCTTTCGAATTTGATGTAATTTAAGACCAAAACTGCCTAGCGCTGTGATAGGCAACTTTTAAATAGGTGTTTAGTAAAATTAAATAGGCTAAAAGTCTAATAGCTCTGCACTTGACCATAATCCTTTATTGATCAGCTGCTTAACACAAATTTTAATTGCTACTTTGGTGGCGAGACTTGCAGGAGAAAGCTCTTCTTCAGCAATACTAATAAGATAATTAATTCGATCTAGCACTGGTTCGACTACTTTGAGTAAACAAATATCTGATTTGAGATAATCAAAATGTGCACTGACAGGTTGAATGGTCGCCATATTTAAGTTGCTGACACAGTTCATGAGTAAGTGTAAACCATCAACTTCATAATTTACGTCCAGCCCTTCAACCTTTTGATCTATGAATTTACGTAGACCATGTCGTTGGCTTGGTAGTACCAGAGGCAAACGATTCACATTTTCTAAATCAATTTTTCCATTTTCAATGCAGTGTTCAAAGCCATACTCTTTCAGTAAAGAACGATTTGCCATAAGAAACATTTGTTCTTTTAATAACGGTTGTACTGCCCAATTGGCATCGACATCTTGGGTAAAAATAATGGCAATGTCGAGCTGTCTTGAGTTGACTAAATTGGTTAAATTTCCCGAGAGACTTTCAACTAAATGAATTTTAATATCAGGATAACGCTCTGACATGAGCTGCATAAAGGGAATACCCAATACAGATGCGATGCTTGGAGAAAATCCTACACTCACATGACCAGTCAGACGAGATGAGTGCGCCGCCTCAATAGCATATTGCACATGACGTAGAGAAAGTTGAGCTTGCTTAAAAAATGCTAAACCCGCTGGCGTGGGCGTCACACCTGTAGAATTTCGCTGTAATAAACGTGTACAAAGTTCATCTTCAAGTTTTGCAATTTGTTGACTGAGTGCCTATGTGCCAACCTCAAGTTTTTGTGCAGCTTTGCCTAAACTTCCAGATTCTACAATGGTGATGAAATATTTGAGCTGTTTAAGTTCCACTCACGCTCCTTAAGATTTTTTCAATGCTTCATGTTAGTTTTAACAATATAGAAGCTAAAAAAACAGAAAAATCATTCAAAAGAAGTATTGAATATAAAAAAATATATTTTATGTATTTCGACACTTTAAATTGTCATATTCTACTTACTCAATTCACCTTTAGTCCCTCAAAAAAATCCACTATCTTACCCAGCAAGATAGTGGATTCAGATTTAAGGAATAGGTTCTAGTAAGCCCACTGCACCAGCAGTCTAAAGAACCCTGCAACAAGCGCCAAACTCAAGACACCACCAAGCCATAGCACAATAAACCAGCCTGCTTGATTCAGTTTCATGATGATTCTCCTTAATGATAGCCATCATCGCCGACACGAACTTTGTCACGGAACACCCAATACGACAGTGCGGTATAGAACAAAATAATCGGTATCAGCACCAATGCTCCAATCAAGGCGAACAATTGACTGCTTTGCGGTGCTGCTGCCTGCCAAATGGTGACGGATGGTGGGATGATATTTGGCCATAGACTGATTAAGAACCCTGTATATGCCAGCACAACTAAGACAAGTGTATAAATAAATGGCGCAAATTCCTGACGTCTTTTACAGGCACGTAAAGCCAATAATGTGAAGATCAATACTAAAATCGGCACAGGGCTAAAATAGTACAGTTGCGGCAAGCTAAACCAACGATTTGCAATCTCTGCATGTACCAATGGGGTGTAAATACTCACTGCAGCAAAAATCACAAATAAGGCGATAATCAGTTTTGGCATGAGGCTAAACATATGATTTTGAACACGTGCATCCGTTTTAAAAATCAGCCAACCACAGCCCAAGGTGGCATATAGCACCACTACAGCAATCCCAGTAAAAATTGAAAATGGGGTCAGCCAATCCAATCCGCCACCACTATAAATACCATTGGTGGTTTCAATCCCTTGGATATAAGCACCTAAAATCATACCTTGGAAAAATGATGCCAAGATCGAGCCCCAAATAAACGCTTGATCCCATAAATATTTAGTGCGGTTCGCTTTAAAACGAAACTCAAAGGCGACACCACGGAAAATCAGCGAGATGACCATTAAGATAATCGGCATATACAGCGCAGAGAGTACAGTCGAATAAACCAATGGAAATGCCGCAAATAAGCCTGCACCACCTAAAACCATCCATGTTTCATTGCCATCCCAAACTGGTGCGACTGTATTCATCATCACATCGCGTTCTTGGCGATCTTTTACTAAAGGAAAAAGGATACCAATCCCTAAATCAAAGCCATCGAGTACCACATAAATCAGCACACCCACAGCGATGATTACTACCCAAATTAAGGATAAATCAATCATGGTTTTTCTCCTGTGGTTGTACTTCAAGCGACTCATCAATCGTACTCATTGGACGATTTGATGCACGAATGACCTCACCATCGCTATGGGCTTGAGAATGAATGAACTGTGGTCCTTTAACCATCAATTTGAGCATGTAGTAAATCCCAATACCAAATACGACGCAGTAGACAATCACAAAGATTATTAAGGTTAAACCGACTTGTTCTGCCGATACTGGTGACAAGGCATCTTTGGTACGCAGTACGCCATACACGACCCAAGGTTGACGACCGACTTCTGTGGTAAACCAACCAGCAAGCAAGGCAATAAAGCCTGAAGGTCCCATACATAAGGCAAATTTGTGGAGCCATTTTGACTCATAAAATTTCCCAGTTTTACGCAACCATGCACCCATCAGAGCAAGCAAAATCATCAAGACTCCCATACCGACCATAATGCGGAAGCTCCAAAATACTATGAGCGAGTTTGGTCGATCTTCAGGGGCAAATTCTTTTAAGCCTTTCACCTCTCCCTCTAAGGTGTGCGTCATGATCAGACTACCGAGGTTCGGAATGCCAATTGCATACTTGGTTTCTTCCGCCTCCATATCAGGAATACCGAACAAATATAACGGCATGCCATGATCTTTATTAGTTTCCCAATGTCCTTCAATTGCAGCAAGTTTCGCAGGTTGATGTTCTAAAGTATTTAGACCATGCATATCCCCCACAAATACCTGTAAAGGTGCAAGTGCAAGAATCATCCACATCGCCATAGAAAATGATTTTTTTACTAAGGCATCACGGCGACCTTTGAGTAAGTGCCATGCTGCAGTAGCAGCGACCAATAAGCCAGATACAAGGAATGCTGCTAGAGCCATATGCGCTAAGCGATAAGGGAATGATGGGTTAAAAACGATAGCAAACCAATCTTGCGGCACTATAATGCCATTTTCAAAGCTAAAGCCTTGTGGAGTTTGCATCCAGCTATTGGAAGATAAAATCCAAAACATGGAAATACAGGTGCCAATTGCCACCATCAGTGTGGCAAAGAAATGGGTTTTAGGACCCACTCTTCCCCACCCAAACAGCATAATGCCTAGGAAACCCGCTTCTAAGAAGAAGGCACTCAAGACCTCATAACTGAGTAAGGGGCCAGTGACACTACCCGCAATACGAGAGAATTCACTCCAGTTGGTGCCAAATTGGTAGCTCATGACTACCCCTGAAACTACTCCCATTCCGAAAGACAATGCAAACACCTTGATCCAAAATTGGAACAGATCTCGGTAAACGGGATCTTGTGTTTTAAGCCAACGCCATTCTAAGACCGCAAGAAAACTTGCTAGCCCAATGGAAATTGCAGGGAAAATAATATGAAAAGAAACTGTAAAAGCGAATTGAATTCGCGCCAATTCAAGTGCTGTCAAACCTAAATCCATGTCTATCACCTTATTGTGGAATTATGCGGTGAACCACTAACGGCCCATAATTTCGGGACTGCTTTAGGAAAGATAGATCAGTACGATGACGCAGACTGTTGTGAATCTGTTGGGATTTGATCAATTGTTTTAGCCTAATGATATAGGCGAACCGATTCTGTTCGCATCCGCTAAACGATGCAAAAATATAAAGTTTCATAAAATCACTCTTTAAATACCGAGGTAAATCAACAATTCAAATTGTTGGTCTGATTAGGATTTAAAGTGTGTGTGGAGGTGCCCTACCTTGTGGAAGTAAGTAAAGCCTTTGCAGTGAGAAATATACATGTCGGAAAGCATCTTTATAGAAACTTAGACGGACTTGAATCTTATCGATGATTTCAACTATCTCAAAATCAAAAGGTAGGACAACATCACCATAGACGGTACAGTATTGGCATTGATGGTTATGTCCATTGTGATCGTCGTGATTATGATCGTGGGTCAGATGATGAACAAGTTCGTTATACGTCTCATGTACGTGTTTGTGCTTTTCTGGGGACAGTAAATTATGTGTAATAGAGAGACATACCGGAGCAATTTGAAATTCTTCGGGTAATAGTGGTTGTAAATATACTGCGATTTGCAAAACTAAAGTTAAAATTGCAAAAAACAGTCCACTCTGTCTTAGCAACATATTCTCTCAACAGATGCCAACGAAAGCAAAAATACTTAAAAAAATCAGTGCTTCCTTGAAATCCGATCATACAAGTCAGCTTTATAGAATAAATATACCTAAAATACCAAGATCTTTAAAGTGAATATTCACTTTAAAGATATAAATATGAATTTTTAAGATAAAGACATAAATAAGTCTTTAATAATTTGAAATACAATATTTTTAGGTTTTAAAAAAATTAAGCGGTAACTTTAAATACGACACCCCATTTTCTTCAGGTTCGGGAAATTGACCCGCTTTCATATTGATTTGAATCGACGGCAAAATCAGTTTAGGCATACTTAATGTTGCATCCCGCTCATGACGCATCTGCACAAATTCAGATTTTGTAGTTCCCTCATGAATATGAATATTGTGCTCTTTTTGCGTTTGAATATCGGTTTGGCAGTGATATTCATCACGCGTTTTTGGCAAATAGTCATGGCATAAGAACACCCGGGTGGACGCTGGCAATTGATACAGTTTTTGCACCGAATCAAATAAGGTATCTGCACTACCACGCGGAAAATCACAACGTGCTGTGCCATAATCTGGCATAAATAAAGTATCACCGACAAAAACTGCATCACCCACTACATAACTTAAACATGCAGGCGTATGACCTGGTGTCGGGATGTTATATGCCTCTAGCTCACCAATATGAAAATGCTCATGATCATCAAATAAATAATCAAATGGTTGTTGAGCATTAAACTGCTTGATATCTAAATTATAAATGGCACTAAAGGTTTCTTGCACCAAGGCAATATGATGACTCATGGCAATTTTGCCACCGAGTACAGATTTTAAATACTGTGCTGCAGTCAAATGATCGGCATGCACATGGGTTTCCAAAATCCAATCTACTTTTAAATCTTGTACTTTGACATATGCAATGATTGCATCAGCATGGGTGGTCGAGGTGGTTGCCGAAGCCGCATCATAATCCAAAACACTGTCAATGATAGCGCAGCGCTTGGTTACCGGATCACTCACCACATAACTAAATGTATTGGTCGCTTGATCAAAAAAATCCTGAACAATCGGTTGTTGCATAGTTAAGCTCCTGACCATTTACGGTGAATCAACACGCCTGCAAGCATCGCCACTATAAAATATAAAACTTGATAATGCCCTAAGCCAATTAAGGTGAAACTTGGCGCTGGGCAAATGCCGGCAATCCCCCATCCTGCACCAAATATTAAGGCACCGATAATAAGCTTTGAATCAATTTTATTGTTACTTGGTAAATCAATCTGCTCATTAAATACTGTGGTTGGTGCACTGCTACGTACCGCTTTTTGGAATGGAATAAATGCCACAGCAATTGCCCCCATCATGACAAAGGCAAGGCTTGCATCCCAATTACCAAATATATCTAAAAAATCGATCACTTTTTGCGGATTAGACATGCCAGAGAACATCAAACCTACTGAAAAAAGCGAACCAAATACAAAAGCTAAAAAGTTTTTCATTTTACAATGCTCCAATCAAGTGACGAACGACATATACAGCAATAAAGCCTGCAAACATAAAGGTCATAGTTGCAATGATGGAACGTTTAGATAATCGGCTGATCCCACAAATACCGTGACCACTAGTACAACCAGAACCTAAGCGGGTACCAAAACCCACCAGTAAACCAGCAATAATCATCATTAATGGGCTAGCAGACACGATAATCTCTGGTTGTACAAAAAGACCATAAATAAATGGCGTGATGATCAAGCCTGAAAGAAACCACACTGCAGGCGTTTTAAAAATCGTCTGTGGATTCAGTACCTGCGCAATCAAGCCACTGATGCCTGCAATACGACCATGGACATACAAATAACCCACCACTGCTATACCCAACAGAGCACCACCAAGAAACGCTGTCACAAAATCATGCATAGTTAATGCGCCATAAAACAATATTTAAACTTATATTATATAATCTTATATATTAATCAAGTCATTTTATGTTATTATCTCGATATACTTTGCTCCTTTTGCTTTTTATGATTCAGGTTAGACGTTATGAACATCGCATTCGATAACTTAAAAATTGAATTTACGCAGGTTGATACCGTTTCCAATTGTTTGAAAGTGTTATCAAATCCTGACCGTTTAAAAATTTTATGTGTGTTGATCAATGGCGAATTAAATGTTCAGCAAATTGAGGAATGTACCGATATTCATCAGCCGACCCTATCGCAACAATTGACCGTTTTACGGAACAATAAAATTGTTTCGACACGTCGCGAAGGCAAACAAATTTTTTATCAATTGGCAGACCCTAAAGTGCTGGGTATTATGCAAACGCTGTATCAATTGTACTGTCAGGAATAAACATTTTTGTTCATGCTTTTGTATGGAAGCTCAGCCAAGCTTAGTAAATCCAAAATGAGATGATCAGTAAAAACCCAGTCAGCATGGTCAATAAATTCAGCCACACGGGATGTTGTGTATGATAATCCTCAATAAATTCCTGTTCGGTTAATGAGCTTAATCCTCGACGATATTGCAAAATTGAGGCAAAGTTCACCAATAAACCAAACACAATCACGGCAATGCCAAGCCACTGTCCATAGATAATTTTGTGCTGATATTCCTCAGGGTGCAGTAGTTGTAGCAATACATTTGATTTTTCAATCACAAAACCAAAGGCTATCAGGGCTAAACCACTGCGGTTCCATGCCAATGCTGTACGTTCCAAAGCGAACAATACGCGTGGATCTTGTAAATTTGACATTGCGCCCCCTGATGTTTAAGTCGTTGACGTTGAGCTTAGCATGATCTTAGACGCGCTGTTGTGTTGGCTTGGTGAGCATCTATTTTCCTTATTTTTCAAATATTTCTTTGAGATCACTCGGCATCCCTTGTGCAGACTGGAAGTTCCCCTTGCTATCACGCCAAGCAATGGATGGTGTTGAGAAGAAACCATATTTGCCCATTAAGCTTTGGTTAAAATCAATTTTTTCTGCAATCTCTAAAGGAATATTTTCAGCTGGTTTAAGACGATTTTTGCCACGATTGATATTAATGTCATTAAATACGGTTGTTGGATTTTTTGACATGAGTAAAGTTGCCACCTGAGCACGGCTTTCTTCACGAATCACACCCACTTGAATATGACGTAATTGAACCTTGCCTGACTCTACCCAAGGACGTGCTTCTTGCCAAAATTTATGGCAATACGGGCAATTCGGATCTGAGAATACATAGACAATACGTGGCGCATCGGTTTTGCCATCTTGAATCCATGTTGAATCTTCTAATGTTTTCCATACATCATCCAAAATGGCTTTTTTCATATGGGTTTCAATTTGGGTGTTTGAAAGATTATTGCCTTGGGCATCAAACAACTCTCCTTTTATATAATATTTACCATCTTTAGAAATAAAAATGGTATTGGAATATTGGTCTTCATGCCCTACCCAACCTGTTAAACCTTCGGGTGCAGGAATTTGTTTGACAAATTGAAAGCCTTCTTTTTCTAGTTGTTTTTTAATGGCATTCGGATTAGCACTGACACCACATGCCACCGTCAACAGTGTTCCGATGAATAAACTGGTTTTAAGTAAAGTATTCATGACGCATATCCTATGATTAATTTATGGATTCATTTTCTTCAGGTATTGTTGCAACATCGCTTGACTGATTTCGCCTTGATGACGCTCAATTAACTGACCTTGTGCATTAAAAAATAAGGTAGTGGGTAAACCTAAACTGTTCACTGCTTGTGGCATTTCACCCTGCATATCGAGCAAAATATTTTGAAAACTGAATTGATGTTTTGTGAGATAAGTACGGACTGTATCGACCTCTTCACCTTGATTGAGCATGACAAAATGCACCTCAGGATATTGATCCTGTGCACGCTGTAATACAGGCATTTCACGATGACACGGCGGACACCAACTCGCCCATAAATTCACAACCGTCGGCTGACCTTGAAATTGTTCTAGCGCAATCATTTCTGACTGACCTTGATTGGCTAGGTTCAGACTTGGAAAACTCAAACTTGGATAATGGCTGTCTTGATGCGTGATTTTTTGTGCTGTCCATCCTGCCCCCACGAGCATGACAAAGATCAGCAATAATGTGGTCTTTGCTTTGTTCGCAATGGCTGAATTTCGCCACCAAAACCATGCACTTCCTATAATTATTCCGCCAATCAGATGAAACCCTTTGTCTTGAATTTTTAGCATATCAATGGGCGATGCGAGATAAGATTCCAGATTCAATGCAATAAAGACTAGGCGTGCACCTATTAATCCGATCCAAACACTGCTCCAAATCGAATCTTGAAAACGCTGTTGGATTTCGGTTGACCACTGTGCTTGTTGCCCGATTTTTCGTCCAACCATGGCAGTGATCAGCAAAGCCAACACCAAACATAACAATCCCCAAGGCAACATGAATGGTCCAAGATGCAAGGCTTCATTTGAAATCATCGCTGTGCTCCTACCTTAAGTCGGTTCAAGAGTTGCTCTGCACTAAAGGTACCCGTCAAACGTAGATTGCGCTGTTCCTGATGCTCTGTATCTAAGAAAATTAAGGTCGGTGGCCCTAAAATTTGCCATTGTTTTAGTATGACATCCTGACTTACTTCGTATTCTGTTAAGTCGAGTTTGATCCGAGCAACATGTGCTAAACCAGCTTGTACATCGGCACGAGGCATCACCTCTTTTTCAATCGGCTGACAAGCCACACACCAATCAGCATACACATCGATGAGTACTGCTTGTCCTTTGACTTTATTGAGTGCCTGTTCAAGCTCAGCTTGGGTACGTACTTTTTGCCATGCGACTAATGATGTGGCTTGTGTTGTACTCAGTTGTGACCATGCTTGCGTGATATACCATCCACCGGATATTGCAGTAGCTAAGCTCATAACAATAAACAGTAGTTGCGTCGGCATCTGCGAAATATGCGGACGTATCTTCCATAAAATGTAAACCGTGATATCGATGAATAAGAGTCCCATCAACGTCAAATAAACCACGCTCGGCAGTAAAGGACGTAGGAAATACACCGCCAACAACAGCATGACAAAACCAAAAGTGAATTTCAGACGATCCATCCATACGCCCGGTTTGGGTAAGTACTGTGCACCAAACACACAAGCAATCAACAATGGTAAGCCCACACCTAGACCTAGAATAAACAGGTAACTAGCCCCCATCCACGGTTCAGGCAATTGCGCAACAAACAGCAAAGCCCCTGCCAATGGCGCACTCATACAGGGTCCGACAATTAGCGCAGAGATCATGCCCATAATGAATGAACCCCATAAGGTTCCACCTTTTTGTCGTTGTTGCCATTGATCTAAACGCTGTAATACACCTTGTGGTAAAGACAACTGGAATACGCCAAATAAATTCAATGCAAATAGCACGAACATCACGGCAAATAACCCAATAAATATGGGACTTTGTAACCAACGTTGGAAGTTATAGCCGAGTCCTGCCACAGCTAAACCCATCAAGGCATAAATCAATGCCATTCCGACCACAAAGACACCTGCAATCATGCCGGCACGATAGCCACGATGACGTTGCACTAAAATACTGGATAAGATCGGAATCAATGGTAAGGAACAAGGTAAGAATGCGAGCAATACACCTAAACCTAAAAAAATGATCAGATTCAGTGCAATATTGTCTGTTGAAAGTAAATAAAAGAAGTACTGGTCGTTGTTCCAATCGGCCTGCTTCGTACGCTGTTCAGCATTCCTTGTAGTCACAGATTCAGAACTTGCCTGCATCATCAAGGCATCATCTAGCTCTGGCGCACTGGCTTCGCTAGGTCCTGTTAATGCAGTCGGTTCAGAAGAGGGACTTAAACCATTTTCATCCTCTTTGACTTCTGCTGTATTTGCTGGCGTTACAACTGTTACAGTTTCAGTGTTTTTCGCCTGTGGATCTGCAGGCATTGCAGTATTGGGTAATGACGACGATGTGACTACATCTAATAATTTCTTTTGCGTTGTACTTTGCTGACTCAGCTTGCTTGCCGGCAGTAATCCATTTACATCGGTGTGAATGGTTGTACGCTGTACTGGATAACATAAGCCACTTTCGGCACAGCCTTGCCATTCAATTTTATAGCTTTGATTCGGTTGCATGGCGACAGTCGCTTGCACTTGCCCATAATGTACTTCAGTCATGCCGAAATTAGGGTCATCTTTTTGCTGTGGACGAGGCAGTTGCAGTGATAATGCTTTGCCATTTTCCATGACTTTAAGCTGATCATGATATAGATAATATCCATCAGCAATACGCCACGTGAAACTGGCTTGGTCTTGCGCTGTCGATACAGCCTGAAAAGCAAATGCTTGATCAGGGGGTAAAAAATCAGCGGATGCACTTTGCACACTCAAAATGCTGAATATTCCACACAACCCTACTAACCCTATACGCATAGATGACTTCCAATACCCGATACGAATCTATTTTGGTTGATTATGCAAAAGCATAAATTAAGGGAGCATTAATAAGATAAATCATTTATAAAATACAGGTAGGAAGTCAGGAAAACGCTATGTTTGTTGTTTTGGTTGAAGATGATCCATATATTGCCTCAAGTATTTGTGCCACATTGGATTTTTTAAATATTTCAGTAGAACATGTGAGTCATGCGCGTGATGCGGATTATTTTATCCGCCACAGTGCGGTCGATCTATGTTTACTTGATTTAGGCCTACCTGACCAAGATGGTTTAGACTTACTGCGATCATGGCGCAGAGATCAGATTCATGTTCCTGTTTTGGTTTTAACCGCACGGTTACAGACCCAACAATGTGTTGAGGCATTAAATGTCGGCGCTGATGACTATTTAACCAAGCCTTTTGAACTGGATGAACTGATTGCACGGGTTCATGCACTCACCCGACGTCATCGCGGTTTTTCATCGAATGTCATTCAATTTGACCACTTAAAGCTCAATAAAGACACTCAAGAAGTCCATTATCAAGATCAGATGATTCAGCTTTCACGCCGTGAATACAGTTTGCTTGAAACCTTGATGAGCCATCCAAATCAAGTACTTAAAAACGAAGTGCTGTTAGACAAGTTATACGGCTTTCAAGATAGCATTGAAAGTAATGCCCTGAATGTCCATATTTATCACTTAAGGCAAAAATTGAATGCGGACTATATTCAAACCATTCGTGGTGTCGGTTATATGTTTAGAATTGCTGAGTCAATCCCATGCAAAAATCACACAGCTTAAAATGGCGCTTGGTCAGCAGTCTTTTGGCCTTGATGATCGGCTTATGGAGTGTAGTATTTGTTTGGCTGTATATCGACTTACAAAAACGTCTACAGGAGACTCTAGATCAACGTCTACATGCCTCCGCACAAATGGTGGCACGGCTAATTCAACAATTACCAGTGCAAAGCTTGGATGAGTCTGCCTTAGCCCAACAACTTCATTCCACAGACCAAGAACAATTGATCGCGTGCGAAGTATCATTATTTAGCTCTGACATCAGTGTAGGACAGCATGTCATTGCCAAAACACGCGGTGCACCGAAAGATTTAAGTCAGCAAGCAGTTGGTTTTAGTACTTGGCAACAAGGTGAGACGCAATGGCGCAGTTATGTGTTACGCCGTGGTGAGATTCAAGTGGTGGCTGCAGAGCGTATGTTTTTGCGGGAGTCTTTGCTAAAACAGATTTTGCAATCGGTCTTAATTCCGCTGATCTTGTCATTATTGTTGTGTATCGGCTTAATTGTTTTAATTGTTCGTCGAGAATTTAAAGCCTTGGATCAGGTTGTAAGCGATTTAAGTCAGTCTAATTTATCGCTCAATGAAGCAAGCCAATATTTAACGAGCTTAGATGCCAATACCATGCCCTCAGAGGTCTACCCTTTTGTGCAAAATTCGAATCGCTTAGTCCATAAACTGCATCAAAGTCTTGAAAATGAAAAAGTCTTTAGTGCATACGCGGCGCATGAATTACGGAGTCCTTTAACCGCAATTAAAACCAATGTGCAATTGGCACAACTGATGGCAAAAACGGACGGCAATATGAAATTGCAATATAGCTTGGATCAAGCAAATCAAAGTGTCCGTCGCTATGCTGATTTACTTGAGCAATTACTGATGTTATCGAATACCGATCAATCTATTGAACAGATCAAAGCAAGCATTCAGGTACAGCCCATTATTGCCAAAGTACTTGATGATTTAGCACTAATTTATCCTGAAGCAACAGCTAAAATTCAGGTCGATTGGCACAGTCTTGGTAATTTGGCATTACCTGAATTTGTCTTGTATTCTGTTCTTAAAAACCTGCTTGAAAATGCCTTATTGCATGCAAACGCTGATGTGATTGAGGTGAAAATGCAGGAAAATACGTTACGCATTCAAGATAACGGCCGACATTTAAATGCCGAAGACATTCGTTACTTAGGGCAACGTTTTTGGCGTAAATCGGCTCAGCAGAAAGGTCATGGACTGGGCTTATCTTTGGTCAAAATAATGCTGCAACAATATGCTTATACCATCCAATTTGAACCGAATTTTCCTAAGGGATTAAAGATTGCACTGTTATCTCAAGAGTGTTGAATAAAGCAGATTATCATTTTTAGATCATGACTATTTATTCTTTGATTCTCAACGACCACTTAAAAAAAAAGCTTGATATATTTGTAATAGACTGACTTGTAATACATTTATTTCAGTTCAAGGGCAAGCTCTCTTGCTTTCTTTAAACTCCCGTAAGGATATAGACTGAGTGAGTCCGACTTACGTTCACCATGAACGGTATAGCATACATTTCTTTATTTTTGTCCAATGGGTGTGACTAATGGTGATAAGCCATTTTTATTTGAAATGGCGATAATGCTTATCTTGGGCCTATGTTTTTCTGCATCTCATATCTATGAGTGAATCTATATACCCATTATCTAGACTAAAAATTAAATGGAGAAATTGTTCAAATAATTACCCTTAAAAGGCAAAAATTGAGGTGCACTGCTTAAGAGAAAAGCAATATAGCCAATAAAAAAAGCCTTTAAACATTAAGCTTAAAGGCTTTTTTAGAAATTTGGTGGAGATGGCGGGAGTTGAACCCGCGTCCGCCAGCACTACGCTCGAGAATACTACATGCTTAGATATCGTCTATTGATTTAGCTCTTTGTGACCCGACGAACAGGGTACAAATCGCGATCCTTTAAGATTTAGTATAAGACCCCAAGGCTTGATCTTATACGGACTTGTGTGCGTTCGCTTCAGTCGGGACCCCTAACCACAAGTATTCAGGGATGCGGACAAGCTGCCCTTAGGCAGCTAGAGCGTAAGTTTCGTCGTTTGCGACTAAAATATGCAAATTTGATTTACGAGAGAAAATGCGCTCTCGACATGCATCTATGAGTTTCATCACCAGCGTCGAAGCCAGAAACATCCCCAAAGTAGCGTCATCATAGCATAACTTCAAAAAATTGCGATGCAATTTCGAAACAATTACACATTGATCTGCGCTTAATTACATAATTGCGTTAATATTTTATTTTTCAAGACCGCAAAAGAAAAATATATGAGCTTTTTATTGGCACTCGATCAAGGAACGACTTCAAGTCGTGCGATCATTTTTAACGAACATGGACAAGTTCAAGCTACAGCTCAACGGGAAACCCATATTCAAACCCCGCATTCAGGTTGGGTGGAGCAAGATGCTCAAGAAATTTGGAGTACACAAATTGCCGTCGTGCAACAAGCACTCGCTTCTGCTCGTATCCTCGCAAAAGATATTAAAGCCATTGGACTGACCAATCAGCGTGAAACCACTGTGGTTTGGGATAAGCGCACAGGTCAACCCCTTGCCCCTGCAATTGTCTGGCAAGACCGCCGTGCAACCGAGTGGTGTGGACAACTGACCCAACAAAACCTCAATGACCTCATTCACAAAAAGACTGGATTACGTATCGACCCCTATTTTAGTGCTGGGAAATTGGTCTGGTTATTAGAACACACACAAGGTCTACGTGAACTCGCTCAGCAAGGTCATGTGGCTTTTGGTACGATTGACAGTTGGTTGGTGTGGAACCTGACGCAAGGTGCAGAGCATGTGATTGAAGCCAGCAATGCCTCACGAACCATGCTAATGAACTTACAGCAACAAGCTTGGGATGAAGAACTCTTAGAATTATTCGATATTCCCCTGTCGGTCCTCCCTAAAATCATCAGTTCAGATGAATATATTGCAGATACCGCTACAGGTTTACTTGGCGCAAACATTCCCATTACCGGCATCTTAGGTGACCAGCAATCCGCGCTGTTTGGACAGTCATGCTTTGACGCAGGAACAGCAAAAAATACCTATGGTACCGGCTGTTTCATGCTCTTTAACACCGGCACCGAAGTTCAATATAGCCATAATAAATTACTCTCGACCCTTGCATGGCAAGCTCAAGGTCAAACCCATTATGCACTTGAAGGCAGTGTATTTATGGCTGGCGCAATTGTGCAATGGCTAAGAGACGGTTTAGGGATTATTCAAAAAAGCAGTGATGTTGAAAAACTCGCATGCCAAGTGGAGCATACCGATGGCGTGGTTTTGGTTCCTGCCTTTACTGGGCTAGGCGCTCCGCATTGGGATAGTGATGCCCGTGCCCTCCTCTGTGGAATGTCACGTGGTACAAATAAATCCCACATAGCTCGTGCCGCCTTAGAGGCCATTGCCTTTCAAGTGTCGGATGTATTGACCGCCATGCAGTCAGACCTGTCTAGTCCACTTAAAGAACTCAGGGTCGATGGCGGTGCCAGTAGCAATGATATGCTGATGCAATTTCAGGCCGATATTTTAAATGTGCCTGTACTGCGTCCTAAACTTTTAGAATCAACAGCATGGGGCGCTGCCGCAATGGCCGGACTCAAAGCGGGTGTGTTTTCAAATCTTGATGAAATTGCCGCATCATGGCAATTAGAACGTGCTTTTGAACCCAAAATGAATGCTGATCAATGTGAATTTCATTTGGCCCAGTGGCAATCTGCACTCAAACGGGCGCGCTCGGACCTTTAATTTTTTTCAATCAACGCCGTATGCAATATAAAACCGCTCGAATGAGCGGTTTTTTATACTTGATGTTATTTAGTGTGCATGACCGCCACCCACACCTGCTTTAGGTCGCGGACAGAGCCAAATGATCAGTGCGGCGAATATAAAGACACCCGCCAAGACTAAAAACACATGATTGGCTGAAAGCGTTAAGGCTTCTTTATCCACCAAACTGGAGATGTAACCCAATGCGGATTCTGAACTCATTCCATGATTCACTAAGGTGTTTTGTACCTCAGTAACATGTAAATTACTGACCATTTCACTGCGTGCGACTTTGGTGTGATCATCCCAAATGGTTACTGCAATCGACGCTCCAATTGCCCCTGCCATGGTTCTTAAGAAGTTCATCAAACCTGCCGCAGATGCCATGTCTTGTGGCAGTACCGATGCCAAGGCCATATTTGACAAGGGAATAAAGAAAAATGGAACGGCAAAACCTTGTAATATTTGCGGCAAAGCCAAAGCCATAAAGTCTGCATCCGTGGTCCAAAAGGCGCGCATAAGGGTGACTCCGCCCAAGATACTTAAACCAAAACTCGCCAAAGCACGTTGATCGTATTTGGTTGCAAGCTTTGCAACAATTGGCGACATGGTCAAACTACCGACGCCCATCGTTGCAGTAAGATAACCGGCCCACGTTGCGGTATAGCCCAAGTTGATTTGTAACCACTGCGGAATCAAGACAATACTGCCAAAGAAGGCACCAAAACCAAAGGCTAAAGCCAAGACCGAAATGGTAAAACTTCGGTACTTAAACAGCAGTATATTCACCACAGGATGCCGCTCAGTCAGCTCCCAAATCGTGAAAACGATCAGCCCAACAAATGCCGTCAGTGCCAGCACCACGATAAATGGATTATTAAACCAATCTCGTTCATGGCCCAAGTCCAACATCAATTCCAAGGCACCGATCCACAACACCAACAGCAGCAAGCCACCGCGGTCAATTTTCAATTTCTGTGTTGGAGTTTCAGCCGTTTTCAGTAAGCGCATCGCCGCGATAGCACAACCGATCCCGACAGGAATATTGATAAAGAAAATCCAATGCCAAGATAAATTATCACTGATCGTACCACCCAAAATTGGACCTAAAATGGGGCCAACCACAGTGGTCATTGCCCACATCCCCATGGCTTGGGATTGCTTTTCAGGAGGGAAAATGCGCATTAACAACGTTTGGCTCAGTGGCATAATCGGACCACCAAACAAACCTTGCCCAATTCGGCAAAACACCAACATTTCTAAACTGGTCGACAAACCACACAGTATCGAAAATACCGTAAAGCCAAACAGGCTGATCACAAAAACCCGTACAGAACCAAAGCGCCCAGCGAGCCAACCGGTTAATGGCACGCAAATCGCTTCTGCCACAGCATAGGAGGTAATGACCCATGTCCCTTGGGATGCCGATACTGCAAGGCTACCGGTGATATGCGGCACTGAAACATTGGCAATGGTCATGTCGAGCACAACCATAAAGTTCGCCAATGCCAAAACCAAGGCAGCGAGAATCAGACGACCACCTTTTAGGTCAGTCATTTGCATTTGCTGATTCATAGGCAATTACTTCGATTTCAAGTCAATCGTCGCTTCCATAGACAGCCCCACACGTAGTGGGTGTTCTGCCAACTCTTTTGGATCCAAACGAATCCTCACAGGTAAACGCTGAACCACTTTAATCCAGTTTCCTGTGGCATTTTGTGCTGGAATCAAGGCAAATGCTGAACCTGTGCCACCAGAAAAACCAGTGACTATGCCATTAAATTTAACTTTGTCACCATACAGATCAGATGTCAGTTCAACTTTTTGACCCGCTTGCACCCCTGCCAATTGGCTTTCTTTAAAGTTGGCATCGACATATAACTGAGAGACAGGCACCACCATCATTAATGACGTTCCCGGTGCAATGCGTTGCCCAACTTGAATATTGCGACGTGTCACTACACCATCAAAGGGTGCTTTAATTTGTGTACGTTCTAAGTCCAACTGAGCTTGTTGTAGACGTGCTTGCGCAACTAAAACATCTGGGGTTGAATTTTCATTGCTGTCTTGAATTAATGCATCATTTGCAGCTTTATTACTTTGTGCCGCTTTTTGACTAGATTTGGCTTGAGCGAGTCCTGCTTGTGCCACATCAAAACTGGCTTTAGCGGTATTCACAGCACTCTGCGCTGTGCTTAATTCTTCTTTAGAAATCGCACCCGTAGCAGCCAATTGTTGACGACGTTGTAATTCATCTTGTGCTTTATTCAGATCGGCTTGTGCTTTGGCCACTTGTGCGCTTGCACTATGAATTGCATCATCACTGACAAAGATTTGTGAGTTTAAAGAGCTGCTATTCGCCGCAGTTTGTTTGTATTGGCGTTTTGCTTTAAGTAATTCAGCCTGAGCTTGAGCTAAGGCAATTTCAGCATCACGAGCATCAATACGAACAAGCACATCGCCTTTTTTCACTTGCTGCGTATCACTCACCAAAACCTCTGCCACTTGCCCCGTGACCATCGAGGTAATCGACGCTGTTTCTGCACCGACATAGGCATTATCGGTACTGACGGAATGATTTAGAAATATTGACCAAATCAAATACATCACCAAAGCAATCACGATCAATACAGCCACTATACCAAGGCCTTTTTTTCTGCGTGCTTTTAATTCCTGATCGGTGGGCTGCTCTGTAGATGGGGTTTCTGGCAGGTTACTAACGGTATCTGTCATAGATTTGTCCTAAATCTAGCAGACTTGGTCATGGCATCATGAGCTTTGCAAAGCATGTCAACTTTGCTGTCAGATAATGGTGTCGTGAGAAAGTCTATCTTCTTCAATTTTCCGGCATTTTAAAGCTAAAAAATCATATCCTGAGAATAGAAAATGTAACTCGTCAGTCTTTTTTTCGTCGGCAACAGGATAAAATCATGCCCTGCTGCCAATGCTGGACTTTATTTTTTCATCATTTTGAATGTGTTAACTTAAAAATGGCTTAATAAGCATACGATGCAATCGCTGTTGCAATCGCTTTACCTTCATCATTGACCATGGTCATACGCATGGTGCAGCCCTTACGGCCTAAACGTAAGGTTTCAGCTCGTGCAACGAAATACTGTCCACGTCCTGGCGCCAAATAATCCACACGCATATCAACGGTCGCTAAGCGAGATACCTTTTTACTAGTTTCTGCTAGATCTTCAGCTGTGGCCTTTTTATACAATTCAGCCATCGCTGAAATACCACCGATACTGTCGAGTAAAGTTGCCGCAACACCACCATGTAAAATTTGGAATGCGACATTTCCTATTAGATTACTAGCCATGTCCACACGTGCTTCGATCTGACCATCGATCACCGTCATTTTCATGGCATTGTGTAAAAAAAATGGGGAGCTGTTAAATGCTTGAGCAATGTTATTTAATAAAGTATCGATTTCATTCTTCGAGTTTAGGTCAATATTACCGGTCCAACTCTTATTTACATCTGTCATAGCCTACTCGAATCGCTGTCATTGAATAAAAAAATAATACGGGGTGCGCCAAACCCTCATTATGCGTCTACAATAGTCAAAGTTTAATACTGATCAATGAGATTGTTATGACCTATACGTTCAATCGTCCAGCTTTTCCTGCCACTCGCATGCGTCGCATTCGTAAAAATGACCAGCTTCGTGCCATGGTGCGTGAAACTCAACTGACGACTGATCATCTCATTTATCCAGTATTTGTGTTGCCAGGCCAGCAACAAACTCAAGATATTCCAAGCATGCCAAACGTACAGCGTCTATCTGCTGACTTGTTACTCAAAAAGGCAGAACGTTTACTCGAATTGGGTGTTTCAAAATTAGCTTTGTTCCCAGTTACACCACAGGAAGATAAAAGCTTAACGGCTGAAGCAGCTTGGCATGAAGATGGCTTAGTCCAAAGCACCATCCGCTTATTAAAAAAAGAACTACCAGAAATGGTTCTCATCACTGATGGTGCTCTCGACCCATACACCACACATGGTCAAGACGGTATCATTGATGATACCGGCTATGTACTGAATGATGAAACCGTTGAATGCTTAATTAAACAAGCGCTCAGCCATGCCGAAGCGGGTGCAGATGTGGTTGCACCTAGTGACATGATGGATGGTCGTATCGGTGCAATTCGCCAAGCCCTTGAAGCCAATGGCCATATCTATACCAACATCATGGCTTATTCTGCAAAATATGCGTCTAGCTTTTACGGGCCATTCCGTGATGCGGTAGGTTCTTCAAGCAACCTCAAAGGTGGCAATAAATATAACTATCAAATGGACATCGGTAACCGTGCAGAAGCTTTACATGAAATCGCACTCGATATTCAAGAAGGCGCCGACATGGTGATTGTAAAACCGGGTATGCCGTATTTAGATATCGTCCGTGAAGTCAAAGATAATTTCGGTGTTCCAACATTTGTCTATCAAGTGAGTGGCGAATACGCCATGTTGGCAGGTGCCATTCAAAATGGTTGGCTATCTGAAAACGTGATTATCGAATCGCTTATGAGCTGCCGCCGTGCAGGTGCAGATGGGATCTGGACTTACTTTGCTGAAGATGCAGCACTCATGTTGAAAGACATGAAATAACCTGCAAAGCCTTCCTGAAATGGTAACGTTCAGGAAGGCTTTTTTATATCTGTAAAATTTAAAAAACAGTCTTGGAAGAAAAACTTCGGCGTTGCTGAAGTTAAGATCAAACTCATACATTCATCGGTTAAAAGAACATGAATATTGCCATTATTGGGGCGGGTATTAGTGGTTTACTCAGCGCATTGGAACTCGTTGAACGCGGTTGTACGGTGACGATTTTCGACCAACAACGCACAGGTTCTGCCGCATCTTGGGCTGGTGGTGGCATCCTCTCCCCGATGTATCCTTGGCGATATCCCAATGAAGTCAATGCGCTCGCACGTTATGGCAAGCAGAGCTACCAAAAATGGAATGAAAAATTAAAACCGATCACTGGGATTGATTTTGAAATTCATGAAACTGGCATGTTGATTTTTGATGAAGATGATTTTGAAATTGGCTTAGATTATGCCCGTTTGCACCAAAACCCAATGCAACAGGCGGAATATTTACAATCCGAGCAAATTGAGCAGATTAATCCTCACATTTCAGCACGCTTTGCACATGGCATTTATTTTTCGCAATTAGCCAACATCCGTAATCCACGACTTTTGCAGTCTTTAACGGCTTATTTACAGCAGCATCCCAATGTGATCATTCATGAGCATTGCCCTGTTACTGATTTAAATACACAGCAACAGCGATTAGTCTCGATTCGGACTGCTGATGGTCAACAACACTTCGCAGATCAATATGTACTGGCAACAGGTGCTTGGTCAGCGAAATGGAGCAAACATTTAGAAATCGAGATTCCAGTACAACCTGTTCAAGGACAAATGCTTCTTTTTAAAACCCCGCAGAATTGGTTGCCGACCATGTGCATGAATAAAGTCATGTACTTGATTCCACGCCAAGACGGTCATGTGGTTTGCGGCTCAAGTATGCGCCAATGTGGCTTTGATACTCAGACAACAAATACAACCTTGCAGCATATTCAAAAATCCTGCTTTGACATGGTACCAGAGCTTGCCAACTTTCCGATTGTGAAATCTTGGGCTGGCCTGCGCCCATCTTCGCCTGAAGGGATTCCATATATTGGGCAGATGCCAAATTTCGACAATCTTTGGGTAAATTTTGGGCATTTTAGAAATGGTTTATGCATGGGACCAGCTTCAGCTCAGTTATTGGCTGAACTGATGACTGGGGAAACGCCTTCATTCAATGCAGACCACTATAGTCCGAGTCGCCTGTTTCAAGATGCATTGTTAAGCGTCGAATAATGGTCAATCCGTCAAATTCAACTAAGCCAATAAATCCTGCAAGGCTTCTTTTAACATCGGAAATTTAAACTCAAAGCCTTGCTGTAATAATGCGGCTGGCTGAACCAATTGACCATTTAAAATTAATTGCGATTGCTCACCCAATAAAATTTTAAAGATAGTTGCAGGCACATTGAGCCATGGCTTTTTCGCTAATTGACGTGCTGCAATCTGCGCAAACTGAGCCTGCGTCGATTTTTCAGGCGCAACTAAATTAAAAATATGCGGATCGATTGGCGTGGGTTCAAGCAACGCATGTTTTTTCTCAGCTTGTTTCATTAAAAACAGCATACTTCGGATCACATCTTGTATGTGTATCCACACAAAAGGCTGCCGACCGGAACCTATTTTGTTGACCAAATTGAGCTGAATCGGTCGCAGCATTTGCGGTAAGATCCCGCCACCTTCAGCCAAGACCACACCTAGTCGTGTGATAATGGTATTTTGTTCAGGAAATTGGCGTGTGACTTGCTCCCAACTTTGGCATAGCTCTGACATAAAAATGGCTTGTGGTGCAGCATTTTCATCGCACACTTTTGTCCATTGTTCTTCAATATCAATACCATAATAGCCAACAGCTGAACCTGAAATAATGCATTTCGGAAAAATTTTACGTTTTCGTAAATATTGATACAGCGCTTCTGTGGTTTTGACTCGACTTTCTAATAATTGCTGTTTACGCGTTTCTGTCCAGCGACCTTTGCCGATACTTTCACCTGCAAGATTAATCACATAATCAATTCTGTCATGAGGAATTTGATCGAGCTGCTGTACCCAAGTTAAATGAGGTGATTTAGAAATACGCCCAGCCTTACGACTGAGCCCAATCACTTTATAATCCGCAGCTAAAAGTGCCTTGATGAGATGTGTGCCAATAAAACCGCTGCCACCTGTCATCAGTACTGTGGGCTGATGCATAATTTGTTCTTATCTATATGAAATAATACTATTATCTATAGAACAAGATCACCAAACGATCAAGCTTTATGCACCAAACTTTTGAGCAGCCATCCGCTGTGCTTGCGGACCATAAAACCAATAGGTTATTAAATACAAAGGGATAGCCATCAGTAACAACATGATCACCATTAAACTCATAAACTGAGGATGTTGAACATAGAGCATTAAATTTTGCCAAATTTCAGGATCTTTTCTTGAAAAAATTGCGATACCCAAAAGTACAAAAGCTAAATTATATAACCAAAAAATCAGGCTAAAACCTAAGGTAAATTTTTTACGCTCTGCCTGTGTCGGTGCTCTCTGATTTTTATTTAAAAACCGAAATAACACCACGATCATGGCAATCAGGTAGGGTACGACCGTTAAAATACCACCTACACCCTGTGGCAATAATGCAGCGATCACACCGCAAATACAGGTCATGATTAAACAAATGAAAAAAAACAATAAAAAATAACGTGTTAAAGACACCATGACCCTAACCCAAGAAGAAGTTGACACCTAGTATAAAAAAAAATGCATTTTTTTTCATTTTCATGTCAACCAATCTGTAAACGGCTACGTTATATAGGGTACAAGGTCTGTAGCAACCGATGATTTGGACGGCATCCACAATGTTTCGGTGACCTTTTTAAAAGCAATAAGTTTCATTTTGAATTTAAGTATGAACAGCAGCCATCACTTAAATTTAAAATCGATTTTTTGACCGACGATTTCATCATCACTCGAATCGTCGGTCTTTTATTTTGTGCCTCATGCATTTAGCATCGAATTTTATTCTTATATTCTACACCCAAAAAAAATCAGCCGATAAAATATCGACTGACTGAAAATTTTATGCAAGTTTAAAATAAGTCACAACTGCAAATCTATGTTATGCAGCACAGTAGCGATTACGCCCCTGTCTTTTGGCTACATAAAGGTTTTTATCAACTTGATCCAGAAATTGCATTGGATTATCCAGATCTGAAGGAATAATGGTTTTTACCCCCATGCTGAGTGTGACGAGTTCCGACACTGCAGAGGCTTTATGCGGTAATCGTGCAGCACGCACGGCATCCATAATTCTATCGGCCATCACTGCTGCTGCGGCTTCATTGGTCTCTGGTAAAATCCAAGCAAATTCCTCGCCACCAAAACGCGCAACTAAATCACGAGGTCGTGTACAACAAGATTCCAAACTTTTAGCAATTTGACGCAGACATGTATCCCCAATCACATGACCATTCAAGTCATTGTATTGTTTAAAATAATCTAAATCGATCAAAATTAGACTCAGCGGCTTTTGCGTGCGGATTGCGTTTAACCATTCACGCTGGTAAAAGTCATCAAACAAACGTCGATTTGCAATACCAGTTAAGCCATCTTTATATGAATATTCTTCGAGCTGACGTTGCAATTTTTGTAGTTGTTCCTCTTGTTTTTTCCGCTCGGAAATATCAAACATAAAGCCGACAAGACAATCTACATCACCATTTGGTTTACGCACGACATGAACAACATCACGTATCCAAAGATATGAACCATCTTCTTTAAGTGCACGATAATCTGCTTCATGATCTATACCAGCCATCGACTGTGAAACACAATAATTCAGTACATAATTACGGTCTTCCTCGTGCATACGTGATGCCCAATCATCTACCGTTTTCCAACTACTTTGTTTCCAACCGAGTAACTTTTCAATTTGCGGTCCAATATAACTAAATGTTTTACTGTCCCAATCAATACACCAAGGAATGGCTAATGTAGACTCTAATAAAGTCTTATACACCATACTATTTGCAAGTTTTTCTTCGTCAAAAGGATTATTTGGCATGTTGCATCTCCTGCTACCCCAAATGCAGGTAATACACCTGCTGTACAATAATTCACCTATATACAGGATTAGAACAACATTTTATATTCCTAGTTCTTGGTATTTTTTAACCTAATTTCAGATCTCTACTATTTGAAATGTGTAATCCATCAAAGAAAATATAATTACAATGAACCAGCTCTACTATTTTGAAATTCAAAGTTATGATACCAAGCTTTAAGTTGTGTATTATTCTGCCGTTTTTGGTTGGTCATTTACACGAGTTACAGGATTCCCTAATCAGTAACCCCAGACTTCATGGTGACCTCTTAGAATGCTCTGTACAGACTCCACCGATGCATTGCATTACCAATACATTTACTCGTAGTTTTGAAGTTAAAGATTTCGACCAAATCACTAAGAAAAATCTGGTACAAGATGGCCAAATTGCTATAGAAAAATTTGTGATACTTGGATAATACTGGCAAGGCTATTTCATAAATCCAGCCCATAATACTTTTTGCCTCCTGCAAGTAGATGCAAATGCACATTAAGGAAGTTATCGCATAGTTTAGATTGGGTACTTTGTAACTGTCGATAACGACTTAGTTGGACTGATGAATGATTAATCTCCCTCGTAAACATAACCATCTGTGATACTTTATAGCCCAATCAATTTTTTGATTTTTTGGTGCTTGCATGACTGTTCGTTTTTTTCATACTTCAGATTGGCATTTAGGACAATTTTTTCATAGTCATGAGCGTGACTACGAGCACACCCAATTTTTAAATTGGTTACTTGAGCAAATCCAAGAAAAACAACCGAATGCATTACTGATTGCAGGCGATATTTTTGATGTGGTGAATCCAGCATCCAGTGCACAAAAACAACTGTATCAATTTTTAACCGATGCCCATGCTATTGCCCCACATATGCAAACCTTGATGATTGCAGGTAACCACGATTCGGGTTATCGCATTGAACAGGTTGAGCCTTTTTTAGCGAAGTTTAATGCCAAAGCCGTGGGGATTATTTCAAAACAAAACCAGCAATTTGACCTCGATCGTTTACTTGTCCCGATTTATGATGCTAATAAAAACATCATTGCATGGTGTTTAACTTTACCTTATTTACGCAGTGCTGAAATCACAGGTTTAAATGAGCAAACCACCAACAGTCAAAATGCCATTGCTTATTTACATCAGCAGTTGATTACGGCAGCAAAAGCTCGTAAACAGCCTGATCAGGCGTTGATTCTGATGTCACATGCACATATGCAAGGCGGTGAAACGTCTGATTCGGAACGCCCGATTGTGGTCGGTAATGAAGAAGCTTTATCAACAGCGTTGTTTGATGATGTGATTGATTATGTGGCACTTGGACACTTGCATAAACCGCAAAAAGTGGGACAGACGCATATTCGTTATAGTGGCTCACCTATTCCATTGTCATTTAGTGAACGAAATTATAAACATCAAGTGGTCGATGTCCGTATTGATCCTAAAGCAAGCGTAACTGAGCGCTGCCAATACGAATCGCTGATTATTCCTCGTACCGTTGATTTAATTCGGATTCGTGAAGAATTAAAAGATTTGATTAGTGCTGTACAAGCCTTACCGCAAGGTGAAATTGAACATTTGAATGCGCGACATTTTTTAGAGATCGAGTACACCACCGATGCACCGCCCCCTGTCGATTTACGTCAGCAAATTGAAATGGCACTACCTCCAAATCGTTATCGTTTGCTGCGGATTGCGCGCATCTATCAAAAGCAAACTGAGCAACATGACACTTTCACTACAGTCGATCTTAAACCACCAACGCCTGAACGACTGTTCTTGAATCTTTGGGAAAAGATGGGCTATGAGCAAGATGAATCGGTTAAACGTGATTTTTTAACATTGCTCGAAGCCGCGCAACACGATTTGGATCAAAAAGTACAATAAGGATATGCCATGAAAATTTTACGACTCAGTTTAAACAACTTGGCATCTTTGGCGGGTGAACAACATATCCATTTTGAAAATAGTCCATTATCTCAAGCAGGTTTAATTGCGATTACGGGAAAAACAGGTGCAGGTAAATCCACGCTACTCGATGCCATGTGTTTAGCCCTCTATGACGAAGTACCTCGTCTGCGTGGCGCTGCGGGCAGTATTCGCGATGTTGGTGGTAAAGATATTTCCATTAAAGATTCCAAAAATATTTTGCGCCGTGGGACGACTTCAGGTTTTGCTGAACTCGAATTTATTGCCCTGGATGGCAAACGCTACCAAGCGCGTTGGGACATTAGCCGTGCGCGTAAAAAAATCGATGGTAATCTCAAAGTTGAGCGCGCTGTCATCTGCCTTGATGACGGTACGACCCTGACCCAAAAAATCTCTGAAGTCACTCCACTGATCGAAAAGCTGATTGGTTTAAGTTTTGAGCAATTTACTCGTGCGGTGTTATTGGCACAATCTGAGGTTGGTGCATTTTTAAAAGCCAAAGATCATGAACGTGCCGACTTATTGGAATATCTCACGAATTCGCAAATTTTTAGCGAAGTGAGTAAAAAAGCAGCAGATAAATATAGTGAAATCAAACAGCAACGTGCCGACTTAGAAAAACATATTGGACATTTAGAGATTTTATCGGAAGATGAACTCGCCACGCTCAATCAACAACATCACGCCTTAAAACTTGCCTTACATCATTTAGCACAATCCGAAAAATTGCTCGAAAATGATCTGAAATGGCACAAAGATAAACATGAGCTATATGCAAGTGTTCAAGCGAAAAAAGAAGTCTATGATGTTCAAGTGGACGCTGATCTAAAACTGCAACCACAAAAAAAATTATTAGCACAATTGGATTCATTTCAGCCGATTCGTGCACAGTATGAGAGGCAAAACAGTGCGCAACTGCAACTTAATCAATTGACACAAGCACTGAAAGATTTTCAGCCGCAGTTACAACAGGCTCAATCGAAACACGAACAAGCATTAAAGCAATTACATCAAGCTGAGCAACATGCGCAATTATGGCAAACACACCTCGAACAGCTTAAACCGCAATTAGAAATTGCATATCAACTCGATCACGATATTCAAAGCAAAATTAAACAACATCAGAGTGTTAAGCTTGAGCACCAACAATTTGCCCATCACCACGTTCAACCCCTTGAGCAACAATTCGCTCAGCAGCAAGCAAACTTAAATCAAGCGCTGCAACGCAAGCAACAACTCGAACAACAACTCCAGCAACAACAGCAATGGGCAATTTTTGATGCAACATTTGCCACCACTGCACAACGTCTAGATGATTATGTACAGCAATATCAAGCTTTGAACAGCAAACAACCTGAATTATTGCAACAGTCAGTAGAGAGCTTGCAACAACAATACACTGACCTCAAACAACGTATGCAGTCATGGTCAGCGCAATACCAAGACATTGCCTTACTTGAGAAAAAAACGCAGCAAACTCAGCAAACATTGCAGCAGCAAGATCAAGCTACTCGCATTTTGGAACGTCTTGAACAACAAGCCACACACCTCTCACAGCACGAGCAACAATGTCAGCAATTGCAACGACAATTACAAGCCGATGCAAAAAAAGCAGCGGATTTAAAACAGCAGACCATTACACAGCAGCAACACGTACAACTTAGCCAAACGTCCCTGCAACAACTCGAGCATATGTTTGAACAGCAGCGTTTACTACAGCATCAGAGCGTGCAAGATTTACGCGCCCAACTGAAACCGAATGAAGCTTGTATGGTCTGTGGTAGCCATGCTCATCCCTTTGTGGAACATAAAGATTTGCTGAAGCATGCTTTGGAACAATTGCAAGACCAACAATTACAGCAAGCCAAAAAAGATCACGAGCATCTGTGCAAACAGCTGAATCAATTAGAAATACAATCTTCAAAAATCGAAGCAACGACGCAGCAACAACAGCGTCAAATCGATGAACTCTCACAAAGCATCAGCGTTCAGAAGCATAAGTTTAACAATGAACTACGATCACAGCAGTTGGACTTTGATACACAGCAATCTTCTGCTGATCTTTTACAACAGATTCAAGTGGCTTTAGCGCGAACAACGCAAACAACGCAACAACTGCTTGATGATTTACAGCAAGATCAACACACCCTCCAAACATGGCGTTCAACACAGCGACAAGCTGAACAACTACAATATGGTATACAACAGCGACAACAACTCGAATACCTGATCGAACCTATTACTCAGCAACTTAATACCATGCAGCAACAGCATTGGCAGGCGCATCCACTTCATTATGCTCAACAGATCTTGCAGGAATTACAACAACGTCAGCAGTTATTGACGCTGATCAATGAGCAACAAAAACAGTGTGAGCAGTTGCAGGCTGAACAGAATCAACAGCAATTAAAACTTGAATTTTTACAAAAACAATCTCAGGAAAAATTAGATCAATTGGCAGAGATTTCTAGCGCTGGTAAACACTTACGTGAACAACTCAATACTCTGACCGAAACCTATGCAGGTCGTCAGTATCAGTATGTCAGCGAATGGCAAGCAACGCTTGATCGAGAACAGCAGCAATTACAACACGCAATTACTGAAATACGTCAGCAGCTCAAAGGCTCTGAAGACGTATTACAGCAATTGCTTTTAAAACAGCAAAATTTAAATAGTCAAATCAGCTTAAATACACAACAGCTTCAGCAGGCAAGCCAACACATTGCCACATGGCAAGAAACGCATCCTGATTTCTATCCAAGTCTTATTGAACAATGTTTGACGATTGACCATGACCAGCACCAAGACATCCGTCACAACTTATTGAATCATCAGTACACATTGGATACTGCCAAGACTTCATGGCAAACGCTTGAAGAACAGTATCAAAAGCATCTCAAACAACAGCCTGAACTCAGCTTTGAAGAGCTACAAAGCAAACTGATGACATTGGCATCGGAGAAAGCGCAGCAGCAAAATGCGTTTAACGAAGCTGATGCGCAACTGCGTATGAATGCTAATAATCAAAGTAACTACGCCAAATATCAATCACAGATTGAGCAAATCAAAACTGAAGAATATCGTTGGGGTCGCATCTACGACTTAATTGGTCACAAAGAAGGCACGAAATTTAAGAAAATCGCCCAAGAGCATCATTTGGATATCTTGGTGGAATATGCTAACCAACAATTACAGCCTCTTTCACAGCGTTATCAATTACATCGTATTCCTGACAGTTTAAGTCTAGCGATTATCGACCTCGATATGAACAGCGAAGTCCGCCCTGTCCTCTCCCTATCTGGTGGTGAAACTTTCTTGGTATCTTTAGCGCTGGCTTTAGCGATTGCCAATATGGCGTCAGGCTCCATGAAGCTCGAATCACTGTTTATTGATGAAGGTTTTGGTACGCTTGACCCTGCCTCCTTACATATGGTGATGAATGCACTCGATCACTTACAAAGCCAGGGTCGTAAAGTTGTCTTGATCTCGCATGTACATGAAATGCATGAACGGATTCCAGTACAGATTCAAGTCAAACCTGTCGGTGCTGGTGCAAGTACCATTGAAGTTGTATGCTGAGTTCCTGAGTAAATGGTTAATCAATCTAACGATGCGTGATATTGACGATATTCAAAATTTGAGAGCTGATTAGAAAGCAAAGGCTGAATGAATTTTTCCACTCAGCCCTGATTTTCTTGACTTAGGAATGACAAAGAAGTGTATGGTCCTACATCCACCTTAATCCGCAGGAAAAGCATTTGGTGGTGGGGCATATTGGCTTGTAGGTTTGACTTGATCACGTGGTGCATTTAGCTCATAAATAACCGTACCAATCACACCTGTATTGTTAATCGAGCCACTGGTAGAGTGCGCTGCATATGAATCTTTAGGTTTACTGAAGGTAAATGAAGCCACTGCACTATTGCTCTTACGGAACCCTTCAATATCCAAATGACTATAAGGCCACAGCACATAACCACTGTTGTAACGTGATGCACGCTGTCCATTTAATACATCCAAACCATCTACACTTGCCACTACCTCAAAGGTTTGTGGGCTGTTATTGGTATAATGCAATACATAGCTTTGGCCATCATTAGCAGATAGAAAGTATTGCTGCCCATCTCGATATAAGGCTAAATTACGTCCACGCTCGTCTTTCACTGAAAAGCTAACTTTGCCCGCCGCCAAGGAAATGCTGTTAATACTACGCCCTGAAAAGTCTTTTCCTGCATAACGGATTTGCGACTCAGCAATAGGCGTTGAACTTAAGCGTTTTAAATTGACGGGTTTAACCGATGAACTGATTTCATCCCCCCATTTCGTTCCAAGACGCTGCTCATCCTTAACTTTATTGTTACTTAAAGAAGCTGAAGTTCGACTGGCAGTCATGCTCGGTGTAGATACTTGAGCCATTTCACTTTCAATTTGAACATCTGAACTCATGTCATCTGCTGATTGCTGAACTGGTGCCGAACTACAGGCCGATAAAATTAAACTAAAAAAACCGCCCAACAAACTCCAAATCACAATCCATCTATTTTTCATTGCTCTGCCCTTTATTAGAATACTTATCTTGCCAGTATAAAAAACTAGGCTGAACAATAGTGCTGCAAATTGTTGACTTATGCTAAGCACTGTAACCAATAACCGGATCAGATTCATCCAAATAACATACAGCTGGAATTCAACTAACCCAGAATTTGATTGCATTCATGATTGGAATAATTAAGGCCTAACAATATCCCTAATACTTTCAATATAAAGTAGCAATGAACACAATCAAATTTGCATTGTGTTATCTGCTATTCTGAAATTTTACGCAGCGTAAGGATTTGTTCGCTACGTCCAAATGGGCCATTAACATCATGTAGGATTGAGCTGGTTAATCCGATTCCGTCGTCACCATATTGCTGTACAGTTTCTAAACCTAGCCACTGCCCCTGCGGCATTCGATGCAAATGAATTTGAAGGTCTAAATTTGGAAAACCCCATTTAAACGGCCAGTCTTGACGTGGCACAATGCCATTTGCTGTATCAACCAACCCCATTAAGCGCACGAAATCACTACTCGTTTCGCCCTCAATCATTTCATGAGGTGTGTTTAACCAAACAATACCCCGACCTGCTCGTCGTTCATGGCTTCGTGCCTCAATAGAGTGAATAAAACCACCGGGCCATTGACGAATCCCCTCCCAAAGAGGCGCTTGTTCAGGTCCATTGACCGACTGGTCTTCAAGTCCATGAGCGATTTGACTGTTTTGCGTCATCATGCGCCACGTTCGCGCCACAATACAAACTTTGCCTTGAGCACGCATTTCAGACTCAATCAACTCAATGGTTTTACCTGGGCGTATCACCTTACTGACTATTTCAAACTCTCCCGCAGGAATTAAGCCTAAAATATCCAAACTAATTCGCCCTATGCGCACATCTTCACGGGGTAAAAATCGATCTAGTTCTGCGCAAATAATGCCTGTTGCAGGTGCCATATGTTGCTCATGTTCATTCCATGCGCCCTGTGCTAAGACTGTTGAACGATAATGTGCTGTGACAATGCCTTGCGCATCCGTATTACGCTGAATCAGTTGATAATATGCCATCATGAACTTTCCTATTTGTCCAAAAATCAAATCACTTTCATCTCAAAATGTGCGTGACATCCTGCTTGTTTTGTACGCAACTTTGCTGGAAAGTTCAATTTTAAAGCCCAAATTTGAACCCGAGGGTTTCAAAATTTGAGAAAGAGGAAATGATGTGCTTATTTAAATTATTTTGATTGAAATACTTTTTTTAGCTTTGCGTTTTGAAATAATTGCGGATTTAGCAAGTGCATAAGGCACCTTGTTCTCAGCACCTCGGCACTTGCATAGTCATTATTTGGAATAATCACGTGCACCAAATAAGGCTGTGCCTACACGCACCATAGTTGAGCCTGCGGCAATAGCATCAACCATATCGCCCGACATTCCCATACTTAAAGTATCCCAATCTTCAGGGTGGGCATGCTCTGCTTTAACTTGCTCAAAGAGCTGCCGAGCATCAAAGAAAGCCTGAGTATTGTTAGGCGCAGGAATCACCATGAGCCCGCGCAATTTTAAATTTGGTAATAGACTAATTTGACGAACCAACTCTGCAACTTCATCAGGAGCACAACCATCTTTTGAATCTTGATCATCAATATTCACTTGTAGACAAATATTTAATGGCTGTTGTGAAACGTCACGTTGAGCTGATAAACGCTCTGCAATAATCAAACGATCGACGCCATGTACCCATGCAAAGTTTGAAGCCAAATGTTTGGTTTTATTTCGCTGTACATGACCAATGAAATGCCATTCAATCTCTAAATCGGCCAAAGCCTCAATTTTTTCAAGCGCTTCTTGCAGATAATTTTCACCAAATGATCGTTGCCCCGTTGTATACATTTCTCTTAGCATTTCAGCAGGATGCGTCTTAGATACAGCCAACAATTCAACCGACTGCTGTGGTCGACCCGCAAGTTGGCAAGCCTGCTCAATTTGCTGCAAGACTTGATTTCGTGCTTCTTGAAGTTTATTCATTGACGGGGTTCTCATTTCATTCATCTTTTTTTGCATTGCCCTGCAACTAAGTGTTGGTTAAGCTGTGGGAAAGCCTTATTATTCTATCAAAATAATTAAGATTTAATTTTTATCTCGGGGATTTTATGGACATTACAGAACTATTGGCCTTTGCTGCCAAAAATAACGCTTCGGATTTACATTTATCTTCTGGTATGCCACCAATGATTCGTGTGGATGGTGAAGTTCGTCGTATCAACCTTCCTGCTCTTGAACACAAAGAAGTGCACAAATTGGTTTACGACATCATGAACGATAAACAGCGTCGTGATTACGAAGAAAAATTAGAAACTGACTTTTCATTTGAAGTACCTGGTGTGGCTCGTTTCCGTGTGAACGCATTTAACCAAAACCGTGGTGCTGGTGCCGTATTCCGTACCATTCCTTCAAAAGTACTAACCATTGAAGATCTTGGCATGGGCCAAATCTTCAAAGATATTTGTGAATATCCACGTGGCATCGTATTGGTGACCGGTCCAACAGGTTCGGGTAAATCAACCACGCTTGCTGCGATGGTTGATTACATTAACGACAACCGTTATGACCATATTTTAACGGTCGAAGACCCGATCGAATTTGTACACGAATCAAAAAAATGCTTGGTCAACCAACGTGAAGTACACCGTGATACCCACGGCTTTAACGAAGCACTTCGTTCCGCACTGCGTGAAGACCCGGATATTATCTTAGTCGGTGAGATGCGTGACCTTGAAACCATTCGTTTGGCACTGACAGCCGCTGAAACAGGTCACTTGGTCTTCGGTACTCTACATACCACCTCTGCGGCAAAAACCATTGACCGTGTGATTGACGTATTCCCTGCTGAAGAAAAAGACATGGTTCGTGCCATGTTATCTGAATCACTTCAAGCCGTAATTTCACAAACCCTACTCAAGAAAAATGGTGGCGGTCGTGTGGCTGCGCATGAAATCATGATCGGTATTCCTGCGATCCGTAACTTGATTCGTGAAAACAAAGTCGCGCAAATGTATTCTGCGATTCAAACGGGTGCCAACTACGGTATGACCACACTCGATCAAAGCCTAAAAAATCTTGTCGCAAAAGGCATTATTAGTACGCAGACGGCACGGACTGCAGCGAAGCAACCCGAATCTTTCTTGTAATTTTTTTATTTTTTTGGGGCGATCGTTATGGATTTTAACGGCTTACTTGATTATATGGTGGAGAAAAAAGCATCGGATTTGTTCATTACAGCCGATGTTGAACCTTCGATTAAAATCAATGGGCAAATTTTGCCAATTGGCTCGACTAAGTTACCGGGTCCGACTGTCGGTCAAATTTTACATTCGATAATGTCTGAAAAACAGCGTAAGGAATTTGCCGATACGCGTGAATGTAACTTTGCCATTAGTAATACCAGCAAATCTGCTCGTTTTCGTGTCAGCGCATTTCAACAACGTGACCAGCCAGGTATGGTATTGCGTCGTATTGAAACCGTCATTCCAACGATGGATGAGTTGAAATTACCGCCGATTTTAAAAGAATTGGCGATGACCAAACGTGGCATTATTATTTTCGTAGGTGCAACAGGTACGGGTAAATCAACCTCTTTGGCGTCTTTGATTGGCTATCGTAATGAAAATAGCAAAGGTCATATCATTACCATCGAAGACCCGATTGAATTTGTGCATCAGCACCGAGGTTGTATCATTACTCAACGTGAAGTGGGGATTGATACCGACTCTTTCGAAGTTGCCTTAAAGAACACGCTACGTCAGGCACCAGACGTGATTCTGATTGGTGAGATTCGTTCACGTGAAACCATGGACTATGCGATTGCCTTTGCTGAAACGGGTCACTTGGTTTTTGCTACTCTGCATGCCAACAACGCCAACCAGGCCATCGACCGTATCATTCACTTCTTTGAAGCGGATCGTCATAGTCAGCTGTTCATGGACTTGTCTTTGAATTTAAAAGCAATGGTTGCGCAGCAATTGATTCCAACCATTGATGGTAATTCACGTCGTGCTGCCATTGAGATTTTGATCAACTCACCTTTAATTTCAGATTTAATCCGTAAGGGTGAAGTGCACGAAATTAAAGACCTGATGAAGCGTTCTCGTGAACTGGGTATGCAAACCTTTGACCAAGCTTTATATGATCTATATAAAGCCAAGCAAATTAGCTACAAAGATGCGCTCAAACATGCCGATTCACCGAACGACCTGCGTCTACAGATTAAATTGTCTGAAGAAGGCGGTGAGCATTTACTGCGTGCAAATTCAAATATTACCTTTGATGGTCAACATTAATTCTGCATGATGCTTTCGGAAATAAAAAAACAGACTTCATATGAAGTCTGTTTTTTTATTTATTCTCATCCGCATCGGATTATTTTTTACGATATGCTTCTTGGCATTCAGGTGCATCACAATAGCCATAAAGATTTAATGAGTGACCTGTAAGTTGGAAACCAAATTTTTCTGCCACTTGATGTTGCTCATGCTCAATCACATCATTAGTAAATTCCACCACTTTATTGCAGTTTTGACACACAATATGGTCATGGTGATCTTCTTGCATAATCTCAAAAACAGAATGATTGTTTTCAAAATGATGGCGTTGAATAATACCTGCAGCTTCAAACTGTGTTAACACGCGATACACAGTTGCTAAACCCACATCTTCACCCTGTTCAAGTAAAGTCTTATAAATATCTTCTGCGCTTAAGTGATGTTGTCTTGAATTTTCAAGCAATTCCAATATTTTAATTCGTGGAAGTGTAACTTTAAGTCCAGCTTTACGTAAATCTTGATTTGAAATAGGCATGAAAAAAGGTCTCTCAACAAAATTAAAGTTGGAATATGCAACAAAGTGTAGATGCAGTATGATCTATCCTTGGATCAAATGCATCATAATTAATTTGGGATAGTTTAGCAAAATGCAAAAAATCATGCTGACGTTATTCGTCACTTCATTGCTCGTAGGCTGTTCAACCTTGGGCGTTTATAAAGTTGATATTCCACAAGGTACACCTTTAACTCAAGCACAAGCGGCTAAAATTCAAGTGGGAATGAGCCACCAACAAGTTCGCTTTTTGCTAGGTAGTCCAACTGTTGCCGATCCAATGAATCCGTTACGTTGGGACTACATTTATAAGTATACCCCAGGAACATATGCTAAAAAAGCCAAGATTCCTGCTGCACATGGTCAACACTTAAAAATCTTCTTTGACCAAAACGGTATCGTTCAAAAAATTGAAGGCTTAGAAACCATTCCAGAGTCTCAACCTGGCTTACCAGGTTCTAAAGAAGCGATTTTAACTGCGCCACCACTATAGTCGCTTTCAGATAAAAATAAACCCCTAAATTTAGGGGTTTTTTTTATAAGTACAATTGTTTGAAACGATTGCCTCGACAATAACGACCAACGGGATTTTTCTTGGCGCGATTACGACGAATATCTTTCGGATTAATGGTTAATGCACGATAGATTTCGACACGATCACCTGCTTCAAGTAACTGAGATGAATCGCTTACACGCGCCCCGAAGATTCCTAGTGTTAATACTTCTGGTAAATCTACTTGTTTTCGAATGCCACTTTGCACAATAGCATCTTCAACCGTCATACCGGGATTAAAGATTAGAGGAATTAATATCTGCTGTTCCACGCTCGCATAAGCCACCCACACTTGTAACTGAGCTGTCATTAGAATAACTGCCCAATCACAGCCACCAATGCCAATATTATTGACAAGGGCACTACGATACGTACAGCAATACGCCAAATATTATAAAAGGTTTCATGACTGAAGTTCATTGACTTACGTAGATGACTAATCTTCATAATCCAACCTGCGAAAATCGCATAAATCAGACAAATAATTAAGCCCCAAATCAACAAGGCAATATTAAATACTGGAACAACAGTGCTCAGTGCCCATACAAAAACCGCAACCAATAAAATCGCCCATTGCACCACTATGGCCAATTGGCGTTGTTGTAATTGTTCACGTGCCATTTGAATCAGCAATGCTGAAGCTGCGACTAAACCCACAACCAGTGCTAAAGCAGATACTTGTGCTTTTGCTGCGAAAAAGGCAAAAGCAACCACTGCCAAAAGTTGAGCGATCCAAATCGGAAATACCGTTTTGCTTGCAATCTCTTGTTGCTTCACGGCTGGTAAACTTGACTGCCAATACAAGCCCATCCCCAAACCACTTGCTACGAGCGCCAAGACAGTTGCATTGCCCCACTCACTAAATTCGAGCGCAGTCATTTTCCACTCTGGTAAGGCAGTTCCCATAACATTCGCTAAAACTACTGCAGCAATCACACCAATAGCGGTCAAAATCACTAAAAATTGGCGTGGTACAAACGACAATGCAAATGCAATGACCGCAAGGACAGCCAAAATAATGCTATAGGCAAAGCCATTAGCTGTAAAAATTGCCACATATTGCGACGCGGCTGAAAGCATGGCACCTGCTAAAAATGGAATAAATACTACGGCAAGCCAACCGACTATACGCCATTTGGGTGAAGCATCCGCATCACGTGTTAGCGAAGACAGTGCTTGAACTGCTGTAATTTTTGAACGTTTTGCTAAAGCAATTTCCAAATAACATAGCGGTAAAGCTAAAATAAGCATTGTACCTAGCCACAACAGCCAGAAATCTAGCTGACGTTCAATTTGAATACCTGTTACCGGTGCTAAAGTTGCAATAATGATAAAAGATAAACAGAACGCCATCAGTGGCGATAACCATTTCGACATCGCATTGTCCTGCATGACAAATTCCTTTGAAAATTCTAGCGCTATTTTGCCTTGCTGTGCCTTGAAAATCAAAAACAAAAAGCAAATCACCTTAAAGGTGATTTGCTGCGCAAATGATATTATTAGAATTTAATTGTTTTTATTTCATTTTTTGAGGTTATGAAAAGAAACGTGCAAACCAATTTTTGCCTTTTTTCTTTTCTTTTTCTTTGATGATACCCATCATATTTTCTTTAACCGCACCGACATAATCAGCATCATCGTGCTGAATATGGTTAATCAGCCATTTTGAAAGCACTTCATGTAATTCATTTTCAATCGCATGCCCCATTTCAAAACGGTCACGGTAAGATTCAATTTTTTTAATAAATAAATCATGTACGCGTTTATGTGGCACACGATATTTATAACCCGCTTCTTCTTGTAAAGATTCTTCGAAGGTAAAATGTGATTGCGTGTAATCAATAATGTTTTCCAGAATTTGTTTTACACGATCACGATCTGTATTTGCGTCAATGCCATCAATTTCATTGATGTAGTCAAGAATCCGTTTGTGTTGATCGTCAATCACATCGATACCAGTATTGTATTCTGGAACCCATTTCATTTTCATTACGACCACCTATAAATATGAAGGACTTATCACGTAAATTTCATCATATAATTAAAGAACTTAAATAAAAATGAAGTAAAAAGGTTGGTTTTAATTGAAATACTGCCATTTATATTGTAATCAATTGTTTTTATTATGTTAATTTATTTAATCCCGAGTATAAAGCTAAGATATTTTTTAATCAATTCAATATCTTAGAAAACACCCTTAATTCAATAAAGTGTAAGATATTCATTTTTATAATGAATATCTTTCATTCAAAATTAATACTGATCTGCACGTGTGACACGTTTTAAAGATGGGTCCAGCCGCTCACGTTCTAAACGTTCAACAACCGTCTTTGCAGCACGTATCGGACGACCATGTTGAAATAAAATCATTTCACCCGGCTCAAATGCTGTCCAAACTTCGTTTTGCGTTAGGGGTTCAGTGGTAATCACGGCAACACGGTCTTCAGGCGTAGTGACTTCACTAAAATCGACTTCAACATCAATATCAATCAACTGTGCAGGCTGAAATGGAAACTCTCGAACCAGCCAATGCAGCTTGGTAATCGCATAACTAAATAGCGCCTGCCCATTAGACAAACAAAAATTAAAGGTGCCATGTTCTGCAATTTTAGGAGAAATTTCTAATAACAGATCAAACACCTGATCGAGTGTAGGTTCGGTATAACCAAAACGTTTCACCATTTGCTCGAGCAAATAGCAAAAGGCCAATTCACTGTCGGTATTGCCGACGGGGCTGAAGCGCCCTGTGAGCTCAGGCTGAAAGCCATGTAGGTCGCCATTATGTGCAAAAATCCACTGTCTGCCCCACAATTCACGACTAAATGGATGTGAGTTTTCAAGATTAATTTTGCCTTGTGTCGCTTTACGAATGTGTGCAATCACATTGCGAGATTTAATCGGGTAGTTTCGGATCAGCTCAGCAATCGGAGACTCTACAGCAGATTGATTGTCGACAAATAAACGACATGCTTTATCTTCAAAAAAAGCGATACCAAAGCCATCACAATGATCTGAGGTAATTCCTGCTCGCTGCGAAAATCCCCGAAACGAAAAAGTTATATCGGTAGGAGTCGCACAATTCATTCCGAGCAGCTGGCACATATCGATCATTTCAGCAGTAAATCTATGATTTCTCTATTGTGCATGACAGTTTTAGTTGTTGTAAATCTAAAATCGGCGCCATTGTAAGAGTTTTTATAATCCAACAGGGCAAATACATTATTTGATCTTTTCAAAAGTTACTTAGCCAACTGATAAATAATAAAAAAGCCTCAAAAGAGGCTTTTTTATATCAAAAAATGCTAAGTATCTTAAGCTTTTTTCACATTGGTTCGATTGGTGATTAATGTACCCACACCATGATCCGTAAAGATTTCAAGTAATGTTGCATGAGGTACACGACCATCAACAATATGTGCGCTGATTACGCCGCCTTTGACTGCATCTAATGCACAGCCAACTTTCGGAATCATGCCGCCATAGATCACGCCAGTTTCAATCAAACGATCGACTTCTTGGGTGGTTAACCCAGTCAGCAGATTTTTATTTTCGTCTAAAACACCCGTGATATTGGTCAATAAAATTAGCTTTTCCGCACCCAATGCTTCAGCCACTTTACCTGCAACCAAGTCAGCATTGATGTTATAGGTGTTGCCGTCTTCGTCTACACCTAATGGTGCAATCACAGGAATAAAATCGCTTTGGGTAAACATTTCAAGTACGTCAGTTTTCACACCAACCACTTCGCCAACTAGACCTAAATCAATCTGTTTTACTGAACCATCTTCGGCTGTTTTTTCCATCAATAATTTTTGCGCACGGATCAAATTACCATCTTTACCCGTTAAACCAATTGCACGGCCACCGTGTTTATTGATTAAGTTCACAATCGATTTGTTCACGCTGCCGCCCAAGACCATCTCGACAACTTCCATCGTTGCAGGATCAGTCACGCGCATACCGTCGATACGATCAGACTCACGGCCTAATTGTTTGAGGAATGAATCCACTTGTGGACCACCGCCATGAACCACAATCGGATTTAAACCAACCGTTTTCAGCAGCACGATATCACGTGCAAATGAGCTCTCAAGCTCAGGATCGGTCATGGCATTACCACCATACTTCACTACCAGCGTCTTACCCGCAAAACGTTGAATATACGGCAAAGCTTCCGTCAGGATTTGTGCTTTGTCGATGCCAGTATGTTGATGTGGCATTTGCCTCTCCTTATTGAGCATCTGGAATGTCATGAGCAATGTCTGGATAGTGCTCAACTAACATGGAAACAAACAGATCTCGTATTTCTTTTAAGCGTGCTGATGAGTTGGCATCAAAGCGTAAAGTGAAATACTCACCTGTATTCGATGCTCGAATGATGCCAAATCCATCATCAAAATCAAGGCGTATTCCATCAATTTTACTGATTTGTGCTGGAATTCGCGCAGAATTAGCTTCAACCTGCTTTAAAACTTCCGCTGGATCATGCTGATGCGTACTGACATATAAATCTTCGGTACTAAAGCGCTCCGGATATTTCGCCAAAGCTTCTGACAATGTCAGCCCCTGAGTTTGAATATATTCTAAGACCCTTAAGGCAGCATATAGACCGTCGTCATAGCCACCACCACGACCATCATTAAAAACATAATGCCCTGCGTATTCACCACCAAAAACCGCTTTGCCTTTAGATTGGGAAATATATTTTCGCAAGAAACTACTACCTGTTCGAATCATGACAGGCTGCGCATCTAGATCACACACGGTATCGCGAATCATCGTTGAACATTTCACATCAAACACCACTTCTGCATGTGGTTTTTGAGTCAAACAAATTTCAGCAAATAAACACAATAATCGATCTGCAGAAACGACTTTGCCAGTTTCATCAATCAGCACTAAACGATCTCCATCACCATCTAAAGCAATGCCAATATCGGCTTTTTGTAGCTGTATGGCTTGGCGGAGATGGGTTAAATGTTTGAGCTGTGATGGATCTGGAGCATGATCAGGGAAATGTCCATCAGCTTGGCAACGTAATGCCAAAACTTCACAGCCTAATTTATTTAATAATAAGGCTGCACAATGCCCAGCTGAACCATGCATGCCATCGATCACAACTTTAAGCGGTTGCTGTAAATGAATGTCATCTAAAATAAATTTCTGATAGGCCAAACAATATTCAGGCTTGATTTCGTGTGGCTCAAGTTCAGTCATCAAATGCACACGTTCCGATGAAAAACAATTTCGTGCTTCGACTGCAACGTGTTGAATCATCTCTGGACAAGGTGGCTCACCTTTGATAATCCACTTGATACCATTATCTGATTTTGGATTATGGCTCGCCGTCACCATAATGCCATTGCCTTGAAATTGTCCCGCAATAAAATACAACATCGGGCTTGAGCAGCAGCCAATAATTTCCGCTTCAAGGCCAGCCTCATGGCAGACTTTTTGAATTATTTTTGCATAGGTTGGACCGGTTAAACGCGCATCATAGCCAATGGCAAGTCTCTTTTGCCCTACATCTAAATATTGTTTGACTAAGCCACAAGCAATTGACTGAACTAAATCAGCATTTAAGAGCGATATTTTCCCGCGAATGTCATATGCACGAAAAATATGTTGCGGAAAGTGACTAAACAGTGAACCCATACTATGTTCTTCTAATTACATCTTTATTAATTAAAAAATCTAAAATTCTATTGAGAATTTAAGCTTTTAATTAAAGGATAAAATCCTGAAAAAAAGTGTAGCTTTTTTTATAACAAATTTAGTTAACAATCAATTAATAATATTTAAATACTGATCTAAAAATTACACTCACAATTATCCAATAATTTATTTTTAAAATAAAATCAATAGCTTAAATTAATAAAAATATCAAATTATCATTCAGTCTTAAATATTTTACTTTTCAAATATTTTTGATTATTTATTCAAATGTGTATAAATATAGTAAATCGATCAAATTTAAACCAATACACAAAATTCTAATTATTCTTTACCCTCACCCCTAAAATATAAACCAAGTAAACTCATCAGAATTAAAAATCCTGATAAGATCCAAAATACTCTAAATATAGATTTGAATTTGAATTTGAATTTGAATAAATTAAAATTTAAATAAAATGATATAAATAAAAACCATCACGAGGATGGTTTTTTATTCGCTACTTGATTGTAGGCATTTACTTGTCAACACACTGGATCAAAAGTCTCGCGCTGATTAGTTTTTACCTGTATGACCAAAACCGCCTGCACCACGTTCAGTGGCTTCAAACTCATCTACAATATCAAACTGAGCTTGTACAACTGGCACTAAAACATATTGTGCTAAACGCTCACCCGGCTCTAGGCTAAATGCCGTTTGGCTACGGTTCCAAACAGATACCATCAATTCACCTTGGTAGTCTGAATCAATCAAACCGACCAAGTTACCCAACACGATTCCGTGTTTATGACCTAAGCCTGAACGTGGCAGAATTAAACCTGCAAAGTTAGTGTCTTCGATATAAATCGATAGGCCTGTTTTTACCAGAACAGTTTGACCCGGTTCAATTACGGTGGTTTCTTCTACACATGCACGGAGATCAAGACCTGCCGAACCTGCTGTGGCATAAGTTGGCATTGGCCATTCCGTACCTAAACGTGTGTCGAGAACTTTAACTTGAACTTTCATGGTTCATTCCTGTTTCAATAAAACGAATTTCAAAAAATAAATAAAATATTCTACGCATTAAGCTTTAACGCTTAATCAGCGCGCGTAAATTTTCTAAATAATGCTGTGCTTGCTGTTTAGGATCGATATCCCCTGCCAGCTTTTTCTTGCGCCCTAACCACTCCAATTCATCTTGTGGCAGTTCGTCCAAGAAACGGCTTGGTGTCATTTGTCGCATTTGACCACCGGCTTTACGCTGCTCTGCAAGAGTCATGGTTAAACCTTGACGTGCACGAGTAATCCCCACATACATCAGTCGACGTTCTTCCTCAACCGTGTCGGCAGCAATGGAGTTTTTATGCGGTAGAATTTCTTCTTCCAGACCAATCAAATAAACGAATGGAAATTCCAGACCTTTCGACGCATGAAGTGTTAACAAATTGACTTTATCGGTGTCTTCTTCTTCTTGTTGCTGTTCTAACATATCGAGCAGCACCATTTTACGAATCACACTTTCAATGTTCTTTTCATCTACATCTTCAGCGCGGTTTATCAAACTTTGAATACTGCTATATAGCACTTCAATATTATCCAGTTTGGTTTTTTCCTGCGCAGGAGTAGCAGCAGACTCTTTAACATAGTCGATATAACCTGCTTCAATCATCATGCGACGAATAATGGGAACAGGCTCATCATCTTCTAATAATTCACGGGTAAAGGTCGAAATAAAGTCTGCAAATTCAGCCAATTGGGTTGTAGCTTTTTTCGGAATCGCCATGCTCAAGCGCTGATCCCCTGCTGCACTGAGCAAAGACAAATTACTTTCCTGCGCAAATAGACCAAGCTTTTCCAAAGTCACAGGACCAATCGCACGTTTTGGTGTATTGATAATTCGTAAGAATGCGCTGTCATCTTCAGGGTTAATGATCAGACGCAAGTAGCTCATCAAGTCCTTAATTTCAGCACGAGCGAAGAAAGACTGACCACCCGATAATTTATACGGGATCTGCATTTGGCGTAGCTGTGTCTCCAAAGCACGTGCTTGGAAATTACCACGGTATAAAATGGCGTAGTCTTTCCAATTTTTACCGTTCATCAGCTTGTGTGTAATTAAGTCTTTTACGACGCGTTCTGATTCATCATCGTCATTACGACAAGTAATCACGCGGATCACTTCACCATGGCCTTTATCTGACCAAAGCTTTTTATCGAAAATATGTGGGTTATTGCCAATAACTGTATTGGCAGCTTTTAAAATACGACTGGTCGAGCGATAGTTTTGCTCAAGCTTAATCACTTTCAGATTACGGAAATCTTCCTTCAATAAAGCCATATTCTCAGGCTTAGCACCACGCCATGCATAAATCGATTGGTCATCATCACCTACCGCGGTGAACTGTCCCATGACACCCACGAGTAATTTCACCAAAATATATTGCGCGGTGTTGGTATCTTGATATTCGTCGACCAATAAATAGCGGATTCGATTCTGCCAACGATCGCGCACTTCTGCATTTTCTTGTAATAAGCGCGTCGGCATGACAATCAAATCATCAAAATCCACAGCATTGTAGGCACGTAAATTACGCTCATACAGTTGATACAGATGTGCAAACTGAACGTCTTCTGCTGTTTCACAGGTGGTATGCGCTTGCTCAGGTGGAATCAGATCGTTTTTCCAATCTGAAATCATTTTCATGGCTTTGGCAATCAGCTCTTTACTTTCTGCACCGGATAAATTGTCGCGATGCATTAAGTCCATCAAAATGCGTTTGCAGTCATCTGCATCTAAAATTGAAAAGTTATTTTTCAGTGGTGTATTTTTTAATTCCAAACGGAGCATGTTTAGCCCGAAGTTATGGAATGTAGAAACCGACAGCCCTTTTGCCTCTTCACGGCTCATCAGCTTCGTCACACGCTCTTTCATTTCACGCGCAGCTTTGTTGGTAAAGGTCATCGCGGTGATACGGTGCGCAGGAATACCACAATGCTTCACCAAATAGGCAATTTTACGGGTAATCACCGATGTTTTGCCTGAACCTGCCCCTGCAAGTACTAACAAGGGTCCTTGAGTGTATTTCATTGCTTCAAGTTGCTTGTCGTTCAACTGACTTGCCAGTGACATAGTCTTTCCTCTTATTAATTCGAGGATGATTATAGTCATCTGAAACGATCTTGCCTAATGCAAAATGTATTTTATCGGTCATTAAAAATGCCATAAAAAAAGCCACCCGAGGGTGGCCTTTCGTTTCGAACTAAAACTTATTTAGTTTCGTAAACTGAGATTTCTACGCGACGGTTTTGTTCACGACCTGCAGCAGTTGAGTTATCCGCTACTGGAGAAGTTGAACCGTAACCACGTGCAGTAATACGAGTTGAAGAAATACCTTGAGACGCTAGGTAGTTTTTCACTGAGTTTGCACGGTTTTGAGAAAGTGGGTTGTTGATCGCATCAGAACCTGTGTTATCTGTGTGACCGTGTACAACGATTGCAAGTTTGTTTGCAGTACCGTCTTCACGCAATACTTTAGCAACATCATTCAACGCAGATTGGAACTGAGATTGAATAGTTGAAGAGTTAGTTGCGAAAGTTACTGATGGCATAACAAGGTTGATCGAACCATCTGGATTACGACCTACGTCAACACCAGTACCAGCCAATTCTTGTTTAAGACGTTTTTCTTTCTTATCAAGAAGAAGACCTGCACCACCACCAACTACAGCACCAATTGCAGCTGCTTGACCCATTTTGTCTTTATCAGCATTAGAATAAGCAATACCAGCGCCTAAAAGAGCACCTAGACCAGTACCGATTGCTGCTTTGTCATATTCCATGTTTTGACAACCAGTAAGTGCCATTGCCCCAACTACTGCCGAAATTACTAGTGCACGCATTGCATGCCTCCTTCTTTGTGTTTTGTTGTATGGTTGAAATGATGAAGTAAAACAAATGGCTGAACCATTGATTTTTTGTTAATAATAAAACGTTTAGTTACAATTTGTAATATGAATACGAGATTTATTTGTTAATACCATCACAATTTCTTCACAGTTCTGCAGATGCCCTTTTTTATTTAATCAACTCGAACTATATTTATTAGAATCAATCATTATTTGGACAATTTCCGCTAGGACTTTTTATATGTCATCTCAAACAAATAAGCAACCGACACTAAAAAAAATTAGCAAAGGACTTACCGTCGGTTCAGTTATGACAGGCAGTACTTTTTTCCATGGTCCTCCTGTACTAGCCCTTGGTCTAACCAAACTCTTTAAAAAATCAAAAAAGGTTGATGAAACCAACATAAAAATTACCAACAGTTGGCTAATGGTCAATAACTGGTTAATTGATCACGTTTTACCCAACACAAAATGGGATATCACCATCGATGAAGGCCTCGACTTAAATTTGCATGGTCGCTATCTCATGACCTGTAATCATCAGAGTTGGGTCGATACGACAGTCAACCAATATTTTGGTTTAACCCGTATGCCACTGACGCGTTTCTTTACCAAATGGGAACTCATTTTCATTCCATTCGTTGGTCAAGCTTTTAAAATTTTAGGCTTTCCAATGATGAAACGACACAGCAAAGAACAAATCGCGAAAAATCCTGAACTTAAATATCGAGATATGGAAGAAGCGCGTAAATCTTGTGAACAGTTATTGAGCCAGCCTTTTACCCTGCTGAACTATTTGGAAGGCACTCGCTTCACCCCTGAAAAACATGCGCAGCAGCAATCACCGTATCAAAACCTTCTTAAGCCGAAAGCGGGTGGTTTAGCACTAGCACTCAATATTTTAGGGGATCAAGTTGATGCTCTCGTAGATATGACCATCGTCTATCCAAATGGTGCACCAGCTTATGGCGAATTTTGGCTCGGTGAAGTTCCACGTATCGCCGTGGATTTACGTAAAATTGAAATTCCAACGTGGGTGCATGGCGGCAACTATGAAGATGATGCAGAATTCCGTGAAAAATTTCAGCATTGGGTAGATGAGCTGTGGACGGAGAAAGACCAACTCATTACTCGTATGAAAGCTAAATACTCAGTTACTGAATAATTAAGAAGAAGTTTTATGTCGCAGAACAGCATGCCGCAAAACAAGAAATCTAAATATCATCATGTCAATCCAAACAGTTGGTCATTCAAACTGTTTTTGATTTATGACATTTTCATGGTGTTTATTATTGTTTTTAACTTGTTCTGCCTGTGCATGAACTTTTTCCTTATGAGCAATCTTGGCAGTTGGTTCTTTAACAGTATCCACCTGCCCGATGTGCTGAGTTTTTACCGTGAACATTTGCATCCGTGGGTGATTACCACCGAAGCGTGGTTCATTATCTTTTTGATTGTAGAACTATTGGTGCGTTGGGCGATTGCCATCATCAACAAGCACCATCAGCGCTGGTTCTTCTTCCCGTTTATACATTGGTACGAAATTTTAGCCATTGTGCCGCATTTACGTTTCCTGCGTTTATTTCGTGCGGGCATTATTGCTTATCGACTGTATGAAATGGGCTATCAAATCGTGCCTTCTGCATGGCAGAAAAAGGCATTGTTCTACTATCGAGTCGTGATGGAAGAACTGTCAGATCGTGTGGTACTTACCGTGTTAGATGGTGTTAAGCATGAGCTCAATACCAGTACAACCCATAAAGACCTAATTAGTAATCTTGTGCAGCATCACCGTGAGATGTTCACCCAAGTTTTAGCTGAGATTTTGCAAGAAAATTTAAGCAAAGAGCTACGTACTGAACGTGAATTGATCGCCAAAAATGTCGGACAAATCGTCAGTCAGGCCATCGAAGACACTCCAGAACTCACGCAGCTATTGCGCTTAGTGCCAATCGTTGGCAGCCGCATTGAACAGCAGATTCAAAGTATCGGGCAACGTTTGGGTGAAAATATTACCCAAGGTTTAATTTCCCCATTGGCTTATCCCAATACATCGACGGCTCAAAAACCCAATCTATATTTAGACATTTCACAGCGTGTTAGCCGTATTGAAATCGAAAATAATGCCCAGCTGGATGAGTTGGTTCGCTCTGCGGTTTTTGAAAGTCTAGAGGCTATTCGTAAGCAAGTGAAAGTAAAACAGTGGCAGCAGATTATGCAGGAACAGGACCAAGCTACAGAATAAACACTTAGTCAAAAATAATTGCGAACTCCGCTAGAGTATTCATGCAAATTGTTCTAGGATTTGCTCTATTTACAACATAACTACTTCGGCACAAAAGTAATAGTTAGAAGTCTCAAGGATTCAATATGGCTGATATACGGATAAAAGGCAAAATGGTCAATGCGATTCGCATTCACCTCGATACCAATGATCATGATGCGATCCGCCAGCAACTTACTCCAATGTTCCAAAAGGCTTTTCCACCCGGAACATTAGCCGTGATTGAAAGTACGGTTGATCAAGAACTAATTGCACTGATTCAACTACTTATTAGTATTGAAATTCAACCGATTGGTGTCACTGAAGGTCCGCTATCGGACCAAGCACGTGCTATCCAATTTCCCGTAGTTCCTGCGGATCGCAAACTACAACAAGTTAAACCGACACGCGAACAAGTGGTTGAAGAACCCGCGCCTGCAGAAGAAAAAACCGAAGATAAAATTGCTGCAGTCGAAGTACCAACCATTCGTCATGCTACGTCGTATCACAATGAAATCTTACGTACAGGTCAATGTTTAGTCCAAGACCATGGCGATATCATTATTAATGCTGGGATTAATAGCGGTTCAGAAGTAATTGCTTCAGGAAATATACATATTTATGGTAGTGCTCGTGGTAGAGTCATTGCCGGAGCTGGTGGGAACACGGCTGCACGTATTTTCTGCCATTCATTAGAAGCTGAATTGGTTTCAATTGCAGGGACTTACTGTGTCGCTGATGACATTCCACCTCATGTGGTCAAACAGCCAGTACATATTTATTTGAATGACCAGCAAGAGCTAGTATTTGAAGCTTTGCAATTTTAATGTATAAATAATCACCAAACCCCTAATTAAAAAAGGGGATTTAAACCATAACAGGAGTGGATTCGGTGGCGAAAATTGTTGTCGTAACATCAGGTAAAGGTGGCGTAGGTAAAACAACTACAAGCGCATCTTTTGCAACAGGTTTAGCCCTTCGCGGCCACAAAACTGTTGTGATCGACTTTGATGTGGGTTTACGTAACCTTGACTTGATCATGGGCTGTGAACGCCGCGTTGTATATGACTTTGTAAACGTATTGAATAACGAAGCTCGATTACAACAAGCGCTTATTCGCGATAAAGATATTGAAAATCTCTACATTTTGCCAGCATCTCAAACACGTGATAAAGACGCGTTAACAGATGAAGGTGTAGCTCGTGTAATGGACGAACTTTCTCAAGAGTTCGATTACATTATTTGTGACTCACCTGCGGGTATCGAACGTGGTGCAATTTTAGCAATGTATCATGCTGATGAAGCGATCATTGTGACGAACCCAGAAATTTCTTCGGTACGTGACTCTGACCGTATTATTGGTATGCTCGACAGCAAAACCAAAAAAGTAGAACAAAACGAAGGTCGTATCCGTAAGCATCTCTGTATTACACGTTTCAATCCAGAACGTGCGGATAAGCAAGAGATGTTGACGATTGATGACATTTCAAAAGATATTTTACGCGTACCGACTTTAGGTGTTATTCCTGAATGTAAAAGCGTTCTACAAGCATCAAACGAAGGTAAACCAGTGATTCTCTTTACAGAAGAAGCGGCTGGCCAAGCGTATGATGATCTTGTTGCACGTTTCCTTGGTGAAGAACGCCCTTACCGTCACATTACGGTAAAACCTAAGGGTTGGTTAGCACGTCTATTTGGAGCGTAATCATGGCAGGATTTTGGAGCAAACTTTTTAGCAGCGACGAGAAACCCTCAAGCGCACAAACGGCAAAAGACCGTTTAAAAGTCATCGTGGCATCTGAAAATGGTTTAGGTAAACGCCTCAGCCAAGACAAGATTGACATGATGAAAAAAGAAATCATGCAAGTAGTAAACCGCTATGTTCGTGGTGTAGATGAGCAACATATTCAAATGTCTGTTCGTTCTGAAGCGAATATTGAAATGCTTGAAATGAATATCAATTTGCCTGAAGAACGTTAATCTGAATTCTGATTAGCCAAGTAAATTGAATCAAGGCAAAATGTGAGGCTGGATCAGTAAAGCGCTGCTTTACCCAGCCGCAAGATGAGAAGCTTTGCTTCGAGTGGGCTGGATTAGTTTTATTCCTTTGTTAGATCAAAAGCTTTGCTTCGAGTAAACGGGATAAAAAAAATAACTTTAGATCCAACCATAAAATGAGTCGCTTAACTTAGAGATGGCGAATAAAACCATTTTACTTGCGTACTCATTTTTGCCTTTTTGTATTTTTAAACCAGCAAGGAGATTGCGATGGCATTATCTCAGCCAGCAACGTTCAACGAAGAATGGTCAGATGAGCGTGTATTTGCCTACCTTACTCAGCTTCCTCCTGAAGGAGTGAATGGCGACTTTCACGTGCTTTACCATGCTTTCAAACATATGCGTCCAAATGACTATGAGCGTCTTTTGACTCAATTCGTTGCCGATGGCCGTGATGTGAACGCAACTAATCCTGAAGGTCAGCGTATTCATGACGTGATTGCTCAATATCCACGTCAAAGCGCAGGTTTCCTCGAAGTATTGGCAAAATTTGCTTAATTTCGAGTACCGAAAAAAAAGCCCGCATGATGTGGGCTTTTTTTATCTTATTTAAAATCAGCGTGATAGTATTTCAGCATGATTAATGCACGATCAACATGAGCAATGGAAACATCAAGCCAAAACCAATGGTTTGTACACTAATAATGGCCGCCATCATTTGTGAATCGCCTTGATAATAGCGTGTCAAAATATAAGACGAAGATGCAGTTGGCAAAGCAAAAAAGACCACTAAAATCATCCGCTCAAAATCAGTCAAACCCATCCAAGTACTCAATAGATAAGCAATACATGGCATTAACATGAGACGCCCTATCGTATTTAAACTTAAACGACGTAGATCGGCGCGCATTTGCTGAAACTGTAATGCTGCCCCAACGGAAAGTAGTCCGAGCGGTAAACTCATGGCTGCCAATATTTTTAATAACTCAGGTAAGCCTTTAAACAGACTCAAGCCTGATAAATTAAACAATACCCCTACCACACAACCTAAAATTAAGGGATTTTTTGCGATGGACTGACAGGTCTGCCCCAATTGCTTCAGGCTTAAATTTGAAAACGCCAAGACTGAAATAATATTGACTAAGGGCACGGCAACGGCAATTAACATGGCAAACATCTGCATGCCTGTGGAGCCAAATAAAGCACCCATGAGCGACAAACCAATATAGGTATTAAAACGGATATGACTTTGGATATACACGCCAAAACGCTGCACGGGGATATGCATAAACTGCTTGATTCCCCACAACACGATGCTGATCAAACAGGTGCCCGCAACCAGTACTGTCAACATTCGTGAAACAGTGTTCAGATCCAATTGCACGGCTGAAACATTCAAAAAAAGCAGCACAGGAAATAAAACATAGTAATTGATTTTTTCTGAATTTGCCCAAAATTCATCCTGAACAAACTGTGTATATTTAAGCACATAGCCCATCGCGATTAATGCAACGAGGGGAAACAATGCGACGACGATATTCATGCTGTACGCCTTGAAATAAACAAGCTATTTCATCTTTAACCATTTATGTAGCACAATATAATCCTCATCTAAACTCATAACAAAATGAGTAATTACTCATGGCAATGACATTTTCTCAGCTTGAAATTTTTATTAAAGTCGCAGAACAACAAAGCTTTACTCTCGCTGCTCGGCAGCTGGGAATTACTCAGTCAGCTGTCTCGCATGCCTTAAAAAGTTTAGAGCAACATTGGAATGTCAGCTTATTTAGCCGTGAACAAGGCGAAATAAGTCTGACCCACATCGGTCAGCAGTTATTACTACATGCCAAAGAAGTCATTAATACCGCACAAATCATGCAACAAGAAGTGCATGCCGCACATGGTATTCAACAAGGGACGCTGAGAATTGGCTCTTTTGGTTCTTCTAGTTCGATTCATCTGCTTCCAGAGCTATTAAAAGCGTATCGAGAGCGCTATCCGCACATTGAGATCTATGTCGAAGAAGGTACCGATGCAGAAGTGTCTCGTTGGATTTATGAACGTCAGATTGATGTTGGTTTTGCCGTACTCCCTAAGCCGCAGCTGTTCACTTTCCCTTTAATCCAAGACATTTTCATTGCCTTGATTCCAGATAGTTATTCAGTTTCCAAACACAGTCATTTAAATATCCAAGACCTGCAAAATTACCCCTTTATTATGACCCGTGCAGGTAGTCAGTCTCATGTGGAAAAGTTACTGCAACAACATCAAATTCAACCCAAAATCACCTATCAAATGTCGCAACTTTTAACCATTTTAAATATGGTGAATTTACAAGAAGGTATCGCTATCGTTGCGGATATGGCTATGCCTGCTGAGCTGTTGGCGCTACATCCACATGTGGTTAAACGTCCACTCTTTCCAAATACCCAACGGCAGATTGGACTCGCCGTAAAAAATCAAAAACTCATGAGCCCGGCCTGCAAAGCTTTTATCGAACTGGCCCAGTCCATGTTCTACCAAGATAAGTTCTCAATCTAAAAATAAAAAAACCTGCCGAAGCAGGTTTTAGAGAAAGATCTAATCCAATTGATTAAACCAAAATGTCACGCTTACCATTTGGTCCCATACCACTGACGATGCCATTTTCTTCCATCTGATCAATAATCCGTGCAGCACGGTTATAACCGAGGCTAAATTTACGTTGCAGCGAAGAAGTAGAAGCTTTACGAGTTTCCAGTACAAAGCTAACGCATTGGTCATACAAAGCATCTCGATCTGATCCGCCATCACCATCTTCAAAACCGCGAGATGTCGGCTCTTCATCATAAGGCGTGAGGATTTCATCGACATAATTCGGTTCACCGCGCTCACGCCATGCATCACAAATACGGTTCACTTCATCGTCTGAAATAAACGCGCCATGTACCCGTTCAGGTTCAATTTTCCCCGGTCCGAGGAATAACATATCACCATGGCCCAGTAAGTCTTCCGCACCACCAGCGTCTAAGATAGTACGTGAATCCAGTTTACTGTTGACACGTAGCGCAGCACGCGTTGGAATATTGGCTTTGATCAAACCTGTCACTACATCTACGGTTGGACGCTGCGTCGCCAACAGCAAATGAATCCCTGCTGCACGTGATTTTTGTGCAAGACGGGTAATCATTTCTTCAGCTTTTTTACCCACTTGCATGATCATGTCGGCAAATTCGTCGGCAACAATTACGATCAACGGCATAGGCTGTAAACGTGGCGCACGACTTTGGGTTGCAGAGTCATCTGGCTTCCAAGTTGGATCGATGAGATCTTCCCCGTTGGCCATTGCTTCTTCAATTTTGCGGTTAAAGTCAGTCAGCTTACGCACTTTCATCAAAGACATCAGCTTATAACGACGCTCCATTTCATTCACACACCAGTTCAATGCACTCACCGCATCTTTCATGTCGGTTACAACAGGCGTTAATAAATGTGGAATATCGTTATAGTTGGCAAGTTCCAACTGTTTCGGGTCAATCATGATGAGTCGCAGTTGCTCAGGTGTATATTTCAACAACATCGACAACAACATGGCATTAACTGCGACTGACTTACCAGAACCCGTGGTACCTGCCACCAACATATGCGGTGCTTTCGCCAAATCTGCCAAGACAGGATTACCCGAAATATCTTTACCCATCGCCATACTAAGTAAGGCATTTGGATCACGGTATGCCGGCGTTTCTAACAGCTCAATAAGACGAACCATTTCACGTGAACTATTTGGGACTTCAATCCCGATATACGGTTTACCCGGAATAACTTCCACCACACGTACAGAAGCCATAGACATTGAGCGTGCCAAGTCACGTGAAATATTGGTCACTTTCGATGCTTTTACACCGGGTGCCAAATCTAGTTCAAAACGTGTCACGACAGGGCCCGGCTGTGCTTCTACAACTTTAGCTTTGACATTAAACTCTTGCAGCTTAATTTCTAAAAGTTCAGACAAGCGAGACAATTGCTCTGCGGTAAAATTAACTTTCTTATTCGGATCTACAGGATCTAATATTTCCAATCCCGGCAAAGTCGGTAAATCCAAACGTTTTTGTGCCACTTGCATCGCACGAGACATTGGACGACCAGAGGCATCGGTTAAAGGCGCATCAAAGTCAAAATCATCTTCGAGATCTAAATCGATGTCTTCAGGCTTACCTGCTGTTTCTTGCCACACTTCACGGAAAGCATCTTTATTCGAGCTGATTAAGGCTTTTTCATCATCAGATACAAAAGTCTGCGGCTGTGTATTGATTTCAGCACGAACCAAAGGCGTAGATTGCGCATAACTACTGGTTGTACGAACTGGCTGTACCTGTTCTATCGCTCGCTCTGCTTCTTCAACCAGCAAATCATCGAGATCATTAAATTCAGCTTCAGCATTGATATTTTTCGGTGTGGTGAGCGTTGTCGTTTGTGCAGCTGCCACACCTAATCCTACAACAGTTGCAGCAGTACCTGTTGCAAAATCATTTGAATGCGTTGCAGGGCTTTCACTTTGTGCTGTATTAAATGGGCTATGCACATCAGTCGCTGTTTTACCATTCGGGACAGCCGCTAACAGCTCATCGAAGATTTCATCATCATCCCAATCCACTGATTTTTTAGCAGGTTGCACCGCTTCTGTCGGAGAAGTCGAATGCACATCCGCTGCTTTGTTGAAATATTCAGTTTGATTGGCAGGCTGCTCTTCTTCTGCAGCTTTTAGTAAAGCATCAATATCTTGTTTGTGCCGTTGGTCATCATTTGAATGCAAGGCACGCCAAACCTCTCCCGTCGCAACAACACGTTGTTGATCTTGCTCAAGCTGACGCACTTTCGCCAAAGTATGTTCAAAATCTTCATCGGATGGTGTGGCAGTCTCCGGCGAATTTACCTTAGATAAATGCTGTGCATTGCCTTCTTTGTCTGCCCATTCTTTATCAGCAATATCATCAAATAAACGCTCAGCAACACGATCACGTACTACAGGGTCAACCTCTACAGCATGATGCTCATGGGCGGGTGTGACTGGTGCAATCACTTTTGATGCATGCGCAGCAGCACTCTCTTTTTTAGTAGATGGTACGGTACGGTCAAAAGCAGTATCTCCTTCAGGGACATTGCGATAGAACAAATCTTGGAGATAAGCCGGTGTCGATTTCATGGTTGCCCATGTCTTATTCCACTTGATACCAAAGGCCAAAGTGAACAACATGATCCAAAATGCAATGAGAAATACTGCTGCACCATAGACCGTTAAAATTTGTTCAAGACTTTGACCCAGTTCATAACCAATAATCCCGCCCGATGCATTTTCTAAAGTATCTTCGGGAACATTCCAAAACAGGAAAAGTAAACTTGAAGTTGCCAGTAAAATAAAGAACTGAGCGGCATAGCGAAATGGACGGTTTAGAAAACTACGTGGCCACCAGACTTGAATTGCTTCGAGAAATAAATAGACAGGTATCAGCAGACTTGCCCAACCTAAAAATCCATAGAGTAAATCAGCGATCCATGCGCCTGCGACGCCGCTGGCATTTGAAACTTGCTGAGTATCACTGGATAAATGCATCCATCCCGGATCAAATGGCGTATATGTGACTGTTGCAAGGAACAGATATATCCCAAATGAAACAAGGAATAATGTCATTATTAAGCGCTGTGCATATGCACCCGACACCGCTGTCATATACGTTCCTGTAACCAATTCTTCATGAATGTTTTTGTCATTACCCACAACAAAAATGGGCTGAATCTAAACCTGTTATTATGCACCTGTTCAATAAAAAAGATGCAAGATAATTTAAGTATAGTTGTTAACTTTATTCTATATAGCTCAAAACGATTTCGATGATCAATAATATCGACTTTAATCTCACACAATCGTTTCAAACTTTGACGTATAATTCCACAAATTATCATATAAAAAAAGGATTCTACGGATGAGCGCTCGTCACTCACGTCTAATTATTTTAGGTTCTGGTCCTGCAGGTTATAGCGCTGCGGTATACGCTGCCCGTGCGAACCTGAAACCGACACTCATCGCAGGTATTCAATTAGGCGGTCAATTGACTACAACGACAGAAGTAGACAACTGGCCAGGTGGTGCAGAAGGTTTAACAGGCCCTGCCCTAATGGAACAAATGCAAGCTCATGCTGAACGTTTTGGTACAGAAATTGTGTATGACCATATCAACGAAGTGGACCTCAATGTTCGTCCGTTCGTGCTTAAAGGCGATATGGAAGAGTTTACTTGTGATGCATTGATTATTTGTACAGGTGCAACTGCACAATATTTAGGTCTTGAATCAGAAGCTGCTTTCATGGGTCAAGGCGTAAGCGCATGTGCAACATGTGATGGCTTCTTTTATAAAAATCAAAAAGTCATGGTTGTCGGCGGTGGTAATACTGCTGTGGAAGAAGCGCTGTATCTTTCAAACATTGCTTCTCATGTCACTCTTGTACACCGTCGTGACACTTTACGTTCAGAGAAAATCCTTCAAGATCATCTTTTTGCAAAAGAAAAAGAAGGTAAAATCAGTATTATCTGGAATCACCAAGTGGATGAAGTTATTGGCGATAACACCGGTGTGACTTCTGTACGTATTAAATCTACGCAAGATGATTCAACTCAAAACGTTGATGTCACTGGTATGTTCGTGGCGATTGGTCACAAACCAAATAGCGGTATTTTTGAAGGTCAATTGAACTTACGTGATGGCTACATCCAAGTTCAAAGTGGCACCGCAGGCAACGCAACACAAACGTCTATTCCAGGCGTATTTGCTGCGGGTGATATTGCCGATAGTATCTACCGTCAAGCCATTACTTCTGCAGGTTCAGGCTGTATGGCTGCACTCGATGCTGAAAAATATCTTGATGCACTCGGTGAATAATCTTTTGCTTCAGTCATTTGCTTAGCTAAATAGTTTTAAAAATTAGCCGACCTGATGGTCGGCTTTTTTATGTATGATAAATATCCGTGTAACTCAATAAGAAGCTTGGCATGCCGATACTCCCTCCTTCTGAATTTACTTTCCCCGATCCTGTTGAATGCGATCCCGAAGGTGAAGGCTTAATTTGCATCGGTGCTGACCTCTCCCCTTCCACACTGTTTGAAGCCTATAGTCACGGTCTTTTCCCATGGTTCAGTGAAGGTGATCCAATTTGTTGGTGGTGTCCTGAACCCCGCTGCATTATTCGACCGCAGGACTATCATCCAAGCAAATCGTTATTACGCAGCATGAAAAAAATGGACTATAAGATCACCATTAATCATGCGTTTGAAACTGTAATTCGCTCATGTTCTTTGCCGCGTAGTTATGCCAATGAAACATGGATTTCAGAAGATATTATTCAGGGATATTCTGCGCTGTTTGACGCAGGCTATGCTTATAGCATTGAAGTTTGGGAAAACGAGATCGTTGTCGGTGGCCTCTATGGTGTCAATATTGGACATGGCTGCTTTGGCGAGTCTATGTTTAGTACACGAACAGATGTCTCTAAAATGGCGTTTTACACCTTAATGCTCATCGGGCAAGAGAATCAGTTGCCATGGATTGATTGCCAATTGGTCAACGATCACCTCTTAAGCTTAGGTGCGAGTACACTTTCTCGCCAACAATACCTTAATTCGTTACAAGATGTTGTTAAACAACCCTCTATCGATTGGAAAAAGTATCAGGACAGTGTATTTTCAAGTAAAACAATAGCGCAATGGGCAAGTCTCAGCGCATGACAATAAAAGAGGGATATTACGATGAATTCCTATCAACCAAAGTCCCTGTTGAACGAATTACAGTACTACATCACGCCTCCGCATGATTGTAGCTACTTAGAAAATAAATCTGCTCGGATGGTATTTTTGGACCCGGTCCATCGTATTGATGTGGTCACGTTATCCGAACTTTCCCGCATGGGTTTTCGTCGTAGTGGTGATTTTGTCTATCGCCCTGAATGTCATCTTTGTCGCCAATGTTTGTCCTCTCGCGTTCCTGTTCATGAATTTCAAATGAACAGCGTGCAAAAAAAAGCGTGGAAACGGAATCAAGATTTAACGGTGAAAATTAGCCGCCCTCAAGATGCCGATGCAAAGCATTATGCGCTGTACGAACGCTACATTAATGAGCGGCATGCTGATGGTGATATGTACCCACCTAGCCAAGATCAATTTGAAAAATTTTTAATTAATAGCTGCACTGACAGTTTCTTTTTAGAGCTGTGGTTAGATGAGCAACTGATCAGTGTATCTACCTGTGATCCACTTGATGATGGTATTTCAGCGGTATATACCTTTTTTGATCCTGATGAAAGCCGTCGCTCACTAGGTACTTTTGCCATTCTGAAACAAATTGAGCATGCACAAAAGCTTGGACTGCAATATGTCTACTTGGGCTATTGGGTGCCCGATTCGCAAAAAATGAATTATAAATCTCAGTACATTCCACTGGAACTTCTGCTTGATGGACAATGGCGTCGACTCAACCGACCACTGACCCAAGAAGAAATTAGCCAACTGGGGGATTCCCTGATGACCACCTTACCTTCCGGCTGGAACAATCCTATTATTAAATAAACGGGATCAAACAAAAGATATTCAATAAAATAGCATCCGTTTATTCACGAATGCTTTCTTTAAATTTGATCACTCTTCATCGCTTTTATTTAAATAAAGCTGCAAAATCATCACCACAAGTCTTCACCATAATAATGGCGTGCTCACGAGTTCCATCGGCATTTGGATAATAATTCTTTCGCAAATCGATTTGATGAAAATCCGCTTTTTCATATAAACGGATCGCTGGTTGATTACCTTCTCGCACTTCTAAGAAGATTTGAATGGGGTTATTTTTGAGTAAAGCAATAGATTCATTGAGCAATTGAAAACCTAATCCTCTGCCTTGCTGGCTCGGATCGATCGCCATTAACAATAAATTTGCTTCATCTAGAACGGGTTGTAAAATGCAAAAACCTACAACTTTTCCTTGTCGCTCAATCACCGCACTTTGATAGGCAGCAATCGATTCTTGAAATTGTTTTATGGTCCAAGGATGGCTTTGTACACGGCGCTCAATATCGTAAACCTGCTGTACATCAGCGTCTTGCATCAAACGAATCATCTTCGTTTATCTTTCTATGGCTAGGGTATGCGCATTATAAAAAGTTTGCTTCTAAAGTTGAATAAAAAAAAGAGCGATTTACATCGCCCTTCTCAAAAAGTCACCACGGCGCTGAGATTAGAGACCCAAATATGCTTTCCACGTTTTTAACAAACCTGAAGTATCTAAATCATTCGGGTGAAAACCAGGTTTAAAATACATCAACATTTCTTTACCCATACCAGTGATGATGCCTTTTGAAGGGCTATAACCATAGGTATAAATATCTTTTAATGCTTCAAAATTAAGCTTGTTATCTTCTTTTAATAAACGAGCGACAAAATAACTTTGTACGAAGAATAATGTCACCATTGCGCCAATCAATGAACCTGTACGGAGTGCGTAGGCCTTTATTCCCTGACCAAAGACACCTTCAAATACATCATAAGCTACGGCTTTATGCTCATTTTCTTCAATCGCATGCCATAACCACATATTTTTCATGGTTTCATCAGTCATTAAGGCTTGAATATGTGGGTTTACCAATAACTGTGAAGCAATCGTTGCAGTGAAATGCTCAAGTGCCGTAGTTGCAGTAAGATCCACCATTTCTTGAGTAATACCAACAGGTTTACCAATACGTGCAAAGACTTTGCGCACACCTTGGATAACACGACCCGTTGCCTTATCAAGTGTTTCGACATCATGACCGTATTTTTGTGCAGAAGCATTAAAACCCTCATGCTCTTGCGTATGCATTGCTTCTTGACCAATGAAAGCACTAATTTCTTTTTGTAGGGCTTCATTATTTGCGATCGCGGGGTGTTTACGTACTGCACGCACACTATCAATAAAGAACATTTCACCCGCGGGAAATAAAGCAGACAATGCGGTCATAAAATGTGTCAAACCTGCTGAGCCATTCATCCAGTACTCTGGTACCGCATCAAAATCAAAATTCATGCGACGCACAGGGAAACTTGCACCTGCTCGATTAGTGATCTTTACTTTAGCGTTCATGCCTAACTCCTTTTTGAGTTATGAAATACTCAAACTTTTATTGGTTTTCTTGAGTTCATATTACGGTTTTATTGACGCGTAATTATTTCAGTTAAGGACAGTGAATTATCACTAAAGGACAGCTTTAAAAAATATTGTCAGACAATTTCCCTATCACATTGAATAAGCATAAAAAAAGCGCCTCAAAGAGGCGCTTTTTTACACACATTTAGTGATTATGCAGTTACTTTAGAAACTACACCCGCACCAACTGTACGACCACCTTCACGGATCGCGAAGCGTAAGCCAGCGTCCATTGCGATTGGGTGGATTAATTCTACTGACATTTCTACGTTGTCACCAGGCATAACCATTTCAACGCCTTCTTTAAGCGAG
>NZ_JBLIYY010000018.1:0-67790 GCF_057480965.1 Acinetobacter sp. P37 | reverse complement strand
AGGCAAGCTGAATTATCAATATGATGCGGTTGGCCGTTTGATACAGAGCAAAAGTATGCATAAAATGGAAAGCTTTACTTTTGACCCTGCAGGGAATTTGATTGACTCCCTTGCTACACAAGCGTCTCAAGCGAAAAGTAATTTGATCGCTCAATATAAGGGTAAAAACTATAAATACGATGCACAAGGCAATGTGATTGAAAGCAGCCATGCGGGCAAATGATTAAAACTGACGTGGGATAATCTGAACCGTTTGATTCGCAGTGATCATAATGGTCAAGTGACTGAATATGGGTATGATGTATTTGGACGGCGTTTATACAAGAAAAATCAAAATGCGCAAACCCTGACTTTATTTGGCTGGGACGGTGACTTGATGATTTGGGAGTCACAGCAATCTAATAATGCTGATGAAAACTATACTAAGCATTATGTCTATGAAGCAAAGAGTTTTGTACCATTACTCCAAACAGGCTATACAGGCTTTATCAAACTGATTGAGACCCCAGACTATTCAAAATTCCAACGTGAACCTTACTCAATTTATAAAGACCCTGTATGGAAAACAGAAACGAGAAAGAACAAAGCAAAGCTAGAACGCGTTGCTTTTTATCACTGTGACTAAGTGGGAACACCGCAAACCTTAAGTAATGAACGTGGTGAATGTGTCTGGGAGATCGTGCAGGATACGTGGGGCAATACGCAGCAAATCAGAGCCAGTGACAATTTGTTAGAACAAAGTAATATCCGTTTTCAGGGGCAATACTATGATGTTGAGACAGGCTTGCACTATAACCGTTATCGTTATTACGAGCCGTACAGTGGACGTTATGTGAGTAAAGACCCGATTGGGTTGATGGGGGGCTTAAATAATTCAGCTTATGTCAGTGATCCGAATCAGTGGGTGGATCCTATGGGACTAATTGTACATATTGTTTTTAACAAATCGAATGGAACAATTAAAGGTTCTGATTTAGATTCAAAAGAAACAATAGGTATAAATGGCGTTTTCACAGGTGGATATGCAAGTGTAGATCATATGACTCAACAAGTAACTAATTTATCACTAGATGAGTCGCAAGCTATTCCAAGAGGGAGATATTGGATAATCCCACATGAGGGTGAAGGTAAAGAGCATTGGTACAAGCTTTATGCAGTCGATATGCATACAGATGATTTTACTTATGATTTTAATAACAAGAAAATGAGAGGCTATTTTAGACTTCATCCAGGAACTTATAGTACAGGCTGTGTGACTATTCCCTCTTCAATGGGAGCAAAAAATGGAAATGTGAAGTGGGATAAATTATCTAGTTTTATACAAAAAACGAACAAGCATAAAGCGCTTGTTTTTAAAGGAGGCGATTTAGAAAGCAAAAGGAAATTTGGACACAAGCCAGATTTTGTTGACCTTTATGGAATATTGGATGTTGAGTAATGAAAAAATTTTTTATAACTGTTATTTTTTGCTGCACTATTTTATTTATATATTTAATTGGTAGTGGGTATTTTATCGATAAAGAGTGTGAAATTTCTATTGAAAAATTCAAAGTTCAAAGTAAAATATTGAATATTAGTGAAAAATCAATAAAAGTGTTTGAAGATACAGGGTATAATTTTGTATGTGAAGATTCTGATGATTTTATGTATAAAATTAATAGACTACCGTATAAAGTAGATGATGAAACATTTACTGAATTAATAGCAGTGGTTGTAATGAATTTTTATTATAATAGACCTGAATTTTCAATTATTCTTGATAATTTAAGTACAGTGCAAAAGTCAGAAGTTGAAAAAAAAATAGAAGAATTTATGAAAAATAGCACTTATATGAAAACCAAAAGTTTGGAAGATCTAGAGAAACTAAGCTACATAAAAGCTATTTTACAAGGTAATTAGTAAGTAATGACTTTGTTGCACAAAGATTTAAAAAGTAAAACTCCCTTAAGCAACTCAAATTTAAGTGACAACTCGGGTATGTGATCTGCCTAAGTCTGTAAATTTATTTAAAATGGCTATACGGGCATGTACTTCATTGACTTGGCTTTGAAAGTTCTTAGCACTGAGTTTATCGCCTAATAATTTAATGCAGTACATCTTAGTTTCAACCAAACTTCGCCGATGATAGCCTGACCATTTTTTCCAAAGCGATCTACCTAGCTGTTTGACTGTTTTTAATAACTCGTTCCGCGCTACTGACTTCGCTTGCTGATCTTTCCACGGCTTTGCATTTTTCCTAGGTGGAATGATCGCATGTGCATCTCGATCTAAAATGACTTGTCTGCATTGAAAGCAGCCCTGCAGGCAAAACATTAAAACTGACATGAGATAACCTGAATAGATTGATTTGCAGTGATCATCAGGGTCAGGTGACTGAATATGGTTATGATGTATTTGGACGACGCGTATTTAAGAAAAACCAAAATGCGCAAACCCTGACTATATTTGGCTGGGACGGTGACCTGATGATTTGGGAGTTACAGCAATCTAATAAATTAGACGAAAACTACACTAAGCATTATGTCTATGAACCGCAGAGTTTTGTACCGCTGCTGCAAACGGGCTATACAGGTTTTATCAAGCTTCTAGAAACCCCAATTATTCTCAATTTCAGCATGAAGATTATTCCGGTTTATAAAGATCCGATATGGAAAACGGAAACACGAAAAAATAAAGCTGAATTGGAGCGGGTGCTTTTTTATCACTGTGACCAATTTAGTACGCCGCAAACATTAACTAATGAATTAGGTGAGTGTGTTTGGGAAATAAAACAGGATGCATGGGGTGAAGCTATAGAAATAAAAGCCACTAATGCATTGCTTGAAGACACTAATATTCGTTTCCAAGGCCAATATTACGATGACGAAACTGGCTTACATTATAACCGTTACCGTTATTATGAGCCGTATAGTGCAAGATATGTAAGTAAAGACCCGATTGGATTGTTTGGTGGGTTGAATAACTCTTCGTATGTGAGTGATCCGAATCAGTGGGTTGATCCGATGGGGTTAACTGAATGGACTGGTTCAAGTTATCAAGTTAGTGTTCTTGCCGGAACAGGAATTAAATATGATTTAAGATCCCAATGCCTAAATAATGAAAGAGGTGTCGCATCAATAGTTGTTGGTGGTGGCTCATATGGGCGGGGGGGCACTTTAGGAGCGGCAGGAAGTAGATCAGTAACTTTTCATGACCCATATGATGGTGTTTATAAAGACGCATTGAATGGTGGGTGGGGAGATGTAAGTGCTAGTGTTGTATTATTTAGAGGTATAGGTTTTGGTAAAACTGGTTTAGGTGAAGCATCTAGTGATGGCTTAATGTCGACATATGATAGAGGAGTCGCTGATAGTGCTGGAGTTTCAAGTGGACATGTTATACCTAGTTTATCTAGCTATAAGGTTGAAGCTTGTTTTACAAATGACCCACGTGGGCCCATTTGTAATGGTCGAAATGGTAGATGTGAAAAAAGTGTACCTAAACCAAAGCCTCGATCATATATCGATCCCAAAACCATTCCTGAGTATGATCCTCGCTCTCATGCACATATTCCGCCAAATAATGTCAACATTAATGACATTTTTAACAAAATGAGTTTTTAAGAGGTTATGTACAAAATGCTGAAAAAGAAATTATTAGTGAGTCTAGCTGTCAGTATATGTATTACTGCTTGTAATGCTTCGAATACATCATCTGATTTAAATATGACATTTGAACAAGCTGAGCAGTTAAGATCACAAGCAGAAGCTGCACCATCAAACTCTGATGAAAAGAAAGAATATTATAAAAGACTCGAACCTATTTATGAAAACTTGGCAAAAGAGGGTAATAGTGATGCTCAACTAATATTGGCAGATATTTATTTTAAAGCGCTGAGTGGAACTTATGATACTAAAAAATCATTTGAGTGGACAAAAAAATCGGCAGATAATGGAAATGTCTCCGCTATGTATAATACTGGTTTTAAGTACTACACTGGAACTGGAGTTCAAAAAAGTATAGAAAATGCAAAAAAATATTATCTTAAAGCTGCTAAGTTGAATGATGTTGATGCAATGGGCTCTATAGGCTCTATTTATATTGAAGAAGGAAATATTGAAGAAGGGTTAAATTATTTAAAAAGTGCAGCCGAAAAAAATGATGCTCTTTCATTATTTGAGTTAGGGTTGATATATTGCGAAGGTGTGGTTGTTAAACAAGACTATAAAATTTGTAATAATTACTGGGAAAAATCTGCATCATTAAATAATGCTGAGGCTGCTTTAAATTTGGGTATTAATTTGATAAATAGTAATGGTATCACTAAAGATGTGGATCGAGCTATTAAGTATTTTGAATTAGCTAGTAAAATGAGTAAAGGACAAGCATCTTATAACTTAGGGGTCATATATTCATCTCCAGATTATAATAAGTTAAATGAAAGTTTATCTCAATTTTACTTTAATAAAGCATATGAGCAAGGCATCTCAAGTGCTAAAGAAAAGATAAAACAGTAAGTATTCAAATAATTTTCTGTAATTTATAAGAGATAGCATAATAATGCTCAAAAATAAAGTTCTGTTTATTTCCGCTATAAGCATTGTTATATGTAGCTTAATTGCTTGTACAAATTTGAATAAACAGGACAAGTTCCCTACGCTCGAGGAAGAGTGTAAATTAGCAGGAAGTAGTAGTAAGCAGTGTGAAATTCTTAATTTAAAAGATTTATCCTTAGATGAAAAAGAGAATCTAATGGGATGGGTCTATCTAAATGGGTTAGATAATATCAAACCTAATTATGATAAAGCTTACTATTGGTTTGAAAAGGCTGCAAAAGCTAATAACCATGAAGCTATAAATTCATTAGGTATGATTTATTTTGCTGGGTTAGGAAAAGATAAGGATTTTCAAAAGGCTGAAGAATGTTTTTTAGAAGCAAATAGGTATGGTAACAAAGATGCTAAATTGAACTTGGCAGAACTATATAGAGTTAAAGATTTTGGTCGATCACCAGATTTTGAAAAAGCAGAGCGTTGGTATTTATTAGGAGTCCAAGATAATCCTTCACGGGCATATGAGGGGTTATCAAAAATGTACTTGGATCAGGAAAACTATGAAAAGGCATTTAGTTTCTCTGGAAAAGCTGCTGAACTAGGTAATCCTGAAGCACAATATAATTTAGGGGTTTTCTTTGAGCAAGGCGTGTATGTAAAAAAAGATAAAAAGCAAGCTGAGTTTTGGTATGAAAAAGCAGCTAAGCAAGGACATTTGAACGCAATTAATAATTTAAATATTCTTAGATAAAAATAAATGGAAAGGCTTCATTATGTAATCATTTTTATCATAATGAAGCTTTATTTTCCGGGGTTATATGAAAAGATACTGTTTGATAAGTTTTTTTAAATAAAATTATTTTCTTGTTTTTGTAACTAAAACTAAAGAGAAAAGTATTAGCAGGTTTTTTTATTTCTTACCAATTATAGTCATTTATTAAAAAGTAAAATAACTGAAAATAAGGAGAAATAAATGAAAGAAATACTTTTACTAGCAATTTTATTGGGGTTAACTGGGTGTAGTGATAATGACCAAAAAAGCAGTGTGCAAGAAAATATAACTCAGCATGCTGAGTAGCAGTACCAGCATTAGCTAATTATAGTTTACCTGCCTCACCATAAGCATTTTCGATGGGTGGGTAGTCTATACTAATACAAGTCCTGTCGGCGCATCTACATTATTGGATGAAGCAAAAGACCGCTGCATTAGTTATGCCTAATGCAACTCAAGTGGCAAATGTACTGAAATGAAGCGATTACAAGAACTGGGGAAAAGATATCAAGAAGAAAATCCTGTGTATTTAAATGTACCTCCGAGTTCTCAATGGTTTCCGTCAAGTTTTTAATTTTTGGAGTTAGTAAATGAAATATTCTTATTCTATCTTTTTCAGCCTATTGATGGTAAGTGGTTGTAGTAATGGTACATCAACGAATACACTTCCTGATTCAGAAAAGATTACATCAACGGAGCAAGATTCATATCAAAAAATACAGAAATATTCTGAAGCTGGCGATAAGGAAAATTATTTAAAACTTTTAGAAACGTCTGCTGAAAGTGGGGATATAATTGCCCAAAATGAATTGGCTGGATTATATGCATTTGGTGAGGGCGTACCAAAAAGTGGAGAGAAATTTATTTATTGGTCAGAGTTAGCTGCATCTAAGGGGTCTTCACTTGCTCAACTTAATTTAGGTACAGCCTATTTTTTTGGAACTAATGGAGTAACTCAAGATTTGGTAAAAGCAGAAAAGTGGCTAACACTTGCTGCAAGTAATAATGAAGAAATTGCTAAAAGTTATTTACAGAAAATAAAAAATAATGAAATACCAGATGATACAAAACTTCTTATGGAGAGTGATAAGTAGTTTGGTCTATTTACGGCTTTGTTGCACAAAGATTTGAAATGCAAAGCGCCCTTAATTGAGCCAAATTTAAGGCGTAACTTGGGTAAGTGGTCGACCTAATTCCGTAAATCTGTTGAGGACTGCTACACGTGCATGAATCTCATTCACCTGACTAGGAAAGCTTCTTGCCATTAATTTATCGCCTAATAATTTGATGCAATGCATCTTGGTTTCCACCAAACTTCGGCAATGATAGCCGGACCATTTTTTCCATAATGTCCTGCCTGAGAAGCACTGCTTCGCAAGATTAACCGTTCGAAGTAATTCATTTCGCGCTAGCGAGCTGATCTTTGTATCTTTCCATGGTTTCGCATTTTTTCTAGGTGGAATCACCGCATGCGCTTGCCGATCTGCAATGACCTGACGACATTGTTTGGTGTCATAAGCGCCATCGGTATAAACAGAGTCAATCTGCTCATCTTGTGGAATCTGATCGAGTAAATCACCAAGCACTTGTGAATCACTCACATTATTTGTAGTGAGTTGAATGGCGCGTATTTGAAGGGTTTCAGCATCTATACCAATATGAAGTTTACGCCATTGGCGACGATATTCAGGTCCATGTTTCTTCCTTTTCCATTCACCTTCACCTAAAAAATTTAGACCGGTAGAGTCTACCAGCAAGTTAAGCCCACCACTGCTTTTTTGATAATTAATCGCAATATCAATATGTTTTTGTCTTCTGCAAAGCGTACTGTAATCTGGTGCGGTCCAATTTAATCCACAAAGTTTAATCAGACTTTGCACAAAGCCAGTGACCATACGTAAAGATAGACGGAATAAGGATTTAATCATTAAGCAGCATTGGATAGCTGCGTCGGAGTAGGTTTGATTTCGCCCTTGTTTGCCTTTTGATGGAGCATACCATTGCGTAGCAGGATCAAACCAAATGGCAATATTTCCGCGACTCATGAGTGCTCGGTTATATGCGGGCCAATTGGTTGTGCGGTAGATTTTGTGTGTAGGCTTCTTCATTTGAAAATTATATCGCTGAAAAAGCCTTTACAGATAGGTTTGTGCAACAAAGCCGTTGGATATATAAATGATGAAATTCATGCAAAGACCCTAGTCCAAACTATAATAATTCCATTTTTTAGTTTAAGTGGGATCGTGAAAGATGAAATTAAAATAGTAGTACAACAAACAATTAATGGACATAAGCTTATAGGCCTTTTAGCACATGCTAGGGTTAAAACTTTTACTTAATACATCATTAATAAGCTTTAGGTCAGAGAGTATCGCAGCTAGGTGTAAAACAATCACTTGGCACACTTAAAAACTTTGCTAAATTGGCTAAAGCATCAGTTGTAGGAATAGTTTGTGTGACTTTGGGTGAAATTATGGAGTACATAGCAGGTGATGATACTGATATATGCACATTAATGGGGGGATTAATTGCTGGATGGAGTAAAATTTTGTTATCGACAGCTTTTTTCTGCGCAATTGTTGCTGCAATAAGCTTACTAATACCACTTGCACCATTCGCTAGAGATTAAGACTAGTGACAATTTATTAGAGCAAACAAGTATTCGTTTTCAAGGGCAATATTACGATAGTGAAACTGGATTACATTATAACCGTTACCGTTATTATGAGCCGTTTAGTGCAAGGTATGTGAGTAAAGATCCGATTGGACTATTTGGTGGATTAAATAATTCTGCTTATGTCAGTGATCCGAATCTGTGGGTCGATCAATTGGGATTAACTCCCTTAAATGCTGCTGGTGCTGCATATGGCTGCATAGCTGGTGCTGTTGGTGGTTATACAACAGGAGAGTGGAAAGGTGCTGCAATTGGGTGTGTTGCAGGAGGTGCAGTGGGGGCTGTAAATCCTTGGGCATCACATGCTGTAGGTGCAGCAGGAGGTGCAGGAGTTTCTTCAGTGCTGGGTCAAGGTGTGGGATTATTTGCTGCGAAGAAGGAAGTTGCGAATATGTGTAATTATGATGCTGGTGCTGTAGTAGGAGCTATGGTTGGTGGTGGCATTGGAGGATCTGTGAATAAGGCAGTAATTCAAAGGGCTCCATATATGAGAGTAGATTTGATGAATAAACCATTGGGTACTTCTGGAATTAATCGAACTCCAGGCAAACTAGCAGGGGCATTACTAGAGGGTAAAATAACAGGTGCTGGTGAATTAATGGGTACTGGGAAAATAACCTTGCCATCTTGTGCAAAATAATTAGTGAGATAGTTAATGATTTGGTTTAAAACGGCTATGTTTTTCTTGTTATATATGATTTATATGATTTTAATTTTAAATTTTTATGCTAAAGCTTTAATTAAAGTAAGTATACTTGGTCATTTTTTTAAAGTGGTATTTAGTTCTTTATTATATTTACTGTTTGCTATTGCTTTTATTTTTCCTTTTTTTCATATTCATGAGTTTGTAGATGATTTCCATATATATTTTGATCAAAACAATATTTATTTTGCTTTTACTTTGATTTCTTTTGCATTAGTTTGTAGTTTTTCAATAATTTATTTTAATAAAAAATTTGTTCCTAATTTAAAAGCTTTGGGGTATTTTAAATGATTGATGCGTGCTGAAATAACAGGAGACTTCCACTTAGGAAATTTTAGGCTGCTAGCTAAAATTTTACCAATTTCAACATCAACCTATTATCGAGCTTTAGATCTCTTCGATAACCCAGAACATCGAGCGAAACGTGCTCTGCATGATTTACATCATGCAGAGCAAATTAAACGTATTTGGAAGGAAAGTTTGGGCCGATATGGTGTTCGTAAAGTTTGGCAACAACTGAGACATGAAGGCTATGTGATAGCACGCTGTACCGTAGTTCGCTTGATGCGAAAGCTAGATATACAAGGTGTTTGGCGTGGTAAGAATAAACAAACCACCCGTAGCCGAGAGGATCAAAAACAAGCAGATGATTTAGTGAAACGTAATTTTAGTGCTGATCGACCTGACCCTTGCTAAGCAGTGCTTCTCAGGTCAGTGACTTTACGTATATTCAAACCAAGTCAGATTGGGTGTATACCGCATTTATTATTGATGTGTTTTCACGAGCAATTGTTGGATGGAAAGTATCGACACGCATGAATACAGATATGGTACTTGATGAATTAGAACAAGCTTTGCATGATTGAGGTATGCCAAAGAATGTAATTCATCATTCAGACAGAGGTTTGCAATACCTCTCTATTCGCTACACCAATCGTCTAGAAGCAGCAAATTTACGAGCGTCAGTCGGTACGACCGGTGATTCGTACGATAATGCTTTGGCTGAAACGGTAAATGGCTTATACAAAACAGAGGTGATTGAATATTTAAAAGCAGACTGGCAAGGTTTAGCGGATGTACAACTTGCGACATTAAATTGGGTAGATTGGTTTAACAAAAAGCGTGTACACAGTGCATTGGGTTACGTGTCGCCTTTTGAGTTTGAAGCAATGTACTATGATAAGATTAACCCGTTAGGTCAGGTGGCCTAACTTAAATAAAAAAGTCTCCGACAAACCCGGTACGGTTCAATTTTGGTGGCTATTCACTATGCTAGAATGGCATATAAATTATTCTGACTAAGTGAATGAAAAATGAATGTAAAAAAAACAGCTTTTTTTTTAGTATTTTTGAGTTTACTTGGTCTTAATAGTTGTACAAAGACTGTACCTCAGAAAGAAAAAAATCTTGTTAAATCAGAGTCTTTATATAAACAAGGTCAAAAATATTTTTTAGGTGATGGTGTAGAACAAAACTATCAAAAAGCTTTGGAATATTTTGAAAAAGCTGCAAATGAAGATTCTGTAGTTGCTCAAAATGATTTAGCAGGTATGTACTTCAAAGGAATAGGTACACAAAAAAATGAAGCTAAAGCTTATTATTGGTTTAATGAAGCATGTAAATTAAATTCTTCTGAAGCTCAGTATAATTTAGGTATAATGTATGACAATGGATATTATGTAGATAAAGATCGAACAAAAGCTTTAGATTATTATAACTTATCTGCAAAACAAGGATATGCTCGGGCTCAATTCAGCCTCGCTAATGCATATCTTGATGGAAATGGTATTGAAAAAGATATCAATAAGGCCATTAGCTTGTATACCGATGCGGCTAAACAAAATTTACCAGATGCTCAATACAATTTAGCCAACATATATGAAGAAGGAGCTATAGTTCCAAGAGATGAAAAAAAAGCGCTCGATCTTTATATACAAGCAGCAAACCAGAATTTTCCTATAGCTCAAAATAATTTGGGTTATATTTATGCGAATACCTATAATGATCTAGAAAAAGCAAAATATTGGTTTCAACGGGCATTTGAGAATGGTTATAAAGATGCTGGGGATGCACTAAAAAAAATAGAATCAATATCTAATTTGTATTAGTTCAGATTTGATCGTACATTCTTCTTGAAAAAGAGAAAGTTACCCGTTTTGATAAAGGTGTCGAAATCTTAATCAAACAAAGGTAACTTTCTTATGTTGCATACTAACAATCAAATCATTAAACACAAAGTAGAGGTCTGCTCAATTTAGCTGAAGAGCTTCAGAATGTATCCAGAGCATGCAAAGTGATGGGTGTTTCAAGAGATACATTTTATCGCTATCAAGAGTTAGTGAAGTCTGGTGATATTGACGCACTGATCAATAAATCCCGTCGAGTACCAAATTTAAAAAACCGTGTAGATGATGCTACTGAACAGGCTGTTATTGATTTCGCAATTCAATATCCCGCATATGGTCAGCACCATACTAGTAATGAATTACGCAAGAAGGGTGTATTCGTTACAGGGAGTGGGGTTCGCTCTATATGGCTTCGTCATGATTTAGAAAACTTTAAGAAGCGTTTAAAAGCACTTGAGGCTAAAGTGGCACAGGATGGTATTGAATTAAATGATTAGCAGATTGCGGCACTTGAACGTAAGCATGAGGATGACGTTGCTTGTGGTGAAATCGAAACAGCTCATCCAGGCTATTTAGGCACACAAGACACCTTTTATGTGTATGATTCATAGAGATCGTTTCAATTTAGCGATCTCTAAATCCATTTTGTAATTGGCATGTTTAATCCGTTCATTGGATGGGTTGTATTGCTTCAGAACCTCGTCTGAGAAAGGAGTTTCTTCACATAATTCAAAGTACCTTTCCATCGGTATTTTACCTTTCAAAGCTGAATGTAGTCTCATCCAGTTATAGTAATGCTGCCATTCGGCTAGCTTGTCTTGGATAGCTTCAGAATTAATATCTACAGTAGCGTAGAACTCAGATTTATCAGTCTTTTGTGAGCGCTCTACTTTGCGGTTCAGATGAGGTGAACCTGGTTTATTTGGCCTAAATTTGATCCCATGCTGCATCATTTTTTTCTGTACTTTTTCAGCAAAGAATTCCCGCCCTCGATCGGTCTGTATTCGCTGTATGGGAAAAGGCATTTCTTCAATTACGCAATCTAAAAAGTCGAGAGTATTCGCTGCTGTTCGGTGTTTATATATCCTTAAAACGCGATATCGTGTGTAGTCATCGATAGATGTGTACTGATATAGCCCAGGACCCAGTTTACAGGTATCCATTTGAATTCTATCGCCTGGTAATGGGCGTTCATAACGAATAAAATCTGCTCTACGACGAAATTTTTATTGGTTTGACTTGATGGGAGGATATTACTTTATGGATAGACGCTAAGGACAGCGAGACTCCGTGCAGCCTCATCAATTCTGTTTGCAAACGTCGGGCACCAAGATTTCTAGCTGAACGTATTTCTAATATTTAGACTTCTAGCTCAGCACTGATTTTAGTATTTGGCGATTTTAAGGGACGTCTACTCTGGCTACTTAACCCATATATACCTTGCTCACAATATCGTTTCCACCACTTGCGTAACGTTGGTCTGGAAATGCCACATCTCCGACAGACTAGGCCAGCATCATTGGTCTCTTCAAATAATTTAACCCATACGAGTCTTTGTTGAATTTCTCTGTTCATAGACACCCATTAGATTGAAATGATGTCTATGAATCACACCCCTAAACTAAGGCTGATCGGCAATCAATTCACATTGGTTAATGAGCTTAATCAAAGTGTTTTGCACATATTCTTCAAACTCAATACCTTGTTCTTCCGATATTTTTTCAATTTTTTTAAGAACATCACTATCTAATTCAAATTCTATTTTCTCTGATGTTTCCATTAGTAAATCATAGTTATTTTCGACCATTTTTTTGAACATTTCTTCTAAGTTGTTTCTCGATGATACCTTGAAAGATAGTCGTAAAGAGCTATTAATAATTTCAACATGAGTATATCCAATATATTCAGTCAATTTTCCTACAAATCCTAAATGCTTCATAATCATGCTCAAATATACTGAAAGGAAATAGCTCTCCACTAATAGCTATGTAAATTAAGCTAAACTTTCCTTTACAAACGTTGGATCAACAATAAATAACCTAATTAATGATGTTGCTGCACCAGAAGGTCTTCTCACACCTTGTTCCCAAGATTCTAATGTACGTTTGGAAACACCAAGGAGCTTAGCAAACTGTTCTTGTGTCAGCTGTGCCTTTCTACGTGCTAAAGCTACATCTGTTTCAGTAATTACTGTTCTTTTTGCAGCATTATTTGCCAACATATCATCGATGCCTTGTAAGATTTCAGCTTCAATATCTCTTGTTGCTTCAAAGGCTTCTAGTTCTTTTTCAGTCATTAAACGAGTCATTTAATTTCTCCACCAATACTTGAAGGGTTTTCTTACTAAGTTGTACCGTTTGCTTTTTACTGTACAAGGTTAATAACCAAATCTCTCCATTCGTTAAACGATTAAAGTAGATGACTCTGACACCACCACTTTTGCCTCGACCACCGCTAGTCCATCTGATCTTACGAATGCCACCCGAATTAGGTTCGACATCCCCGGCCTCAGGATTTAATGCCAAGAATGTTTTAAATTCCTCATATTCTTCCTGAGTCCAATAAACAAGACAGTATTTGGTAAATAAAGGGGTGTCACATATTGTATACATTGCTTGTGTTTATACCACCTTGTAGTAGTTTATTTTATACTACTTTGTGGTACTTTTAAATATTAATGTGTAATTCGTAGGATGAAAGATGATATATTATTTTGCAGAAGAGCCCTTCTAGGTAGTGTTACCTAGGAGGAAAAATGAAAAAGCTGAAACTGATCCTAGCCAAAATAATGGACAGTACTTCCCTCTAAAGATAACGTAACGTTAACTTTGGAGATACAAGAAATGGGCAAACGTTTTAGTCCTGAATTTAAACAGCAAGCAATTGATTATGCACTTTCAAACTCACACGAGTCAGTAGCTGCAATCTCCCAGAAATTAGGTGTGGGTTATTCAACATTAGATAAATGAATTCGTGAAACCAATCCGGCAGGTTCAAACAAACGTCAACTTTCACCAGAACAACAGCGGATCCTAGAATTAGAGAAAGAAGTCAAACAGCTCAGGGAAGCCAATGACATCTTAAAAAAAGCGCATGTGTACTTTCTGACAGATCATGCCAAGAAAAGTACACGGTAATTCAAGATCTAGCTGTGAATGGAGTCACTGTATCTTCTGTCTGTAAATGCCTGGGTGTCAGCACTTCAGGCTATTATGCCTGGGGTTGCTGCGCATATGCGTCCATTCCTCGGAAATATTGGTACGACACCTTCACGTGACTTACCAGACTCTCAAAACTGCCACGACTTTGGTCAGTATTTGATTGATGCACCGCATAAATTCGGAATGACTGATGAAGAACTTATCGCAGCCAAAACAGACGGTCACATGGATACCAATTCGATTCATCCAGGCTGTATTTTGATTTGTCCTGTGAAAGTACCAGGTGCAGGTGTCTACATGGGGGATATGCATGCGCAACAAGGCAATGGTGAAATTGCAGGACATGCCACGGACGTTTCAGGCGAAACAGAATTACAAGTGGAAGTGATTAAAGGCTTAACAATTGACGGCCCAATTTTACTTCAAGCACCAGATGACTTACCACCAATGGCACGTCCATTTACCAAGGAAGAGCATGAAAAAGTGAAAGCTTTAGGTGCGCGTTGGGGACAAACTGAGATTGAGGAAAGTGGTCCAATCACATTTATGGGAACAGGTAAGAACCTCAATGATGCAACGGACAATTCATGATTACATCCATTATTATAATCATGAAAGAATACAACTAAATTTAAAAGGATTGAGCCTTGTTCAATTCAGAACTCAATCCTGTTGTTAACTAAACTGTCCAAGATTTGGGGTTCAGTTCAAATGGGCGGTTTTTTAGTTGCCTAGATTGTAGTAATGGTCCAGTTGTCTCATTTGGTAGTCGCTCATTTCAGCATCCTTAAAGAATTCATCTCTTGACTCAAGTACATCTCGAACATTCTTTATGATCTCTTTTGCCTGAAACTCGGTTAACCCAAAGGCATTGCAGCGACTCAATAGATTTTGCGCCGTTCCGATTCGGCCTTCTTCTCCCACGGCGATCGCATGTTCTTTTGGGTAAGATGCGCGAGATCCGTGCGGTAGAACATCAAATAGAGGGCTGAGTGAATAATGATGATTTTTCATGTCATGCATTAAGAAGCCATGGTTTTTTAAATGATCATCTGTATTACTGATCATCACATTCAAGACCATGCGCTTATATAGCTCTAATTGATTGCTGATTGCGTCATGGCAAATTTGACTGCAGATCTTAGACAAATGCATATAAGACATCTTTAAGTCGTCTACGCGCACTTTACGGATGTTCATAAGGCTGTGTGCGCTGATGTAGTGTTTCTTTCGCTCAGGGCAGTTACGATCAAAGCGCTCAACAAGCAAAATAGGGCTGCCTTCAACTTCTTCAAGCTCGACATTGCTGACATTCAAACCTAAAGCTTGCGCCATCTTCATTGATGCATATTCAACTTTTGCATTATCAAAGAGGTCATCGGATTTATTGAATTTCGCAATCCACTCAATGCCTTTGTGCTGTACGACCACTTTAGGTCGCGCACCCCCCATTGATGACCCATGGTGAATGAGTTTTGATAAATAATTATCGGTCATCATGCTGATCATGTTCGGGTCTTGGTGCTGATCAACTGCTTTAGATAATTTTAAGTAAGCCTGTAAGTCAGAGAATTTAACAAAGGATTCTTTGCCAACGGTTTTGACCGCTTTAGAAGACAAACTCGCCACTAAGCACCCAACTGCATTACCACGTGCCGCAATAAGCCATTCAATTTGATTGAGTGGTACGCGAGTGTGCTGGGTTAACGTAAGCTTACGACCCCAATTGTCGGGCGTAGCATCTGCAAGTACGCCAAAGCCATCTTTAGCTGCAGTGGTGTACGCCGTGTTGGGTGTAATAAATGGTAGGTTAATTGGATCAAGCTCAAATGAGTTATTGAGATCCAAATAGCTCTTACCATAAATAAAATTATAGATTGAATCTTTGAGCGCATATTGAGCAACAACTTGCGGCGTATCGCCTGTATCCAAAAAAATGTAGCAGCTCTTAATTTCTTCTTGCATGGATAGGTTTTTAGAAGTCATCACTCATATCCTCTGATTTATTATTAGCGCGGACTCGAACTTTTTTGGTAGCGAGTGCTTTTCCAACTTCGTCATTTTGTGGGTTCGCAATACTAAGCAAACTGTCTTCCAAGCCAAATACAACGAGAATGGAAATAAGATTTTTTAGGTTAGAGCTGGGTTTGCCGCTTTCAAGTCGTGAGATTGTCTTTTCATCCACATGCACACGGTTAGCCAATTCGCTAATCGTCATATTCCGGTTCATGCGTGCTGTTTTAATGTTACTCCCGATCTGAACTAACAGATCTTCAACACCCTCAAGCATAAAATCACTTGCTGCTCTTTTCATGAAAAATCTCCTCAATACGGTCATTATATACCGATTAACCAACTTAAGCAGTATTTTATGGGTGTTTTTAAATTATATTTGTAAGAGATTTTAAGCTCTTGAGCCTATTTGCAGGGTTGGTGCATAATTTAAATTGACTTGAGAGGAAGTGCGCTGTGTAAGTGCGAGAAATAAAAGAAAGGTAAAGTAATGGATCAACCGAAAATTCTTTTGGAAATGGAGCAATTTTGTGAAACTAATAGCAATGTAAGGTTAATGCTCAGGGAAGTAAGTCGTTATCCTTTAGGTGAATGCGTCATGGAACGTATGTCATTAAAAACGCAGGCCATGCAGCGCATAGATGACATGGTAATGTTTCATACGTTTGCAATGTCTGTACATAAACAGTGATCTTAGCCAAAATAATGGACACATAGTCCCTCTAAAGATAACGTAACGTTAACTTTGGAGATACAAGAAATGGCCAAACGTTTTAGTCCTGAATTTAAACAGCAAGCAATTGATTATGCACTTTCAAACTCACACGAGTCAGTAGCTGCAATCTCCCAGAAATTAGGTGTGGGTTATTCAACATTAGATAAACGGATTCGTGAAACCAATCCGGCAGGTTCAAGCAAACGTCAGCTTTCACCAGAACAACAGCGGATCCTAGAATTAGAGAAAGAAGTCAAACAGCTCAGGGAAGCCAATGACATCTTAAAAAAAGCGCATGTGTACTTTCTGACAGATCATGCCAAGAAAAGTACACGGTAATTCAAGATCTGGATGTGAATAAAGTCACTGTATCTTCTGCCTGTAAATGCCTGGGTGTCAGCACTTCAGGCTATTACGCCTGGCGAAAACGCCAGGCCAATCCAGCGCAGAAATATAATGATTTAAAAGCCGTATATTGGCAGCATCATGCACGATTGGGTGCACCTTCATTGGTACATGACATGCATGATTTAGGTTACAGCATGAGCGTACGAACCGTTGGAAGAATGCTTAAAAAGCTTGGTTTACGTAGCAGGATTGCACGTAAATACAAGCATACGACAGATTCAAAACATCGTTTGCCTACAGCATCAAATCTGTTGGAGCGTCAATTTACAGTCATTCAGCCTAACAAGGTTTGGACAACGGATATCACCTATATCCGTACCAAGCAAGGTTGGCTGTATTTATGTGTGATGCTGGATCTATTTAGCCGTCGTATTGTGGGTTGGCAAACCAGCCATCGAATAGACCGTCAATTGGTGTGTGATGCATTTAATTATGCAATGGCTCTTCAGGGGTATCCAATGGATGTTATGGTCCATTCTGACCAAGGCTCACAATACTGTAGTCGAGATTTTAGAGCGCTATTGTTGACGAATAACTGCATTCAAAGCATGTCTAGAGGAGGCCTTGCGCAGTATACTGCTCATGGGATAATGCGGTGACGGAAAGCTTCTTTCATACATTGAAAGGTCATGTGGTACACGGGAGTGTGTTTACTACCCGAAAAGAAGCCAATGCTGTCTTGTTTGAATATATTGAGATTTACTACAATCGAATTAGACGGCATTCTGCAAATGGCTGGTTAAGCCCAGAAGCTTTTGAACAGAATTATTTCAAGAATTTAGAGGGACCGATTGTCCACGATACTGTCTAGAATCATCTCTGCATTAGTCACAATAATGTCCCAAATTTCACGCATTTTATTGGCTTTACTAGTTTTTTTCCCTTGTATGGTACTGCTTGGCTTTTGCGTATTTTGTGGTACAGCCCTTGCTTTACAACCACAATCACTTGTTTTGGGATCCGCAGATACTCGAATCATCGCAAGTTTTGTGCTACTACCTAAAAATCTTGTGTAGTTAGTCATTTGTTTTTGATCAGGAGGGTCTTTGCTGTCCAAAAACTTAATTTCGACCCAATGTAAAGTATTATCAATCGTTGGCACTTTCATAATATCTTTCACCACAATGACATCAGCCCCTATTCGATGATCTCCTCCTGGGGTTTCCATAAATTTATGTCGCGGAGGATTAGCCCCTGAAACCATCAATGGTTGTTTGCTTTTTATGTCATAAATCACTTCTGCTTTAATTGGACATTTATGTTCCATCACAATATCTACCAAGGCAAAAATCACTTGTACCGCTTTTTGTCTAAGATGGCGTACCCCCCATAAACTAATCACCTTATCAGCCATGGTTTCTTTTCTTGGGACTTTTCCTGTTACACCACCAATCTGATTGCTAAAACAGCAAACTTTACAAATCACTGATTTAAATAAAATTGGTTTCTTGGTGTAAACCTCATACCACGCCCCGACCCTTGAAGCTTGTGAAGGTGCTGTAGGTTTAGTTGAACCACTCGGTTGTGGTGTTGTTGAACCTCTTTGCTCTTTTTTAATATCCGTTGCAACTTCTGTTGCAAAAGAAAAAAATAAACTCAATCAACTCTTGGGCTATATCTGCGCCAATATCTTTCAAAAAGGGAATTAGATGTTTTTTTTACCAGTTCGGTGGTAACTTTAGCTGCCTGATTTAATAACTTTTTTAGGACATAGAGTAAAGCTGTTAATAAAAATGCAAGTACAACATAAACAGCAGCAGCAATAACTGGAGCAACCATAATTTTCTCTTATTCTTCTATTTCTAAATCAATATCATCAAATTCATCTTTTGATCCAGTCAGTGAAAAGCAAATGACTTTATCTGGATGGTCAACAATAAATGCTCAATGCGCACCAACTGCTCGTTTTGTGATGTTTGGTTGTAATACAGCATCTGATGACAAAGTTGTTAGAGTGTTTGGGCTTTGTTGCACAAAGATTTCATAACTATATGATTTTAAAGTTTTTGATTATTTTTTGATCCAAAATTAAATTTATTTAAATCAGATGCTTACATATTTATGCAACAAAGCCATGTGGATGTGGGATATACGGAGATGATTTCAAAATGAAAAAAAAATTGATTATAATTTTCTGTAATTTGTTTTGTTTAATATTAGTTGGTTGTCAGAAAAAAGAACCAACGAATTTGATTTTGAGTAATGAACCTGAAAACTTGAGATTAATGGCTGAGGGGAGAATCATTTTTGGTGGCAACTTAGAAAATGCGAGAAGTTTTTCTTCATATGCGTCTTATAAAGTTCTATATGAAATTAAAGGTCAAAACTTAACGTTAGATGAATGGTTATCGAAAGACATATTATTAAAACAAAGAGGTTGGAAGTATTTAGGAAAAAAAGATAATGGCTATATTTACTGTCAGAATATGACACAGTTTGAAGTTGTCCCCTCCACAATCGATCATTAAAAATGCAGTGTTACAAGGAGGAGATATGTATAAACAGGCTAAAGACTATTGGGTAATTGGTTTCAGTACTGCAAAAACAAGTTCGTATAATATGTGTGAAAAAGAAAGAAAACATAAAGTTAGTTAATCAACCTTGATATTAGATCTCTTTCATAAATCAAAAAACGAGCACCTTTTTTGATTGATATTTGTACTCTAACTTTCTTAGCATTCATGCATAATCTGCGGAGGCTTTGTTGCACAAACCTATCTGTAAAGGCTTTTTCAGCGATATAATTTTCAAATGATGAAGCCTACACACAAAATCTATCGCACAACTAATTGGCCCGCATATAACCGAGCACTCATGAGTCGCGGAAATATTGCCATTTGGTTTGATCCTGCTACGCAATGATATGCTCCATCAAAAGGGCTTTGTTGCACAAAGATTTCATAACTATATGATTTTAAAGGTTTTGATTATTTTTTGATCCAAAATTAAATTTATTTAAATCAGATGCTTACATATTTATGCAACAAAGCCCTTTGTATACAATAGAACCAGCTTGCATGAAAATGACCCCAACCTTGGCAAGGTCACCGAGATTTATATCATTAAATAATGTTAACTATAAGTGTATGATTTAATTGATTGTGTGTAGTTTTTAGTGGGGTGAAATTTTTAGCAATTTAGATCATTTAAGGGTATTTTGGTCACTTCATATTGGAAATTTTAATCAATAAAAGTCACCTATATTTTGGTGCTAATTTTCATGAGAAATAACAACATTATATAATTTAATATAAAGACTGGGTTTAAGATTCAATTTAATTGCTGGAATATACAATATGGAACTGAGTAAAAAATGAATTATGAAAGAGGTCTAATAAATATTATGCTCAATCCTATTTTGGATCATCTGGAGAGTCTCTGTTTGAATTTGTCCAGGTGAACCGTACCGGGTTTGTCGGAGAGACACTGTTGCAAATAGAGATTTGAGTCGATGATGTTCCCTTTAAAAAGTGCTTAGAGACCGGAAACCCTTTTGATTAGACACACTTCACCCTGAGGCTGACCATAGTAGAATGACGATGGTTATCCTTTACGTAGTGCACGCATGACTTCAATACCTTTAAAAGTTTTACCATTCACTACTTTTGTTAATTTCTTCATTAATCCAGTTTAAAAAATGGTTCACTTTCATAATGTTTTCATGCGTGCGAGGATAAACTAAGTGATGAGCAGATATAGCTATAGAGAAATCATCAGAAAATACTTTAACCAACTTTCCTGATTCCAAATAATTCTGGGTAAGTATGTTGCTTTCTAAAACAAATCCTAGGCCATGTGTGGCTGCTTCAAGTGACATGTAAGAGCGATCAAAACTAAAAGTATAAGGAAATTCAGGAATACTTAGGCCTTGGTGTGCAAACCATTGAGGCCATGTCACCAGAGTGGATTTTGATAAAATTAGCTCTTTTTTTAATAAATCTTTGGGCCTAAATACTGGACTACGTTCAAGTAATTTTGGCGATGCAAGAACTTCTAATTTTTCACTCCGAACCGTTCTAATTTCGACACCTGTCCAATTCGAAATGCCATGACGAATATCAATATCAATTTTATCACGCGTAAAATGAAGATTTTCATAAGAACAGGACAAGTTCACCTGAATGAGAGGGTATTTTTCTTTAAATGATTCAAGGCGTGGCATTAGCCACAATAGGCCAAAACTTGGAGAAGAATGGATATATAAGCTATCTTTTGGACTGTTATTTGATGCTTGTTCAGTAGCTAATACAAGGCTATGCAGGATATTAGTAACTTCTTGATAATAACGCTCCCCAGAAGGAGTTAATGTAACACCTCTTGCACCACGTATAAATAGACTTTGACCAATCATTTCTTCTAGTTTTGCTATTTGATGACTGACAGCAGATGGTGTAAGGCTCAAAACCTCTGCTGCTTTTGCCACATTTCCTAATCGAGCAGTTTGTTCAAACGCTTGTAAGGTTTTTATTGCAGGCACTTGGTTGTAATTTTTTTCACTATTATTCATTTAAAATTCCATTTTTCTTTCGAATATTAACTAAAAATATCATAGGCATGAATATTATTCATGCCTAGTTGAGTTTAACCTTATTGCTGCTCACTGTGAAAAAAGAGAATCTAGCGATGAATAAATATGTTGAAGAAAAGAGGAATAGACATGTTACTACAAGGAAAAGTAGCGTTAATCACAGGTGCAGCATCTGAACGTGGTATTGGTCGTGCAACAGCAGAAGTCTTTGCACAGCAAGGCGCCAAAGTCATTATTGTTGATCTAGATCTTGCGCAAAGCCAGCATGCGGCTAAAGCATTGGGCGAAGGTCATTTAGGTCTAGCAGCAAATGTTGCTAATGAAGAACAAGCACACGCTGCTGTGGAACAAGCCCTTCAACACTACGGTAAAATTGATATTTTGGTCAATAACGCAGGCATTACCCAACCTGTAAAAACATTAGATATCAAGCGTAATGATTATGATCGTATTTTGGATGTCAGTCTGCGTGGAACGCTCATTATGTCTCAGGCTGTAATTCCCTCAATGAAAGAAAACGGTGGAGGAAGTATTGTGTGTTTATCATCCGTTTCGGCACAACGAGGTGGTGGTATTTTTGGAGGTCCACATTACAGTGCTGCCAAAGCTGGGGTTTTAGGATTAGGTAAAGCGATGGCTCGCGAGTTTGGTGCAGATAATATTCGTGTCAACTCACTTACACCAGGTCTGATTCAAACAGACATTACGGGTGGTTTAATGAATGATGATCGTCGTCATGACATTCTTGCAGGAATTCCACTTGGTCGCTTAGGTAAAGCACAAGATGTTGCCAATGCAGCGTTATTTTTAGCCAGTGATCTATCAGCCTATTTAACAGGTGTAACTTTAGACGTAAATGGCGGAATGCTGATTCACTAAAACTCAGTATTAGTATTAAAAAATTCAAAATAGAGACATGGCCACGAGAGGATATTGTGGCCAAATGTAAAGGGACTCGCATGATGGATACTGTATTTTCATCTGATACAGATGCTATTCGTAAATCTGCATATCGAAAAATTGCATTTCGGTTGATGCCATTTTTAATGCTTTGTTATTTTTGTGCTTACCTAGACCGTGTAAATGTTGGTTTTGCCAAACTTCAAATGATGAGTGATTTACAGTTTAGTGAAGCTGTTTATGGACTCGGTGCAGGTATTTTCTTTATAGGATATTTCTTATGTGAAGTGCCGAGCAATATTGTGCTTCATAAAGTCGGTGCTCGACGTTGGATTGCTCGGATCATGATCACATGGGGTATTTTGTCAGGCTGTTTTGCATTTGTTGAAACAGAGTGGCAATTCTATACCTTACGCTTCTTACTCGGTGTTGCTGAAGCTGGATTAGCGCCAGGTTTATTACTTTATCTTACATATTGGTTCCCCTCTTATCGTCGGGCCCGTATGACTGTGCTTTGGTTTATTGCGATTCCAATTTCAGGAATGATCGGTGGTCCTCTATCTGGCTTAATCATGGATCAAATGAACAATGTGCAAGGATGGCATGGTTGGCAATGGATGTTTGTACTTGAAGCTATACCTACAGTGGTTGTTGGTTTGCTAGTCCTCGCAGTTCTAAAAGATTCTGTTCAAGATGCACATTGGTTAACAAGTGCTGAAAAGAATTTAGTTCAGCAAGAAATCGCTCAAGATAATCAACAGAAAGAAGGGCATAGCAGTATTAAAGACTTCATTAGTGATAAACGCTTGTGGTTACTAGCTGGAATCTATTTTTGTGTCGTAATGGGACAATATGCAATTACTTTCTGGTTGCCGACATTAATTCGTAACTCGGGTATTAGTGATAACTGGCATATTGGCTTGTTGACCAGTCTACCTTATATGTGTGCCATAGTTGTAATGCTGTTAGCAGGCCGTAGCGGAGATCACTTTAGAGAGCGTCGCTGGCATTTAATTATTCCTATGTGTGCTGGTGCAATTGCACTGACCTTCGCAACATTGTTTGCGTCAAATCTAACCCTATCACTGATTTGTTTATGTATTGCGGCATCAGGTGTACTCACCGCATCTTCTTTGTTTTGGATGTTGCCAACTAACTTTTTAGGTGGTGTTTCAGCTGCCGCAGGTATTGCTGGAATCAATAGTTTTGCCAATCTCGCTGGATTTTGTTCTCCGTTTCTCATCGGCTGGATTACCACTAATACAGGTTCGAATGCCATAGGTATGTTCTTAATCACAGCAGTCTTAGTTGTTGGCGCAAGCCTAGTACTACGCATTCCAGCAAAACTGGTTAATCGTTAATAAGAGAAGCTAATCATGTCAAATATTAATAAAGAAGCTCGTATTGCTGAACTCCAGCAACGTGCATATAACATTCGTCAACATGCGTTACGTATGGGACAAGTACAGGGCCAAGGTTATGTTGGACAGGCCTTAGGTGCAGCTGATCTACTTGCAGTTTCTTATTTTCATGCAATGAAATATCAGCCTGACAATCCTGAGTGGGAAGGAAGAGATCGCTTTTATCTTTCAATAGGTCATTATGCAATTGCTTTATATGCTGCTTTGATCGAAGCAAAAGTTATTCCAATTGAAGAACTAGAAACGTATGGTTCTGATGACAGTCGTTTACCTATGTCAGGCATGGCAACTTATACCCCTGGTATGGAAATCACAGGTGGTTCATTGGGTCACGGTTTAGGCATTGCGGTAGGTGCTTGCCTCGGATTAAAGCAAAAGAAATCAGAGTCTTTTGTTTATAACTTCCTATCAGATGGTGAGCTCAATGAGGGCTCGACATGGGAAGCCGTCATGTCGGCTTCACATTGGAAGTTAGATAATCTCATTGCAATTATTGATGTGAATAATCAGCAAGCCGATGGGCATTCAAGTGAAATTCTAGCTTTTGAACCAATTGTAGATCGTTGGCAGTCTTTTGGTTGGTATACCCAACGCGTAGATGGCAACAATATGGAAGCTTTACTTGACGCTTTCGATCAAGCGAAATGCCACGAAGGAACATGCCCAAGAGTCATTATTTGCGATACCAAAATGGGTAAAGGTGTTTCATTTTTAGAAAGCCGTGAAAAAACACATTTTATTCGCGTGGATGAACGTGAATGGGATGAAGCTTTAAATATATTAACCCATTACGGCAAATAAGGAGTCTAGATCCATGAGCCAATTAGCGAACTCTCCTAAGAAAAAATTAAAAACGTCTGCCATGATTGCTTCTATTGCTGCAGAAGGGCAACCAACCAAGTCTGCACCATTTGGACATGCTTTAAATGCACTAGCGAAAGAGCGTGATGATATTGTTGGATTATCAGCAGATCTATCCAAATATACAGATTTACATATTTTCGCGAATCAAAATCCAGACAAGTTCTTTCAAATGGGAATGGCCGAACAACTCTTGATGAGCGCTGCTGCTGGATTAGCTCGAGAAGGCTTCGTTCCTTTTGCCACGACTTATGCTGTCTTTGCTTCACGCCGAGCTTACGATTTTATCTGTATGGCGATTGCCGAAGATAATCTAAATGTGAAAATTGTAGCAGCCCTTCCTGGTTTAACTACAGGATATGGACCAAGTCACCAAGCAACAGAAGATATTGCCATTTTCCGTGGAATGCCAAATCTAATGATCATTGATCCATGTGATGCCTTGGAAATTGAACAGGCTATTCCACAGATTGCTGCTCACCAAGGTCCTGTTTATATGCGCTTGTTGCGTGGTCAAGTTCCATTGGTACTGGATAAATATAACTACCAATTTAAATTAGGTAAGGCCCAAGTCATTAAGCCAGGTAAAGATCTCTTGATTATCTCTACTGGGTTACTGACTATGCGTGCGCTTGAGGCTGCTGAAGAACTTGAAAAAGAGGGAATTGAGGTTTCAGTTTTACATGTCCCAACGATCAAGCCTCTTGATGAAGAAACGATTTTAGCTGAAGTTGCAAAAGGAGGAAGACCTGTTCTTACTGCTGAAAATCACTCTGTGGTTGGCGGCTTAGGTGAAGCAGTTGGGACCTTACTATTAAGAAATGGGCAACATCCTCGTTTCGATATGATTGGTTTACCTGATGCATTTTTAGATGCAGGTGCATTACCAACACTACATGATCGTTATGGTATTTCTACAGAAGCAGTTAAAGCAAAAATCAAAAATCATATAGCTGAATAATATTAGATATTTTATTCAGTTGAACATGGTGAGATCGGATTCTCATCATGTTCAAATCTAGTGTATCTCTTCCATTTATATATTCAAAAATAGCTTATTCATGAAGCTATTAGGGAAAACTATATTCAAAAATTTGCAGGGATTGTGCAATGAACAAAAGTAATTTCTTATGCATGTTAGGCATACTTATTGGAACAAATACAACTTGTTTTGCTGAGAACTTATTTGATGTAAATCGGACAAATTTAACAGGGGATTGGGATGGCAAACGAACAGCTTTAGCAGATAAAGGAATCAAATTTGATGCTAGTTCTAATCTCGATATTGCTTATTTAGCAGATGGTGGATATGCCCCACGACAAGACCCAACATATGTTAGCCAGTTTTCACTCGGTTCAACTTTAGATTTAGAGAGGTTGATAAATGTAGACGGGGTGAGTGTTCGAGCATTAGTTATGGCAAGACAAGGGCAGAGCCTATCGGTTGAACAAATTTCAGATCCCCAAGCGCCACAATTGGCTAATGTACAGGCTAACTATGGTCGAGGAAATTCAGGTACCCGACTGGCTGAGCTATCAGTCGAAAAGAATTTTTCTGATTTAGGTACAAGTGTCCGAATAGGACGTTTCGCTATGGGAACTTACTTCAATGTAATGTCTTGTGATTTTCAGAATAACTCATTTTGTGGTGCACAAATGGGTAAATGGCAAGGTAGCAAATGGATTAATGCGCCAGTTAGTCAATGGGCCGTGATGTCTAGGTATAAATTTAGTCCTGAGACCTATATTCAACTTGGCGTGTTTGAGTTTAACCCAAAGAATTTAAAAGAGGATGAAGGTTGGAATTTTAGTACGAATGATGCAGATGGTGTCAATATTCCGGTTGAATTTGTATGGCAGCCTAAAAACGCAGTTAATGACTTGCCTGGAATATATCGTATAGGAGCATTTTATAATACTTCTGATGAGGCCGATAATCAAAAGGACATCGTAACAGGAGAGTCTGAAGATAATACATATGGAATATGGGGAGGAGTAGAACAGCAGTTATCGTCTAGGAATTTACCAAATCAAGGATTATATGGATTCATAAACTTCAGTTTCCATAATAAAACTACGAATAAAATTGGAAATATGCAACAAGTTGGTTTGAAATATATTGGTCTTTTAGATACCCATGCAAATGATATTTTTGGATTAGCAATAAACAGAATAAGTGTTAGCGACCGATTCCGTGCAAACTATTCAAATATTAATGAAGATGCTGAATATAATTTCGAAATTAATTACTCCTACTTCCCTGTTAAATGGTTAATGCTACGACCAAATATGCAGTACATCATCCATCCAGGTGCAACCAATTATATAAATAACGCTTTAGTACTAGGGTTCAGTTCGAAAATTATTTTTTAAAAATTAATGGACCTCTTGCGAAAGTATCGTTTTACCTAATTTTTGAATTGGCTAAAACCTTATTAAATGTAGCTTTATGCTGTTTAAATTTTGACTAATGCAAGAAGTCTAATGAATTGTTATTTCAGCTTTTGAAATACGAACTTTTCCTTTACTAGCTAAAAAAATATTTAGCGCCAAACTACGAATATCTTTAATAAGATTATGAATGTATTACGAAATAAATGGGTATATAAATGATTAAGCCTATCCACAAAATACTTATTGCTAATCGTGGCGAGATCGCGATTCGAGTCATGCGTGCTGCCTCAGAAATGGGCATTCGTACAGTTGCAATTTATGCAGAAGAAGATAAATTTGCCCTGCATCGCTTTAAGTCGGATGAAGCTTATCAGGTAGGGGCAGGGAAAAAACCAATCGCTGCCTATCTGGATATTGAAGATATTATCCGTATTGCAGTTGAGGCAGGGGTAGATGCTATCCACCCAGGTTATGGCTTCCTGTCTGAAAACCCTGAGTTTGCAGAGGCTTGTAGCCAAGCTGGCATCCGCTTTATCGGTCCAAAACCGGAAGTAATGCGTCAGTTAGGCAATAAAGTGATGGCCCGTAAGGTTGCAATGGTTGCATGTGTGCCAGTTATTCCTGCTACAGCAGCACTACCTGAATGCATTGAAGACTGTCAGTTACTGGCAGCTGAGGTAGGCTATCCACTCATGCTCAAAGCGAGCTGGGGCGGTGGAGGTCGTGGCATGCGCTTGGTTGAACATGAGAAGGAACTCGAAGATGCAATTACTGTTGCACGTCGTGAAGCCAAATCTGCGTTTGGCAATGACGAAGTTTATCTAGAGAAACTGATTCGCCATGCCCGTCATGTAGAAGTGCAGATATTAGGTGATACCTATAGCAATATTGTGCATCTATTTGAACGAGATTGCACTGTCCAACGACGTAATCAGAAGGTAGTTGAGCGTGCGCCTGCACCTTATTTGTCCGAAGCCCAACGTAATAAAATATGTGAAGCTGCTTTAAGACTGGCTCGTGCGGTAAATTATACTCATGCCGGTACGGTTGAGTTCTTAATGGATGCCGAAACAGATGAATTCTATTTTATTGAAGTCAACCCACGCATTCAGGTTGAACATACGGTTACTGAAGAAATCACAGGCATTGATATTGTTAAAGCACAAATTCGGGTGACCGAAGGTGCCGCAGTTGGAGATGGTAGCAGTTTTATTCCATCTCAGGAGCAAATCAAACTGTTAGGCCATGCATTACAATGCCGTCTCACCACCGAAGACCCTAAAAATAGCTTTATGCCGGACTATGGACGTTTGACTGCATTTCGTAGCGCAACCGGTTTTGGAGTGCGGGTAGACAGTGGTACGGCTTATACCGGTGCAGTCATTACACCTTATTATGATTCATTACTAGCTAAAGTAACGGTTCGTGGTGCAAGTGGGGATGAAGCTAACGCCCGTATGCTACGAGCATTACAAGAGTTTCGTATTCGTGGTGTTTCAAATAATCTGGCATTTCTAGAAAATGTGGTGACACATCCTCTATTTACGCAAGGCACCTGTACTACTCGATTTATTGATACCACTCCTGAATTATTTAACCTTAAACCTAAGCAGGACCGTGCGACAAAGTTACTAGAGTTTTTAGGTAACATTACCGTCAATGGGCAACCTGAACTTAAAGGACGGTCGCTTCCCGAGACAGTTCCAGCTCCAGCTCAGTTACCAATATTTAACTTGAATCAGAGCATTCCAAGCGGAACCCGAGACCAGTTTAAATTACTGGGTGCAGAAGGTTTCTCAAATTGGATGCTAGATCAAAAGCGTGTATTGGTCACTGATACCACTATGCGTGATGCCCACCAGTCCTTATTTGCAACACGAATGCGGACTGCAGATATGCAGGCTATTGCACCTTATTACTCCCAGATGGCCAGTGAGCTATTTTCACTAGAGTGCTGGGGGGGCGCAACCTTTGATGTGTCGATGCGTTTCTTAAAAGAAGATCCATGGGAACGTCTAGCTAGACTTCGTGAAGCAGTACCGAATATTTTATTTCAAATGCTACTTCGCTCATCTAATGCCGTGGGTTATACCAACTATCCAGATAATGTGGTTCGCCACTTTATTGCACAGGCAGCACAAGGTGGAATCGATTTATTTCGTGTATTTGATTCGCTAAATGCAGTTGATAACATGCGGGTTGCTATTGATGCGGTTCGAGAATCGGGCATGTTGTGTGAAACAGCAATCTGTTATACCAGCGATATCTTTGACAATAACCGCAGATATAACCTCAACTACTATGTTGATATGGCAAAGCAGCTGCAAAAGGCGGGAGCCAATATCCTAGCTATTAAAGATATGGCGGGGATATGCAAACCAGCCGCAGCACGTGAATTGGTCAAAGCATTGAGAGAAGAAACCGGACTGCCAATTCATTTTCATACCCATGACACCAGTGGTATTGCGGCAGCCAGTATTTTGTCAGCAATCGAGGCAGGCGTAGATGCTGTTGATACTGCCATGGATGCCATGAGCGGTCTCACCTCACAACCAAGCATGGGCTCTGTGGTTGCAGCCTTACAAAATACAGATCGGGACACAGGACTTAACCCTAACAACCTGCAACAGCTTTCTACATACTGGGAAGGGGTACGCCATATCTATGCACCTTTTGAGGCTGATATGCGTGCTGGTACAGCTGATGTCTATCATCATGAAATGCCGGGTGGACAATATACTAACTTGCGTGAACAAGCTCGTTCAATGGGTATTGAAGAGCGCTGGACGGAAGTATCCGATGCCTATGCACAAGTCAACTTATTGTTTGGTGACATTGTTAAAGTCACTCCAACCTCTAAAGTGGTGGGTGATATGGCCTTATATATGGTATCGAACAATCTTAATCCACAAGATATTGAAGATTCTGAACTTGAAATTGATTTCCCTGAGTCGGTGGTTTCCCTGTTTAAGGGGGAGCTAGGCATACCAGTACATGGTTTTCCAAAAGAGTTACAGAACAAGGTATTAAAAGGTGCAGCCCCGCTAAATGACCGTCCTGGTGCAGTTATGCCACCAGCCGATCTGGCGGGTAAAAAAGCAATGCTTGAGAATATGTTTGGGAAACTAGTTACTGAACAAGAATTGGCGTCATACCTGATGTATCCAAAAGTCTTTACCGACTTTATGCAGCACGAAATGAAATATGGCACGGTCTCAAGTATTCCATCTTCAGCGTTCTTTTATGGTTTAAAAGAGCAAAGTCCAGTCGAAATCGAACTTGAACGCGGCAAAGTACTCGAAATAAAACTGTTGGGTCGCTCAGAAGCCAAGGATGGAGTGATTGATCTGTTTGTAGAGCTGAACGGCCAGTTACGTCTGGTTCAGATTAAACAGGCAAGCCCAAAAGGATCAACGGCTCATTCAAAGGCAGACCCGAAGAATCCAAAACATATCGGTGCTTCGATGCCGGGCATGATTAGTACAGTACCTGTAAAACTTGGTCAGTCTGTCAGGAAAGGTGAAACCTTATTTACCATTGAAGCAATGAAAATGGAGATTGCGATTAAAGCTGATCAGGACTGTGTGGTTCAGGAAGTTTTAATGGGTGTGGGTAATCAGGTTAAAAATATGGATTTAGTTTTAATATTAAATTAAAAGATTTAGTTATAATTTTGGCGCTGTTGCAAATAGAGATTTGAGTCGATGATGTTCCCTTAAAAAGTTCTTAGAGATCGAAAAATCTGTTGATTAGATGTATTAATTCAGACTTGATCGGACATAGCTCTTGAAAAATAGAAAGTTACCCATTTTGATGTGTGCTGAAAAAACAGGACACTTCGACTTGGGAGATTCTATGCAGCCAATTTAAAAAGTCCTCTGCTGTTTGATTTGGTGTTTTAAAATCCAGTCCTTTCTGAACTCTCTGCTGATTATAAAATAGCTCTATGTATTTTGTAATATCTGCTTTAGCTTCCTCTCTTGTTTGATAGTTGCGATGGGCTTTGTTGCATAAAGATTTTAAAGATAGAGCTTTCCTAAGTTTTTCAAATTTAAGTGACAACTTCGGTATGAGGTCGGCCGAGCTCCGTAAATCTGTTGAGGACTGCTACACGTGCATGAATCTCATTCACTTGGCTATCAAAACTCCTTGCACTAAGCCTATCACCCAATAATTTGATGCAGTGCATCTTGGTTTCTACCAAACTTCGGCGATGATAGCCTGACCATTTTTTCCATAGTGTCCTGCCTAAACGTGTAACTGTTCGAAGTAATTCATTTCGCTCTAGCGAGCTACTCTTTGTATCTTTCCATGGTTTCGCATTTTTTCTAGGTGGAATCACCGCATGTGCTTGCCGATCTGCAATGACCTGACAGCATTGCTTGGTGTCATAAGCTCCATCGGTATAAACAGAGTCAATCTGCTCATCTTGTGGAGTTTGATTAAGTAAATCACCAAGCACCTGTGAATCACTGACATTATTGGTTGTGAGCTGAACTGCTCGTATTTGCAGGGTTTTGGCATCTATACCAATATGTAGTTTACGCCATTGGCGACGATATTCAGGTCCATGTTTCTTGCGTTTCCATTTGCCCTCACCTAGAAACTTCATGCCTGTGGAGTCCATGAGTAGATGCAGCCCATCGCTACTTTTTTGGTAGCTGATTGCAATATCAATATGCTTTTGTCTTCTACAAAGCGTGGTGTACGAATATCACTGATATTCGGGGCTGCTCAGCCGCAAAGTTTAATCAGACTTTGCACAAAGCCAGTGACCATATGTAAAGATAGACGGAATAAGGATTTAATCATTAAGCAGCATTGGATCGCTGCATCGGGGTAGGTTTGATTTCGCCCTTGTTTGCCTTTTGATGGAGCATACCATTGCGTAGCAGGATCAAACCAGATTGAAATATTTCCCCGCTTGATTAAAGCTTCGCAGTATTACTGCTCATATACGAGGACCAATTGGTTGTGCGGTAGATTTTGTGTGTAGGCTTCTTCATTTGAAAATTATATCGCTGAAAAAGCCTTTACAGATAGGTTTGTGCAACAAAGCCCTATTTGATTATCGTTTCTCAGAATTCAAATTTTTCTTACAACCAGCTTAAAGATGAGAGACGATCATTAGATGCATCAGTAGTTTGAATACCCCAAGTGCTTTTGCATCTTTATACTTGAAAGAGAACTTGATTCGCTCTTCATCCTCATTCAGGCTGAAATTTTCTGTCCGTAATGCTAAATCCTGTAATGTGTTTTTGAGCTGTTCCTTACTCCGTTGGGAAAGCTCAAGATGAAGATATTTTTTAGGAAATAAACTGCTGATAAAAGACAGAAACTTTTTCAGTTGACGTTTTTCATTTAGTTCAAAAATGAACTGAGCAGAATTGGGCTGAACTTTTTCAAGATAAATTGAATAGATAGTACTGAGCTGTTTTTTATATTGATGATGTACTGTCGTGAAGCGTTCCTGAACTTTATGAATGATCTGTTTTTCTTCCTGATTGGTTGGCAACATGGTAACCAATGCATTCGGAGTTTTCCTTAAAAAATCTGTGGTAAATAACCTCGATGATTTTTTTTGGTTTACACAGGAGGTTTTCAAATGTTGGGCTCTAGCACGTAATTTTTGCGCGATTTGTAAAGGAATGGCTTCAGGTAACATAAGGTCTTGTTCTTTTTCTACTGCAAGAATGTGATGCAATAATTCAAAAGTCATCTCTGAGTCATGAGCTCCTAGCATCAGTGAATCAGGCGATTTCTGTTGACCTAGTTGAAATTGATGATCATGTTGCCTGTAACGGTCTTTAGTGAGTTGATCAAATAAAAACTGTTTGATCGCCCGCTGCTGAACAGGATATTTAACAGCAGCATCATGTTTCAGAATATTAAAATAGGCTTCTTTAGGAAGCGGGCTGTGCATTTGATTCAGCTGGTAGCTAATTGCCAGATGCATTAAATGCAGATAGCTTGAACAAGTGGTTTCAGGCGTTAGGTGCCCGACAAAATGAGAGAGTGCATACCAGGTTTGCTGACTATTTCTGTTTCGCAGCAATGCATAACGGATACGTAATTGCTCATGTGGGCTATAGTCAGTAAATGCATCTGCAAGTGTTGAGTTTTTTAAAATCAGGTAAAGATGATTAAATGCAGAATGGCGCAGACTATGGTAAGTAAAATTGTGTTCTCCAAAAACTGGCTGGATCAATTGTTTCAATAGGGAATTCACTTCATTTTCATGAGTTTCTTCTAAGGACTGTTTTAAAAATAGCGGTTGTACAACTGATTTTCCTTGTTCTTTTAGCAGACGTTTTCTATTCTGACTATATGTTTTAAATGCATGTAATTCGTCGGCTTTAAGTAGATGATGCAGGGGAATCTTGCGGTAAGCTGAGTAGCTTTTTTGATTTTTATTGCGATTGTTGCGAATGGTGAGTATCACAGCATCTTCACTAATAAATAGATCACGTACGAAGATATTCAATGTTTCATTGATCCGTAGTCCGACTCTGAACCCCAGAATAAAAATCAGTTTAAATATATTTTTATCCTGAATTGAAATATCTTGAGTATTTTCGAGCTGCTCTAGCATGCGGTAAAAAATATGGGGCGAGATCAATGCGGTTCTACAGATTTTTACTTGGATTAAACTATCCAGATCCACAGTGGGCGCGTTAAAAAATAAGGTCTGTTTGTGATGAAACTCCTGTAGACGTTTTTGTAAAGTCTCTCTAGTTGTTTCTTTCTTTAATAAAAGCATTTCTCCATACATATCTTCAAAATCGGCATTTGAAAATGATGAAATGTCTTTGTCTTGCGTTGCCTGCAGCCAATGGACTGCAAACTGTGAAAACATGGTCTTCAGAGAACTTTGCTTGACCGGCTGAAAATCTGCACGTATAAGCTTGCGCTTAAATCGTTGCTGCTGCTGAATAATATGATTGAGAAGGTCCAGTTGAGGTTCCGTTAATTTTGAGCGCAGAATAGTCCATAGCAGCAAACGTTCCAAGGCTGGAGATTGTTTTTTAGCATATAATTCTATGAGTTGATCTCTATAGTTTTTTGCACGAATAGCTTGACGTATTTCTACTAAAATATCGACTTCATCTAACGTAATAGTGACCGTAGGCTTTTTCTGAGGTTTTTCACAAATATTCTGAACTGTATGGGTACGCGTGGGTTCAGACTGAATAAAATAGGCTGCTAATTGTTTTTCGAGAGGGCTGGAGCTGTAAATTTCATTTTTTAGGATACAAATGGAGATTTGATCCAGTCCGCTGTTTTTCAGGAACTGTGTATAGTAAAAACCGTATTTTAACAGGTCTTTACAACGTACCTTTTCCTCAGGGAAGCATTCAATAATACAAGCGTTAATCAGATGTTCTGCATCTTCAATATCCGAAAATAAATCAAACTTTTGATGTTTAAGTCTGTAGATCCAGCATTTCACAATGTCGTGTAGCACAAACGTTTTTGTATAGCTGACTGAAAAATCAGGGTCATTTATACGCTGATTACCGAAATTCCGGTTCGGGATTTCGAGTGTTACCATATGATTTAGGTTTAAAAAACTTTGAAATTTCTTTGTTTTTAAAATGATTTTTAAAAAAAATTGCAATTCGGCATGGTTATAAATGCCATTAAATAATATTGAACTGATCAAACAAAAGCCAAGAGATTGGGTGGGACTGAAGTCATTTCGTTTTGTCCAGTAAGCAATCATATTTTGGGCAAATTGAGTAACTTTTTTACCATGTTTTAAGGTTTCAATATTTTGTAGTGGCAGAGACCTTTCGTATCTTACGGGAGCGGCAGGCACTGGATAGTACTGATTTGATGAAAGATTAAAGCGCTTGATATATTTAGCAAACTCTATACGTGCCATCTGATAGCTACGGATATTTGACTTACAGTGTTCTAAAAGTTGATTATCAATTTGGCGACAAATTTCCGAATAGTTTTCAGGCGTCAGCTCTGTACATATCTTACTAAACAAGGTCAGAAGAAATGTTTTGTTTTTTCTATGCTTTTCTATTCTTTTGAGGGAGTGTGGATGTTTACTCATTCAATCAAGAACCCGTTAAATGTAGACATACTTTTAAGCTTTAAGAGTCCGACCAGCTTGTCTTGCGCTGCTCGAATATGATCGTAATCGGTAGCCTGAAAACCTGAATAGCGATCAAAAAGTTCCTGCATGGGTCCATCGTGACCAAATATGCCATTCAGCATGTCTTCATCGCAGTGCTGTGCAAAAAAATAGCGAGCGAAATGGCGAGTCCAATTGCGCTGCAAAAGTATATCTGGACTGTTATTTTCAATATCAGCAAGCTCTAAATTTCGGATATATCCTTCAGTCTTGGGATATACAAGAAAGGGGCATTGACCATCAAAGACTTCTTGAATTAACGCTGTTTTTACTTGGTTAGCACAAGCCTTCATAAGGTGCTGAAATTGTTTTAAGTAATTCAGATAAGACTGTATTTCATCTCTAAGAAAATTATTAAATGGCAGGTAGCGCCCAATGGTACCCGAATAACGTTGCTCTTTATCTGCAACAGCCACCAAACGGTTGTCGAGATCAAGATAATCGAGATTCGGGGGAAAGGCTTCATTTGGTCGAGCAGATGTCATAATCATGCAAACGTACCATAGCCAAATTGAATAATATTTCAGTGTTTTAAAAGGGTTAGGGTTGCCCCGAACTTGCTGGTCAAGCTGTTTAAAAAAGGATTTAACCAGAGGCAGGTCTGGCGTTTGCTGACTACCGAAAGTAACAGGGGATTTAAATTCTTCGATATAACTAGTGTCGAGCTGCGGGCAAACCAGATAAAGTGTTTGGCTATAAATATCGAGGATATCAACAATTTTCATTGAATAGTAATGGCCTGGGGTGTAGCTATTAACGTTTTCTCCACTAAGTAATTTACTTTCCAATTCATATCCGAGTTCATTCAACGTGATATCGCTGATTAAACGAGGAAGGTTTCGAGCTGTTAAATGAAAAGTAAGGCCGTCACTGATTCTACGTAAATATTCTTGTACATCGGAAGCAATATCAGCTTTATCCCACTTTTTTAGTTGAAAAATCTGATCAAAATAAACTTTAGGTAAGGGAATGGTAAAAGAATTTCCTATATTCAGCATATATTCTTTTAATAAAGCATCTTTAAATTTAGAGTTATCAAAACTTTGCCGAAAATAGAAGTTTTCAGAGCTAAAAGTAATTTCTTTTCTTTTTGAACTCAGACGGAAATTTTTCCGAAATACTAATAGCTCTTCATAATACGTCAAACTGAGTACTGAAAATAAAAGCAAGGCATGAATTGGAGAGATTTCTGCCTGTTCAAACAAAATTCGCATAATATGCTGTGCGGTAGGCAAATCAAAGACACGAGGATTTGACTTGCTCATTAACTGATTCTTGTTTTGATGCAGAACTTTATTCTTGAGATTATTGACCTGAGCTGTAATAGAGTATTGCTCAAGTGGATTAAATTCAAAATTATGATCTTCAACTTTTTCTATAGTTTTATCTTCGCGTGGTTGTTTGGCCGTACCTTGTTCAAAATGAGTCTGATGCGTTTGTTCATCATCGAGAGATATTCTTGATATCTTTTGAACATCAGTTTGAGGAGCTTCTTTGGCACCTGAACTGCTTTGGCGATTTCGTTTTAAACGTTCAGACTGAGTAAAGACATATTGATAGATGACACGTAGATTTGCCAGCTGGCCAATTCGTTTTTCATCTAATTCTGGTGTGGAGCGGTTAAGTAACTCTCTATTCTTAGTTTCTTCTTTGTTTAGAAATTCAAGCAGATCTTCCAACTCAATAGGGAGAGTTGGTAATGAGTTATAAAGCCAATGGTACTCCTGTTTTTTGCTGGCTAAACGAAAACGCATACAAAGATTTGCTACGGTGGCTGCATGTTCTTTGCTATCAAGCAATTCAATACATCTAGTATTGAAAATGGCCCATTTCAGGGCATTAGCTTGATATGCTGAAGGCGTATTAATGACTGCAATAAGATAATGAACCAGAGGATATTCACTGATTGATTTGTCTGCAAGTTTTTGAGTTATAATATTGTTAAGTTCAATAATTTCAGTAGGTTTAATGAAGTCATTGAGTTTGATTAAATTTTGAAAACTTTCTAGCTTTGCTTCTGCTAGTGTTTGATAGAATTCTCGAAACGGCTCAAGCTTTAATTCTTGAGTATCTTCTAAGTAACTATATCCGTTCATGATGATATTCCAGCCAGAATTTTTTCTAATGAAAGTGGACCAGCATAATTTGAAATAGAACTTACTGGACTTTTGGATTTAGATAGCCCTGATAATTCTCGTAGATGATTGATAGTTAAAACTTCCTGACCGAAAACTTCCTGAAGATGTGCGGCTAAGTATTGTTCATTTAGCCAATATGCGATGATATCTAAGCCATGAATTGAGTGATGTAATCCGGAACACAGTAAGGCCCTAACTTCGCTTAAAGCCTGGATGGTGAATTGGTAGGAATTATTTTTCTCATAAGCTCTGAACTTAAATTCATTTTTATTCTTATTGTAAAAATAAGCATAGATCCAGCTGAAATGACTACTAAAAAAATAGTGATCAGGTGTTTTAGTGGTAAGGAGCGGGATTTCGATATTCTGTTTAAAAGTTAAATTCAAGTGATAGTTTTGCTGTTTATCACTCAGTTGGAAAAAATAAAGCTATCCAGATTTGGTACGCATGCATACATTTTGGATAACACATTAATTTTAAGTTTTTTGAAGATACACGATGACTTTCAATAGCTTTTTTTTTATAGACATATGCTGATGTATCCCCATATTTATGCCAAGTGGCTGAAAAATAAAATATAATATTCACGTACTTTTTATAGGGGAGTCAAGGGTTACGCACCCTATATTGTGTTATTACATTGTAAATTTCACTATATATAGTGTTTTTAATCTTTTTAGCGGTAATTAAAACCCTATTGAATTATGTTTTTAGTAAATATTTAGAATGTTTAAGTTGGATTTACAAGGAATTGCATATGGAGATCAAAGAACTGAAACAGGTAGAAGTCATTACTGATGTTTTATGTGATGTATGCAACCAATCAACGAAACTAGAGTTTGGAACTTTATCGGCGCATTGGGGCTATGGTTCCAAGCATGACGGGGAAAGATATGAATTGCAGTTATGTGAGAAATGTTTCTTTTATGCCTTGGCGACATTAAGAAAAGAGCGAGCAGATGAGTTTATGTTTGATGAAAATTTTGACCCTTCAACCCTAGATGGGTTTGGGTTGAAGTGAACCTATCAACGCGATAGGTTCTAAGAATCCAAAAATATACTGATCCAAATTCAAGCCGGTAGTTTCATTTTTAATGGCGAATAAGGGATTCAGGAAAAATATTGTTCTTTGCTTCGAGGTCACTGAGTTCGGAAAAGGCTTGAATACCGCCTGCTACTTTAATTCCATTTAAAGCGACAGATAGAGCTTCCTGATCTGACGGGAATGTTTCATCCCATACCGTAGAAGTACCACTTTGACTCACTACTTCCAGTGTCCAATCACTGTCAGGCAGTCGATAAATGAGAATTTCGACCTGCTGATTATGTTCCTGAAAACTTGAGATAAGGGAGAGTCGATTAAATCATTTTCATCATAATCGTGAGTATGGTGATTGTCTGACATCAGAGGCAACCTTTATTGTACTTAACATCCGTCCATAGTAATGAATGAATCAGATTTTGCCTAGCAGGAGGAATATTATCGGTAAAAAGAGCGGTGAATTCTAAAAAAGAATTGCCCCGACAATAAAACAAAATAATCCAAAAATCACCCAAATCCAGACATTCGATTTGGGTTGCTCAGTATGTGATGTATAGAACGGTTGTTGTTCCTGAACAGGATTCTCTTGGTTGCCAGCTCTGTTCTTATAGGGCTGGTGTTTTGAATAGGATAGGCCTGTGCCAGGAATACCAACGCTGGTTCGGGTGCCTTTTTTGCCAATATTTAAAGAAGCACCAGGTTTGCCAATGCTCGCGCTACTAATGCCTTTATGCGTCAGATTGATTTTTAATCCAGGTAATATTTTAATACTCTTGCGAAATTTGAAGCCCATATTTTTTCCATTTACAAGAACCAGTTTGGTTTCTATCTCAGTTGTCCGGATACAGTGAAATAAGAGTTTGATTCATTCATGGGACTGATCATTTGACTTATCTAGTGAAATATCAGTATGTTCTTTAACATAAGATATTGGCTTTTAGACAATGAATCAAACATCAAATTATTACAATCAACATGCTCAAGCATTTTTTGAAAATACCTATCAGGTTGAGATGGAAAGTCTTTACGCACCATTTCTAAGATATTTGCCCGAACAGGCATTGATCTTGGATTTGGGCTGTGGCTCGGGGCGGGACACTTTGGCATTTAAGAAAAAAGGCTATCAAGTTGAGGCAATTGATTATTCTGCCGAGCTGGTTGAAAAGGCGAGAGAGCTGACAGGCATCGAGGTACGTCAGCAAAGTTTTTATGAGCTGAATGAACTAGCTAAGTATGATGGGATTTGAGCTTGTGCTTCTCTTTTGCACTGTGAAAGAGATCGCCTGACTGAAGTCCTGGCGCGCATATTTAAAGCATTAAAGCCAAATGGTGTGTGTTATATGTCTTTTAAATATGGCGATACAGACCGTGAGAAAGAAGGGCGCAGCTTTACTGACTTGAATGAGCAACAAGCTTACGACTTACTCAAACAAATAGATCAGGCTTTACTGTTACAGCAATGGATTACTGTAGATAAACGTCCAGACCGTACAGAAGAGTGGATCAACGTAATATGGAAAAAGCAATCACATGCTTTTGATTATTACCCACAGCGTTTATACAGTCGTGCCGAGTTAATGAAAGAGCCCTCTTTGATTCCTGCAGAACACGGGATTTATTTTTGGTGGTTCAAAACAAATCCACCGGGAATCCCAACAAAAAACTGTATAAGGTATCAAGAATACACTTTGTTGTATGTTGGCATATCGCCTGACAAAAAGACTAAACCAAATAGTAAATCAAACTTGAGAATACGGCTTAAAACACACTTTACAGGTAACGCAGAAGGTTCAACACTAAGACGAACATTGGGCATACTTCTGGCTGAGATGAGTGGGTATCCGCTTAGAAGAGTAGGGTCAGGTAATCGTATGACTTTCACGCATTCAGGTGAGCAATGGCTGGATGCATGGCTTGAAGATAATGCATATGTGTCCTGGATAATTTGTGAAGAACCTTGGAATGTTGAGGAAAAGGTTTTTGAACAAACGATACTGCCACTCAATTTGAAAGGTAATCAGCACGAGTTTAAAGAAACCCTTTCAGCTATGCGTAAAAAAGCCATTCAAAATGCGAAAATGATGGAAATCGCTACGGAAGCAGGATTACAAAGACAGGTGAAGCTTCAACATGTGGCAGGATGATCACTTTATAGAAAATAATAAACCTACACCCAACGAGCAGCTGAAATTCTTGAAGCATATTCAGCAGATATTGCAGTCAGGGACTTTTACTTCGACATATAAGTTTGCTTTGCTGATAAGTATCACGCGTCTGGCGATTGAACAGGGTCAAGATACTGGTGCTGCCTTGCATTTGGAATATCAGGATATTGCTGAAAAGTTTATTGACCTGTACTGGAAACAGTCACTGCCGTTTCAGTTTAACCAATACAAGCCTTTTACTATTCATCAAAGCACTGGTAAGCAGGCAAAGATCATCGGTGAAATTCAGAATGCACAGCAACAATTCAAGACCTTGGCCGCGTTGAGAAAGGATGTACTTTAATGGAACAGGCTGAAGCGAACAGTTGCGACAACGGTAAAGCAAATGCCGGTAGTATATTTGCAGAATCTGAATGGTCAAACGGTAGAATTTCTCTATTGCCTTGAAGACTCAATACAGTCCCTCAAGCTTTTACCCAAAGTGATGTATTGTTTGAGACAGTTTAGTGAAATTATTGAAGAGCTTTGCCAGAAGCGCTGGATTGATTTTGTCCGGCTGAATAAGCAGAACTTGGCTGTATTAGATGGGTTACCTGACCTAGATGAATTCATGTTTGCTCCAAGTCGTAACCAATTGGGGCAGGTCGCGGACTTCTTAATTGACTTACAGCAATGCCAGTGTTTTTACTGTGGAAAAAGTCTCAAAAATTCAAAATATGCAGTGGATCATTTTATTCCATGGTCTTTATATCCTGCTGATACCGGACATAATTTTGTTCTGGCAGATGAAAAATGCAACTCGCAAAAAAGTAATTATTTAGCATCACAGCAATTCTTACATCAGTGGCAGGAGCGTAATCATCTGCATGATCAATCGATTATTCGAGAAATTTCTCAATTAGGTTTTCTAACCGATCTGCAACGTTCGCATCGGGTTGCCGACTGGGCGTATAAGCAGGCAATAGAGAATGAGTATTTAGTTTGGTTGGGCGGAAAAGATAAGCAAATTTTTCGATCTATTGGTTTATAAGAAAGACCTTAGATCCCTTGTTTATATAGTTTATTGTAGTTGATGATATCTTGGGTCAATGGAAATTGATCAGGATATAATTTGTACCTTTCAATATATATTTTACGTTTCTGGTCATAAATTTTTTTAATTTGCACCAAATCTATATGAAGGAAATCACGTAAATAAATGCTATTTAATACTAAGATTGCCAATGCTTTTGAGTTTTTCTCATTTTCTATAGCCATAAGTGTATTTTCGATATTTTGAAATTTGGTAGAAGACTTATCTAAGTTGTTCTTAGCTATTTTTTTTAGCTCATCATAAAAAATAAAATTTAAATCGGGGAAAAAATAATGTTTCCATTTTTGTGATGTTAGATATTGACTGTATCTCTGTTCGATTAGTTGAAATGCTTGCTTTTGCTTTTGCTTTTGCTTTTGCTTTTGTAAGGGTATACTAGCTTGGTGTTTTAATTTTTTAATATACGGTAAGTATTGAAGACCAAATTTATCCAGCATTTGTTCCAAACGAAGCTTTTCTTTTTGTAATTCTAACTCTTTGATCTTTTTACCAAAGCCACCTCCCACTTTTGAACCGATTAATGCGCCAACTCCTGCTCCTATAACACCTCCAATAACTGGCATAAACACAAGACTCCCTAAACCAAGCCCGATGGATGCACCAACTTTTGCCATGGTCAGACTCCCTACAGTTTTGGAAGAAAAGTCGATAAGAACGTTCTTATTTATCGAGTTTTCATCTCCACCGGCTTTTAATAAACGTTGTCTTTCATTGAATGCAGCTATTCCGCTTGCAATAGGCAAATGTAGATCGAATGAATCTAAGGCAGCATTACCATTTGCCTGTTCGATGGTAGAGTCAAATTGTTGCGATATATCGGCATGACTCAAACCTTCTAATGGCTGTATATTATCTATTCCAATATTTTGATAGGTATCTTCAGGCACTAAATAAGTCACATCTGGATGTGCCAAAGCTGTCATTTTAATGCTGTCTATATCTAGAATGGTTTTGACATTTACGAGATCACCGTCAATTTTTAAGTCCCAGACTTCTTGATTGGATGTGCTAGCCCAGACAATTTCATGGGTTTGTCTATCTAACAGATCACTTACTTTTTGTTCGCCAATATAACCGATTAGACGATTTCTAAAGCCTGATAAAGAAGTTTCATCTTTCTCTAACATATTCAACATTAAATAATTTGAGACATCTAATGCTGAATTTAACTCTTCCTGGCTACTAAAATCGACGGCTTTAATTACACTTGGATCAATACTGTAAACTTGCCATAAATACTCACCGATAGCTAAGCCTGCTGGAAAAAAAACTGAATAATCATTTTTCTGATTTTCTGTAGGTAAATGTAAACTTGCACGGATATGCTCACAGCGACTACGATGCAGTTTTATCTTTCTAATAAAAATAAAACTGCTATAGCCTAAAATTGTCACCACGAAAAAAATTAACCAAATCATATAAATTTATTCTTAAGACATATACGACGGTACTTGAGTCGAAAGCTGGCTTTTCAGTTTCTCTACCAACATTGGTATCTCTTCATCATGGTGTATCATGGTGTATCATGGTGTGGTTCATATGGCGTATCAATTAAGCCCTCAGCTCCTAATAGCTCCATTTTTCGTGCTTCAATTTTGGAACGAAAGGTAGAAATAATTTCTAAAGGTTCCTTGAGCTCTAATGTAGAATTTCGAAAAATAAGTGTTTTACCACCCATATTCGAGCTGAATACCAAAATTAGAACCATGCGAAACTTGAGCAAAATCATTTTCTGGCGCAATTTGGTCTCTTAATTTTTGTTCTCTGTCATTCCAGAAAGCATGAGTGTAGTAAAAGCGAAGTTCTGGTCGGTCATAAAATCTAGTGCCTTTCGGTGACCATGTTGGAGCAAAAGTTAATTTGGTTAGATTTCTTTTTTCTTGATCTGTTTTAATTTGGTCAAAACCAACTTCAGCGGAAATTTTAAAATGATCACTCAACACGTAGGCAGTTCTTGAACCCATGGATAGCCATTCATTATTTGGAGACGCTTGAGCAATATTTTTTTGATAAATGATTTGAGCCTGACCGTTGAAGTTCTTATTTTCTGTTTCCCAATCCAGTACATCCACAAATCGGAAAGATGTATTATGACGATTAAGATGGACATCACCTGTATAACCCAAACCTGTACCAGGTCCTTCGCCATATTGGAGTGCAATCGTATTTTTACCATTCAATACATCTGAGGTGATAGTCTGTAGAGTCAATGCCCATCCATCATTCTTATCGTCAATATAAGATAATCCTATATTTAGTTTATTCTGATCATTTATGACTAAATCACTGACTGTGATGTCATGTCGATTAATATAATCCTCTTGAAAGAGGTTATCCTTTCTTGAGAAAACATAGCTTAATGCGAAATTCTTTAATTGATAATGATCTATACCAAATCCTGTACCACTTTGATTCCAATAGAAAAAGTCTGACATATGGCTATCATTTCGGTTGTAATATCTTCTTCCTGCCCAGAAGTTTCCTCCATTTAAGAATGAAACATTGGTCCAGTCCAAATAGATTTGGCTCATACGTGTATAGCCATTATCACCATTAAAGCTCAATGTTTGTCCATATTGGTTATAAAACTGAGCCATTCCGTTAATATTGATTTTAGAATTATCCGATAGCGTTATTAAATTTTGTGAGGCAAAAAGTTCTCCATATTGCTCACATTCATTTCCTAGACGATATTTAGAGGGAGATCCAGTTAATTGAAAACATTCTTGTGTATGACCATTATTGGTTGTTCCCATGCCTGTACGGAAATAACCATGTATTTCAGCTCCCATTGAAAATTGAGGTACAGTTATGATTGTTATTGCTAAAAATAATGATGTTATTTTCATCTTCAAAAGTTCCTTTTTTTGAAAAAAAATGGACCTATCTATCCCTAAAATTCAGGTATAGATAGGTACTAATGGGGGGATTTAATTAATTCGGTTGATTGCCTTCAAAAGCATTTTGTAATAAATGGCGAATTGCATTTTTTTCAATAGGTTCTGGATTCCAATATGGGTTTGATAAAGCAATGTCTGTGGCTTTATCTAAATCTGCTTGGGTTAAACCTAATGATGATAGTGCTGTTGGGACATCTAGCTCTGAAATGAGTTGGAAAAGAGCTTGGGCAGCGGTGCCTTCAGTTACACCTAATGCACGTTTAATTCTTAACATTGCTTCAGGAACTGCTTTTTCATTGTAAGCAATGGCATGAGGCAACACGACAGTATGGGTTGGTGCATGAGGAAGATTGAAACTACCTCCCAAGGTATGACAAAGTTTATGGTGGATTGCCATACCAACATTACCAAGTACATATCCACATAGCCATGCACCATATAAGCAGAGACTTCTTGCTTCAATATTTTGTGAATCTGTTTTTAATTTCTTTAGGCCTTCAGCGAGCGCTCGGATACCTTCTTCAGCAAGAAGTGACATAATTGGATTGCCATTTTGAGCATATAAACCTTCTGCTGCATGTGCAATGGCATTGATACCACTCGTAATCGACATTTCTAATGGTAGGGTAAGGGTTAATTCAGGATCATAAATTACGGTCTTTGGTAGAACACGAGGATCTTTTCCTGTTTTTTTAATACCGTTTTCAGTAATGCCATAAACAGGCGTCATTTCAGAGCCTGCATAGGTTGTGGGAATAGCTAAAATTGGAAGATCATATTCTAAAGCAATTGCTTTACCTAAACCTGTTGTAGAGCCACCACCAACAGCAACGGCACAATCAGCTCCAAGTTTTCTCGCCACTTCTCGTGCTTCTTGTGCAGATTCAAGTGGTACATGCATTACTGCTTTTGGAAAGACACCAACAGAAGCACTACCAAGTAAATTTGAAATCTTTTCAGCTAATTCAACTTGTTCTGGTGTACAGAGGATGAGTGCTTTTTTTGCGCCTAAGCGTTCAATTTCTTCCTGAAGTTTATTAAGTGAACCTGCACCAAAGATGACCCGACTCTGTGGAATATCATAGATAAATTCATTGTTCATGATGAAGCTCCCTTAAGGTAATGGGGTTGGTTGATAAGCATAAAATAGCCAATCGTTATTTTCTTTTTTCCAAACAGCCAGAGACTTGTTTTTCAAACTTTTTTCTACATTTCCTGCGATTAAATTAGAATGCATTTCTCCAAAGACGAGTGCGATATCACCCACAATTTGGATTTTCGAAATAGGATGTTTAATCCATTTGTAATCGTAATGACCTGCAAACAGTTTGTTTAGATACGATTCTTTGCTATCTGTGATACCTGTTGTATGGGTATAAGTCATTTCTGGATGAGCAAGCTTTGCAAAATCTTCATATCGCTTTTCAACAATGGATCTAAAACGCTCTTCTTCCAGCTTCTCTATTAATGCATCATCCATAGTGTAAGAATTTCATCAAAAAATTAGATATTTAATCCTAGCTTTTGTAGAAAATTAAAAAATATCAATTAGGAAAAATATATTTTCATAAATGAAAGAATCTTTTTTATTTGGTTTTACAGTGGGGTAATTGTTTGTAATTTATATATTTTTTATTAATGAAATTCTTAATTTAAAAATTGAGGTTTATCTATTTTTTAGGGGGTATTTAAATTGAGGTGAACCTAATCTATATGGAATTTTTATGAATATTATAACTTCACAAATAATAATGCCTTTTTCTAATGTTTTGCATCTAGATATCAAAGATAAGTTACGTGCTACAAAGAAGGCAGGTCTCTCAGCTCTTTCCATTCAACCCCAAGAGGTTAAGAGGATTATTCAAGCAAATAGAATAAGTTTACAAGACTTAAAGTCTATGGCAGATGATATGGGGGTTGTTTTCTCAAGAATAGATCCGTTGTGTACTTGGGTTCCCCAATGGCAGGCAATAAACTTTGATCAAAAATTTAATGAGGAACACTCAACATCACCTCGTGAGTTTTTTGAAATTGCAACAAATCTAGGAGCGTCTACTTTAAGTTTAAATGCAATCTTTCCATCAAACCTTTACTCAATTGATGAATTGGCACATTATTTTTATCTTATTGATCAGATGGCAAATGGGCACGGTCTTATTTGTGATTTAGAACCAATTCCAATGTGGGGGATTAAAACAATAGAAGAAGCATGGAAGATTATTCAAATGTCAGGTTCTAAATATGGCGGTTTGGTGTTCGATTCTGTCCATTTTATTAGAAGCCACTCTTCATTGAATATGCTTGATGTTGTGCCTGCTGAACGTATCCATAGTGTGCAAATTAGCGATGGTTTATTACAACTAGGAGACAATGTATCATTGGAGGAGGATTGTTTCTTTCGGAAATGGCCTGGTGATGGCGAATTTCCACTGATTGAGATGCTTCAATATCTGCAAAATAAAGGAGCATTAACTGAACTTTGTGCAGAAGTATTTTCTTTTGAGAATAAGGGAAAAAGTTTAGAGCAGATAGCTTATCTTTCATACTATTCAATTGAAAAGCTCTTAAGAAAAGCAAAAATTGACAAAAACGAGTTGAATAATAGTATAACGTTAAAGAAATTCTAGATTTAAATATAAGGTGGATGGAGCATCCACCAGTGCAAATATAACTAGGAATTTAAGTTTTCAATAATCAGTGCAATACCTTGCCCCACACCGATACACATTGAACATAAAGCAAATTTTCCGCCTGTTTGTTCCAGTTGATTGAGTGCAGTCGTTACTAATCTTGCCCCTGATGCACCCAATGGATGACCTAAGGCAATCGCACCGCCATTTGGATTGACACGAGCATCATCATCAGCTAAACCAAGCTCACGAGTACATGCTAAGGCTTGTGCCGCAAAAGCTTCATTTAACTCAATCACATCCATTTGATCCAAAGTCATATTGGCGTGTTTAAGTAATTTTTGAATCGCTGGCGCAGGCGCAAAACCCATAATGCGTGGTTCAACCCCCACCGTTGTTGACGCAATAATTTTGGCACGAGCTTTTAAATTGTATTGCGTTACTGCTTCATCTGACGCAATCAACACGGCGGCGGCACCATCATTAATACCTGAGGCATTGCCTGCGGTGACTGTACCCTCTGCTTTCACCACACCTTTGAGTTTAGTCAATGCTTCCAATGTGGTTGATGCTCGTGGATGCTCATCGCTATCTACCACAACCGCATCACCTTTACGCTGTGGAATCGTCACAGGAATAATTTCTTTGGCAAAATAACCTTTGGCTTGTGCTGCTACGGTACGTTGTTGACTGTTTAAAGCAAATTGATCTTGATCAGCACGGTTAATATTGAACTGTTCCGCAACATTTTCCGCCGTTTGTGGCATGGTTTCGACACCATACATGTCTTTAAGTTTTGGATTGATAAAACGCCAACCCATCGTGGTATCTTCAATCTTTTGACTGCGACCAAATGTACTCTCAGATTTACCCATCACATACGGCGCACGGCTCATACTTTCTACACCGCCTGCAATCACTAAATGGGCTTCACCTGATTTAATCGCACGAGCTGCCATTGCAATGGCATCCAGTGATGAACCACATAAACGATTGACTGTGGTTGCAGGCACTTGATAAGGCAAACCAGCCAATAATGCCGACATACGCCCGACATTACGGTTGTCCTCACCTGCCTGATTGGCACAGCCATAAATCACATCATCAACCTGTTGCCAATCTACTGTTGGATTACGTTGCATCAAGGCTTGTAATGGAATTGCACCCAAATCATCAGCTCGAATAGGTGCTAAACCGCCTGCATAGCGACCAAAAGGCGTACGAATGGCATCAATAATGTAAGCATTTTTCATGATCTGTTCCTATCCCTGTGTCGCATCAATCAGTTTTGCACCAGTCAAAGACTGCAACTCGTCAAAGCTCAAACCCTCTACTTTTTCAAGGACTTTTAAACCGTCTTTGGTGACATCAATCACGCACAAATCGGTATAAATCCGATCGACACAATGCTTGCCTGTCACTGGATAAGTCAGTTCCTCAACAATTTTGGGTTCACCTTTTTTGGTCACATGATCCGTAGTGATAAAGACTTTTTTAGCCCCCACCGCCAAATCCATCGCACCACCTACGGCTGGAATGGCATCTTGAGCCCCTGTATGCCAGTTGGCTAAATCGCCATTGGCTGCAACCTGAAAAGCACCCAAAACCGCAATATCCAAATGTCCACCACGCATCATGGCAAAGGAATCTCCATGATGAAAAAAGCTCCCGCCTGTCAGCATGGTGACGTATTCCTTACCTGCATTAATCAGTTCAGGATCTTCTTGACCTTTTACTGGCGGCGGACCAAAAGCTAGCAAACCATTTTCAGAATGTAAAAATACATCTTTATCGGCAGGTAAATAATTTGAAATTTTGGTCGGTAAACCAATGCCCAGATTCACATACGCACCATCGGGAATATCCTGCGCCACACGTTCAGCAATTTGATCACGGCTTAATTTTTGGTAGCTCATTGTTATTCTCCTTGCTCGTTTTCAGGTGTACCGACTGCCACCACATGCTGTACAAAAATGCCTGCGGTAATAATATGTTCAGGATCTAACTCGCCCAGCTCAACCACTTCAGCCACTTGCGCAATGGTGACATCGGCTGCCATTGCCATGATTGGACCAAAGTTACGAGCAGATTTACGATAAATTAGATTGCCCCAACGATCGCCCTTATAAGCTTTGATCAAGGCAAAATCAGCTTTGATCGGTGACTCCAACACATAATCTTTGCCTTCATAACTGAGTGTTGGTTTGCCTTCTGCCAATAATGTACCAAAACCAGTTGGCGTATAAATTGGACCTAAGCCCATACCCGCGGCTTGGATACGGCAAGCAAGATTACCTTGTGGTACAAGTTCCAGTTCGATCTTGCCTGCCTGGTAAAGCTCATCAAATACCCATGAATCGGACTGACGAGGAAAGGAGCAAATAATTTTACGTACTGCGCCTGTTTTTAATAATTTGGCAAGACCATAGTCGCCATTACCAGCATTATTATTGACAATCACCAAGTCTTTGACACCGAGTTCAATCAATCCATCAATCAATTCGGCTGGTTGGCCTGCTGTACCAAAACCACCGATCATGATGGTTGAACTATCCTTGATTTGGGATAATGCTTCTTTGAGTGTGGTGCTTTTATCAATCATGATGCTTCGCCTACCTTTTTATTATTCAGAATAAAATCAAAATTTAAAGTGTAAAAAGGAGTATTGTGGAATTGCCCATTTGGATCTGTGCCATTCTCATGACGAACCCATTCTGCAATGAGAGAGGAACGAACACCAAACACTGCATCGGAGTCTAAATATTCTCCAGATTCTTTAAATACATGAGTAACTAAACGTTCATAGCCTGGTGCGCTAATCATAAAATGTAAATGAGCAGGCCTCCATGGATGGCGATTTAAGGCCTCAAGCATTTTTCCGACTGGACCGTCATGCGGAATAGGATAGGCTTCGGGCACAATCGTCTCAAAATAATACTTGCCTTCCTGATTAGCTGTAAAAACAGCTCGACCTTGATATTCTGTCAGACCCTCTTTTTGGACATCATAATATCCATCATCATCAGCTTGCCAAGCTTCAATTTCAGCGTAAGGAATGATTTTGCCATCAACTCCTTTCACTTGTCCTTTGACAAACCAAGGTGTGCCTTTCACTCCAATACTCATATTACTGCCAAGTGGAAGCTTTGGGGCGTTTTGGACATGGAATGGACCAAATACAGTTGCTTCAGTACAACCGACAGGTTTTTTATGGTTTTGTGCAATGACTAAGGTGGATAAACCTAACGTATCGGAAAGTAAAATAAATTCCTGACGAGTTGGGCTACAAATTTGGCCTACGTCAGTTAAGAATTTGATGCCAATTTCCCATTCTTCTTCAGTTAACTCAATTTCTCTTGCGAATGAATGCAGATGCTTTACAAGAGAATGCATGATATCTTTTAATCTTTCATTACTGGATGATGAGTTACGCTCAATGACTGCTTGGGTAATCGTTCTTTCGTCTAAATTTTTCATATTTTTTCCGTAAAAATTGAAATATTCCTATTTTGCTCATGCTAAGCTGATGTAATTTGAAATAAAATGGCTGTAAGGAAAATCTTTATTTCATTTTAGGAATAATCAGGAAGATATGACAATGGACCGACTCACTAGCATGGAACTGTTTGTTGCAGTTGCAGAACTTGGAACCTTGAATAAAGCTGCTGAATCATTGGATATTTCAAATGCGGCTGCTACACGTCATATTGTTTCTCTAGAAAGCCGTTTGAATGTTCGACTGATTGAACGGAGTACTCGGCGTTTAGCTTTAACAAACATTGGATTAGAATATTATAAAAAATGTAAGGATTTACTGGCGGAGATTGATCAAGCAGAATCATCCATTAGCTCATCAGCGGTTGAACCAGAAGGGACAGTGACGATCACATCCTCAGTTTCTTTTGCGATTATGCATCTTGCACCTTTGATTCCACATTTTAATAAGCTTTATCCTAAGATTAAAATTAATCTTGTTGGTGCAAATCGTTACTACGATATTATTGACAGTAATATTGATCTTGCGATTCGTACACGAGAGTTTGAACCCGATTCAAATCTAACAATTAAAAAATTGGCAAGTACTCGTAGAATCTTGGCGGCATCTTATGACTATATTAAAAAAAGAGGAAAACCTAAGACAATTGAAGAGCTAAAAGATCACGACATTTTACTTTATAGTCATGCAAATAATCCTAGAGTTCTAAGTTTTTCAAAAGAAGGCGAAGTTTGTAATTTCACAATTGATCCTGTGTTAGAAACAAATGATGGTCAAATTGTTAAAGCAGCCGCCTTAAGTGGTGCAGGAATATTAATTCAACCTTTATATATTATTTATCAAGATATTGTAGAGGGAAGACTGATCCCAATTCTTACAAATTGGCATTTGCCAGAATTAACGATCAATATTGCTTTTCAAAGTCGGCAATTTATGCCTATAAAGAACCGTTTGTTTATAGACTTTCTAATCGATGACTTTACTAAAAAGGAATATGAACGTTATTGGAATAGTATCCAGTCCATTGGTTTCTCTCATTATTAAGGGTTTTCATAAAAAAAATTTCTTATATGAAATACTGTTTTTCTATGGTGAACTTCATATCTCCTAGTGAACAAGATAGTTTCCCTCATGATAGTTTAAGCCCATTATTTATTTAAGATCAAAATTTTAAATGAGTAATACAACTGAAATGAGAGAAGATATGACTACTATGAAGCCCAAATATTATACACGTACAGCCCAATGTCTACATTGGATTATGGCAGTAAATTTTTATTATTGCTTGGCTGATTGGGTTCTATAGTGGAAATTTTTTAAGTTATGAGGTTAATGGCTCTTTTAAAGGTAGTGTCATTACCTTACATAAAAATATTGCTACAGTCCTCATTTTTTTGTTGGTTGTTCGCATCTTTTGGCGATACACGCATCCTGTACCAGAGTTGCCAAGTACCATGTCACCGATCATGAAAAAGTTTGCACATTTTGGACACTTTATGCTGTATCTCATGTTGATTGCTTTGCCTATTACAGGTTGTTTATTTAGCTGGAGTGCAGGACATCCAGCTCCAGTATTGTATCTATTTGAAATTCCAAGATTAGTACAGACTAATCCTGAGCTTCTAGCAATAGTTAAACCACTGCATATTTATCTTTCATGGTTTCCCGGGTTTCTAATAGTTGGGCACATAGTCGCTGCTTTAAAGCACCACTTTATTGATAAGGATAATGTGCTGCTAAGCATGATGAAATCTAAATGAGAAAAATGGTTGATTTCATATAAAAATAAAGATTATTTCTAATATGAAATAATCTTTTCCTAAAAAGCACTTTAACGTCATAAAATAAAAAGTTAATTTTGGGCGAAATAGAAAATTGGAAAATATTTACAGGAGTTTTGCAATGCAAAAAGATAAACTAAAAGTGGCTTTATTGGGTATTACCCATCCACATACCTCTGGACGAGTTAAAGCTTTGCAGAGACGTGATGATGTTGAAATATACGGTGCGGCAGATCACAGTGAACTTCTAAAACCTTTTTGTGATGCTTTAAACTTAACGATTTGTACTAAAGATGAGATCCTGAATAATCCAGAGATTGATATGATTTTAGTACATTCTAAAAGTTATGAAATGGCTGATCTAACTATTGCCGCCTTAGAAAAAGGTAAAGCAGTTCTGGTTGAAAAGCCAGCAGGTCGTGGTGAGCAAGATACACAACGTATTGTAGATGCTGTAGAAAAATATAATGGTTTCGTTCAAGTGGGTTATTGCTGGCGTTTTGCTCCTTCAATTAATGTCATGCAAGATTGTTTGAAACAAGGAAAGATTGGTAAAGTTCTACAAGTTCGTGCTCATGCAGGATGTTCTCATAACGAAGCTGAAACAGCACATATGCGACAGCCAGGAGATTTAGGCGGTGCCTTTTTTGTGATTGGTTGTCACTTATTTGATCGTATTCTTCATCATTTTGGTATGCCTAAATCTGTGAATGCTCGGATTACAAAGTTTAATGGCTTTAAAGGTGAAGAATCGAGAGAAGATGCTGCTGGGGCAATTTTAAATTACGATGATAAAATTGTTGTAGTTGACTTTATGTCTTGGGATGTATTGCCGTGGACTGAAAGTTGGGATATGACTGCCTATGGAACAGAAGGTATTATGTCATCTCGTTCGTTACCTTCCTCTTATAAGCTTTATCAAACAGGTAGAGTGGAAGGAACAACAGAAGGTTGGACAGAATGGCATGAAACAAGTTTTCCTGAAATTTGGGCAACTAAAAAGACAGAATATTCACCAGAAATTGCAGAAATTGGTAACCCCATTTATTTCGATCGTGAGCTAAATGCATTTCTTGATTCTTATTTGAATAAAAAACCGTCACAAGTTCCAGCAACTCAAGCACATAATATTTCAATATTATTGGCAAAATTATTTGAATCAGCAGCAAATAATGGAACAGAAGTAGCTCTTTAAATTTTGTATAAAATATAAGCCTCTATGTATTTACTATATGGAGGCTTTTTATTTTTTGAATGTTGTTGAAAAAGAGTTTTTCGTAATTTAGGTTGTTGGCTTAATTTTAAATTATTAATAATAAACAAATACAGGTAAGGTATTTAAAAAAGGTATTAAATGGATAAGTCTGAAAGTAGTATTTCTACAGAAAATTATATTAAGGAACCTCAAAGTATACGTATCGCAATGATATATGCTTTATTAATGTCTGAATAGCCACCGATTTTGTAGACACCTTTTAGTTAGATAATGGACTGCCACCACTCTCCTAGACAAATTTCGTCTATTCTTTTTGCATAGGAGAGAACATTATGAGTGGACAACGATACACCCCAGAATTTAAAGAAGAAGCTGTTAAATTGATTACTGAACGTGGATATTCTGTCACTGATGTGGCAGAACGTTTAGGTGTATCACAGCACAGCATTTATAAATGGCTAAAGGCCGTACAGCCTTTACGCAACAACCCTGATGAACATGAACTACTCTATAATGAAACTCGTATTTTAAAACGAATTTTATAAATATTTAAAAAACTTCTAGTAGAGGTTTTTTGTTTAGAGGATTAAAAAGGAAATCAATATTTCCTTTTTTTATATTATTTAGAGAGTTCTTAGGGCGATGTGATGAAGTTGATTTATATTTTTATGGCATTACTTGGTGGTGCAGGGCTTTCGATACAAGCTGCAATTAATAGTAGATTAAGTGCTGGTATGGGAAACCAACCAATTGTCGCTACCTTAATCTCTTTTACGATTGGTGGGCTATGTTTGCTTATTTTCGCATTGTCACAGGCCGATTGGCATAGTGTACACAATAATATAGCTTTACAACCTTGGTGGCGTTGGATAGGAGGAATGCTAGGAGCTGGTATTGTGTTTACCTCAATTTTCCTTGCCCCTCAATTGGGTGTAGCAAATACAATGTTTCTTTTTATCATTGGACAATTAGTAGCAGGTATGGTGATTGATGGTTTAGGCTTGATCCAAATGCCAGTCCGTCCTATTTATTGGTGGAAATTTGTTGGTATGACAATTATGTGTGTAGGCTTGATTTTATTTATGTTTGGTGGGCGATGGTTTAAACAATAAAAAAGACCTAGGAAAAACCTCCTAGATCTTTTTTATTTAAGGTAATGATTAGCTGTAGAAATCAAAACCAGTAGTTAAACCTGCATCTGCCATAAGGTCAGCACCTAATAATGCACTAGAACCTGAAGATAATAAGAATAGAATTGTTTTAGCCACATCATCTACTTCTAGAATTTGACCGTATGGTTGGCGGTTGGCACGTTTAGGATGGAAGCTTGGGTCATTTACAGATTCAACATGACGCTTGAACAAGCCTGCCATCATTGGACCTGGGCTAACAATATTCACTTTAATGCCATCACGAGCATAATCAAGAGAAGTAGTACGAGCCAATTCCCGAACAGCCGCTTTTGATGCTGAATAAATTGGCAAACCTTGCTCACCAAATGTCGCACAGATACTGCCAATTAAAACGATACTACCTTGTTTATTTGGTAGCATTAATGGTAATGCTGCTTGAAGTGCCTGAATTGTTCCTAAAATATTCACATCAAATACTTTTTTGATACGATCAGGAGTAACATCAAGAATACGGTCAATATCTGTAATTGCAGCACACGGTACTAGACCAACATGCTTAAAATTGCCCGCTTTAACTGCTTCAGTCAGTGCAGTCCAAGATTCTGGGTTGGTAATATCACCTTGGAAATGTTCATAATGATCTAATGCGTCTAAAGCCGCTGTTTTTCCAGCAATATCAAGACCAAAGACTTTTACATTGGATTGAGTTAATGCAATTGCCATTGCCTCACCAAGACCTGACGATGTTCCTGTAAGAATGACTGCTTCAGGTAGATCAAATGTAATTTGTTGAGATGCACTCATTTATAAAACTCCATTTTAGATTAATTTTAGATCAGAAAGGTTTTCTCTCATTTCCTGTTTTTTATTTTAAAGCAGAATATTTATTTTAAAAGAGCAATAATTAAAAACAGTTTTTCTGAAAATGAAATAATAAAGATAAGCATATTTTATATGTTATTAAAATAAAAAAACCAATAGATAAAACTATCTATTGGGTAGTGGTAGAAATATAATTATGCTTTTACAGTGTTAAAGGCATTAATAGTCGTTTCATAGGCATTTTTTGCCATTTGATCCAGTGTAAGAATGCGATGGTCTTGCGAAATAAGTTCAACACCATAATAAGGTTGATTAAAACCAGCTTTCTTGATTTCATTTAAGAAAACTGGAATATCAAACGATCCTTGTCCACATAATTTACGATGGTGTGTGGAGTCATTAAATAGATCACCTTGAACCTTCTCGGCTGCATCATTTAACTCAACAGATTTAATAAGATGAGCTGGGATCATGCTAATTTTATGGAAATCAATATTTCCACGGGCAAGGTGCCAAATATCTAAACATAAGCCTCCATTTGCATCACCTGTATCTACAACTTTTAAGCCATCTTCTAAAGTTGCTAATCGTGAGAAAGGCATGATTTCTAATGCTACATTGGCATTGACTTGAGCAACTTCTTTACATAGCTTAGAAAATTCTGCTGACATATTTTCTAAAGTATTTGGTGAATTTTCAAATGGTTTTGCACCTACTTTAAGATTACACATTCCTAGTTCAGCACCCAACTCAATCATTTTTGAGCGCTCATAATCAGATACCTTGCGCTCTTCACCGCTCAGATACCAATCTAACAAAATTTCAAGTTCAAAATATTTAATATCATTGTCTTTAAAAAGTTGGCGAATATCTGCAAGACTACTTTTTTCAAGTGTTGCTTGGAGATCTTTAAGAACTAGGCCGATTCCTTTCCAGCCTGCTTTTGAGGCAGCTTCTACACGTTCTTGTAGCGTGTATGGGCTAATTTCTGTTGGTGCGCCTGGATAAACATTACCTGCCAAAGTCCAGTATGCTGCCAATAAGTCGGGTTTATTCATAGTATTTTCCTTAATAAAAACTTAGTGAGAAATTGTTTGTTTAGGGTCATAACCCATTAAATCTTGAGTGATTGCGCAATAACAGATGAGGAGGTAGCAGATCATAGGAACTATAAAGGCAGTTGCCATGTTGGACATATCTGAAATATAGCCCATGACTAAAGGTAAGATGGCGCCACCTACAAACATGGTAATCAACAAGGATGCCGCCATTTGTGATTTTTGCCCCATTCCACGAACACCCATTGCAAAGATTGTTGGGTAAAGGGTTGATTTAAAGAAGAATAATCCAATGAGTACAACGACAGATGAATAATCATAACCAAGTGCAACGTATGCACATCCAGCGGCACAAACAAGACTATTAAAAATTTGTAATTTACGTGGATCAACATACTTCATTACTACGATGCCAGCAAAGCGACCCATCATGTAGCAGAACATAGCAATAGATAAGAAATAAGCTGCTTTGGTAGGAGTGATCCCATGCCAATGTTCAAGAGTAAAATTGATGAAGAATGCTCCAATTCCAAAATGTGCACCTGTATAACAGAATTTCCCAATCATGCCTTTATGCAAGTTTTTGTTTTTTGAAAATGGTAAATGTTCAAAAACATTGTCACTCTTGGCTGTAGTTGATGACTCATTGCTAAACTGTTCCGGGAATTTTAAGGTAAGAATATAACTAACCAGTGCGAAAATTAGCAGGGAAATGACAGCATAGGTCATGGTTGCAGGTTCGACTGTGAAACCTGAAATACTCACAACTGGAATAAAAAATACCGCACCACCAACGATTGGACCACACATGCCACCTAGACCACCAAATGCTTGAGTGAGGGTTAAGCGTCGAGCTGCTCCTGATGGATCACCTAACTTAGATGCGTATAAAAGGCATACAATTTCTAAACAAGCTAAACCTGTGGCTAATATAAATATCGCAGTTAAAAATGCAGAAAAAGTTCCTATTTGAGTAGCGGGAACAAAGCCCATGCAGCCAACTGCGAATAATGTTAAACCAACAATAATAGAGTTTCTATAACCACATTTTTTCATCAAGTAGCCTACAGGAATGGCTGAGAGAAAATAGGCACTCAAGTAAGCAGTTTGGATGAAAGCGGATTCACCATGAGAAATACTAAACTTATCCTGAAAGTGTTTATTCAGGACATCTAACAAGGTATGAGAAAAAGCCCAAATAAAGTTACAAGCAATGATAAAAATCATAGCTGTTTTAAATGAAACCATTCTCTTTTTAGCGGATATATTATCCACACTATTATTTAAACTCGCATCCATTGCGGTTTCCTTTTAAATAGTTATAGTCATTCATGAAGCATGTTTAAACATGCTTCATAGCTTATTTACAGGAATGAGGGGGATTAGATATTTAAAGTAAAAATAATCCGATATTATCTGTAGTAGATAATTGAGGGCCTTCAGGGTTAACTGAAATTGCTTTATTGCCTTCTACAGATGCCATTGCACATACTGCTAAGTAGAGGGCTTGTAAACCATCAAATAAGTTGGTTGGGAAATCTTGGTTATTGACTAAACAAGAGACAAAGACATCAAACTCTTTACGATATGAGCTTGTATAGCGTTCCAAAAAGAAATTTAATAATGGCTTTTGTGCACTTGTGAAATCTTGAGTATATTTTTTTAGAGTAGATGGGCGATGGTTTTGGGTTTTTAATAAACCTTTAGAGCCAAGTACCTCAATACGTTGATCATATCCATAAACAGCTTCACGGCAATTATTAATGATACATTGTTTACCAGATTTAGTTTTTAAGGTAATACTACAAGTATCATAATCATTGATTGTAGCAAGTTCCTCATCGACTAAACGGCTTGCAGTAGCAAAAATCTCTACAGGTTCTTCACCAAGAATATGACGTGCTGTATCAAAATCATGGATGGTCATATCTTTAAAGATACCGCCAGAAGTCTTCATATATTCAACAGGCTGCATGCCAGGATCACGGCTGGTGATAATAACTTGGCGAATATCTCCAATATCGTTATTGAGAATTGCCTCTTTTATGGCAATAGTATCTTCATCAAAACGACGATTGAATGCTAACATAACCTGGCCATTCAGACTCTGGATTTCTTGTACTGCATCAATTGAGCGTTGAAAATCCAAATCTATTGGTTTTTCACATAAAACTGGCTTCTTACATTTTACTGCATGTAACATTAAATCAATGTGCAGATCAGTGGCTGTGGCAATTACAATGGCATCAACATCATTGCGATCAATAGCTTCATAATAGTCATAACAAGCTTCGCATTGAAGTTCATTGGCAAGTTTGTCTACGCCTTCTTTCCAAGGATCAGCAATCAGCTTGAGTTCACATTGTGAATTAAGAAAAGCACTTTTAGAATGTATTTGTGCGATACGTCCTGCACCTAGAATTGCAACTCTTAACATTTCTGACTTCCTGTTAGAAAATAGTGACAGCTTAGGAAAGTTGTCTTATTTGATAGTTATTAGGGTATATAAGCTATTTTTGAAAAAAAATAGCTTATTTCTAAAAACACTTTTTCATTTTTGAAATATTGGGTTTTAAAAGTTCTTTAAAAAAGGAAAAAGGTCATCAATTTTTCAAAAAAATTGATGACCTAGTAAGATCTTAAATCGAAATATTAATTTAAAGCACAGTCTATACAATCATACCTCTGTGGCAGACAGGAATGATATGTCTTCTCGATTTAATTTGATTTGTGTTGCATTGATAACTTCTTGTAATTGCTCTAGATTAGTAGCACTTACAACTGGAGCACTAATACCGTCCTGAGCAAGTAACCAAGCAATTGCAACTTGTGAGGGCTTCATTTTATATTGTTGAGCGACTTGTTCTAATCTATCTAGTAGAGCTAGGCCATGTGGATTTAGATAATTAACCACACTAGAACCTCTTGATGAACTCTTGTTGAGATCATCCATAGAACGGTATTTACCACTGAGAAAACCATGAGCAAGAGAAAAATAACTGAGAACTCCAATTCCATGATCTATACAAAGTCTCTGATAATTTGCTTCATATTCTTGACGATCATATAAATTATAAAGTGTTTGTAAACAAGCATATGAGGGTAAATTATTTTCTCTCGAGCATTCTAAAAATAGTTCCAAACGCCTAGGGGAAATATTAGATGCACCAATTGCTCTGATTTTTCCCTGTTCAATTAAGGTTTTAAGTGTTCCCAGCGTTTCCTCTGGTGGAGTCTGATTATCATCATAGTGGGTATAGTAAAGATCAATATAATCTGTACCTAAACGTTTTAGAGATGCTTCTACTGCTTTAATGAGATATTTTCCACTAAGATTGGCATCTGAAAATTCTCCTGGTGCATCTGGCGCACCACCTTTGGTATGAATAACAATATTTTCCCGAGATTTTTGTTTACGTAACCAATTGCCAATAATGGTTTCAGACTCACCCCCTTTGTTTCCAGATCCCCAGTAGGAGTAAATATCTGCTGTATCAATTGCATTGAACCCTTGATCAACTAAGGCATCTAACAGGTAGAAAGAATCTTTTTCACTTACACTCCAGCCAAATACATTGCCACCAAAAACTATAGGTGGTAGTTGAATACCTGTATGACCTAATTCACGTTTTTCCATGAGACCTCCTAGAGTTTAGTTTTGTTAGATTAAATCTAGGTATTCAGTTGGGCTTGAACAAGTCGTTAAATGAAATACTCTTTTTATCAATTGCAATAAAAAACTTGGGATGGCGAACACCTAGCGAAGTAATGGCTGGTTTTTATTCCGTTGCACTTGCTGCTTGGATCCGCCAATATTAAAAGCCCCAGACTAACTGAGGCATACTATCAAGCTAAACGCTGATCATTCCAATAACATGGAACTAGAAATAATTCATTTTCATGCAATCTCGACCAAAGGCGTACTCCTAAATCCTTTTGCAAAGTTTTTAGATCAAAATTTGAAATAATTAGACTGGACTTTAATCGATCATAACGACTATATAAGACTTTATGAATCATTTCCTGACGCTTTTCATGACGGTCATGCAGACCATACTCATCAATTACTAATAATTCAAAAGATGTTAATTGCTGAATTACTTCATCTTCAGATTTTGTAGTATCTGACCAGGTGTCCATTAATTTTTGAGCAATTTGTGCGCTAGTATAATAGCGGGCAGATAAAACGCTCTTATGTAAAATATTACGAAGAATGGAGGCACTTAGATGTGTTTTACCTGTTCCACAATAACCATACATGATCAGATTTGGTGTTTTGCCATTCATTATTTGATGAGCAAAATTTTGACACTTTTCAAGTGCTTCTACTTGAGCTAAGTGATCACAAACATAATTCTTAAAACCACATTGTAAATGTCGTTCTGGCAAACCTGAATTTTTTATACGTTTTTGCATTAAGTTTTGTTGAACTTCGGCATGATGCGCTTTTTGAGATTTTTCAAAATGTTCTTTGGCACATGTATTACACACAAGATGGTTTGCCAATGACAACATGGGTTCTAAGTGAATGGGACAGAGGTTCTGTGTCTGTGTGGAATCACTTTTTAATAATGATACTAATGAATTCATAGTTTTCACCTAAATCCAGCTAGGGTTTTGTTTATCAAGATCAGCTTCAATTGAAGATGAAGATGAAGATGAAGATGAAGATGAAGATGAAGATGAAGATGAAGGGCATAACTCAACCAATTCTTGAGCTATGCTCACGTTTTTTTGATTTGATGCCCAAGCATCTAAATCATTTTTTTGGGGTAATGCCTGAGCATTACCAGATGATTTTTTCCACCGTGCTTGAGCTGCATTTTTAGCTTTCTCTGTTTTCATCTTTTGATTGAGCATAGCCTGCTCTTTTAGGGCGGTAATATAAAGTGAGGTTAACTGTTCACCTGAGCATTCAAATAAATTGAGCGATATGAGTGTTTGAATTAACTTTTGTGTTTTTGTAGCCGATAGCTTTGTAATACTTGTGATGATCTCTGGATGATTAGGAATAGTTCCATTCTTCCAATAGTCCATCATTAATAATAATGTAGCTCCTACTTGTTCGGTGTTCATACGTGCGAACTTGGCTTGTAGATCACCAATATAGATCGGCATCCAGATTGAAGTATCTTTATTCATATTCTTTACCTTTTAATAGGCACAATGAGACTAAGGTCATCCTGGGTGAGATGACCTATAGTTTAGGTTGTTGATTATGTTAATAAATTAATAAGCTTTAGACGGGCTTGGGTTAATAGTTCATCAAAATCAATTTGCTCGTTATCGATTAGATTTTGAGTCCATAGCCTTATAGCCTGATGATCATCGAAGCATTGATTGGTCTGAAGCAAAAAAGCTAAGTTATACAGTTTTGGAATGTGAAGCTCCTGAATCAATTCACGGGCTACGCTGTCGGCCTCTTGACTGATAATGACTCCACCAAAGAAAGATTTGTTATTCATACCTTTTCTCCTTGGAGAGAATGCTTTGTCAGCATGGCTTCAAATGCACTACCATCGCGGCGCGTAACATTGGGGATGTAACGGCTATAGACCCGGAATAGCATTTCAGTCGTTGAATGTCCCAATTGACGTGCGATCCATTCCGGATTTTCTCCTGCTGACAGCCAAAGAGTTGCTGCTGTATGGCGTGTTTGATAGGCTCTTCTAGACTTCAATCCTAGAAAGCGCAAGATCGGATGCCAGACACGTTTATTCACCAGACGATAATCGAGAGGTCCACCATCACGATTGCAGAAAACAAACTCTGATTTACCATTATTTAAGCTTTTCTGTTGCAGAAAGGCTTGGTAAACGCGGTCATTCATCTGGATCGTGCGGTCAGAACCATAAGTTTTGGTTCCACCAAGCACACCATTCACTAACGCCTCTCTGATATGGATTTCACGACGCTGTAAGTCGATATTTTTCCATTGCAGACCATCGATTTCACTGGTGCGCATACCTGTAAAAAAGCGAACAGTGTAATAAGGCTTAAAATCATCACGAACAGTGGTAAGAATTTTATGTACCTCTTCCAGAGAAAAGGGAGTGACTTCAATCTTACTTTCTTTCAGATTGTTAATATTTTTATAAGGCGACTCAAACTCGTATCGTTCAGCCGCATCATTGAGTATCATACGTAAAGGCGTCATGATTTGATTGATTCTCGATGCTTTCAGACTTGTCTGATCTTTTCCGTGTGTCACTTTGGCGAGAGAGGCACGGAAGTTCAGCAAGTCTGACTTCTTGATTTTCGAGAGAACCTGATTACCAAAAGCAGGAATCAAGTAATTTTTGATAATAATTGAAACCTTGTGTTGATAGGATGTTCTCCACTCAATCTGTTTCTGTTTAAACCACAGTGCAGTAAACTCTTTAAAAAGAGGTACTTTGGTTTGTACAGCAATTTGCTGACTTCTTTTTTCCTTAAACTCCTCAATACGGTTACTTTTTGGAAAGTACTTTTCGTATTCAAAAGTTCCCAAAGTAATTTCAGCTTCAAGCTGCTCGAGACGTTTTTTCAAAATGCGTCGGTTATAAGCATTGTCTTCAAGATTGGTTATTTCTCTGCAACGGATGCCCATGTAGCGAAAGTCTGCAATCAGTTTTCCACTTCGTTCACGGATGGTAGCCATCAGTTAAACCTCCTAAGCCTTATTGCAAGGCATCCATGCTTAAACCAGTGAATTTAAGCATTTCAGTTTCAATGCGTTCCCAAACAAAAAGAATTTTGCGACCACCGAAAGGACGGATGTAGTGCACACCTTCAATAAAGACACTGTCCTTTAGCTGGTTGCGAATAGTACGAGCGTCGTACTGGATTTTTTCAGCCAGTTGCTGGGCTGTGAGATAGGTATATGACATAATAGAGCCTCATATTTTTTACTAGGTAACTAGGAAAAATTATTCCTAAGACATGAATTATCATATTTTTATGTTGTTGTAAGTACTTTTTATGATTTAAGTGGGAAATTTTATGATTATTTCAAACTTGGCAGTTTTATTAGCAGAAAGGAAACTTAAGGTTGCTGATTTGGTAAGAAGTACTGGAATTAATAAATCTACTTTGCACAAACTTTATAATGATGAATCTGTACGGATTGATTTTGAAACCATTGATAAAATTTGTATTGCATTAGATGTGGGAGTGGGTGATTTATTGATTTTTAAGAAAATTGATAATAATCAAAATGATAATGCCTAGTTTGGTCACAAATGGTCACATCAAAAAGTGAAATGGTCACAAATTATTGATCATTTGGTAAAAAACACCTTGTTTGGAAGAGAACAGGGTGATTTTTTGCCTTCAAAAAAGCTCTGAAAGTGGTGATCGATTGAGGACATTTAAGGTCAATTGAGACCATTTTTATTGTCCTGGGCACGCCATGGTCACATCTTGGTCACAAAATACAAATTACATTAAGAATATTTTTTATTGAATCGAATAACAAAGGAAGAAGAGTTTTTAAAAACTATAATAAAATCAATAATAAAAAAGCCCCAATCTTTCGATTAGGGCTTTTTTGAATCTGGAGCGGGAAAGGGGACTCGAACTCCCGACCCCAACCTTGGCAAGGTTACCGAGATTTATTTCATTAAATGACTCCAATTATAAGTATATGATTTAATTATTAGTATATGATTTTTTGTGGGGTAAAATTTTGATCAATTTAGATCATTTAATGTGGTTTTGGTCACTTTATTTTAGACGTTTTAGTTTATAAAAGTCACCTATGTTTTGATGCTGATTTTCATGAGAAATAATGATAATATATAATTTAATATAATGATTCTTAATCCTCATGAAAATGTTTTATATTCATTTCAATAAATGAATATTATGCTCAATCCTATTTTGGATCATTTGGAGAGTCTCTGCTTGAATTTGTCGAGGCAATAGATCATGAGCGATATCGCTGAATCGGATTGCAACCTTACAAATCGAGCCAATAATTTCATCGACTTTTTGGGCAGAAAGTTCTGCTTCCTGGGTACCAAGTTTTACAAGAGCTTGTCGAGGAATATCCAGTGCCTCACCCATGATATCCATTTGATGATATCCCCCTGGTCCTTCACAGAAAGTAACATCATAGGCAGGGGCGAGTTTCCATTGCCCATTTTGGGACATCAGAAATGAAAAGTTTTTGCAATGATCATCTCGATTATTGAAGACTACATTGAAAACAGCTCGCTTGAATGCAATTGCTTTTTCGCGAACATCATTGGTGCAAAAGTGTGCAGCGCGAAGAAAGTTACTGTAGTCTAAACTCCCTGGTGATTTAAAATCAGCTCCGGTGAAGGCAGCTAAACTTTGCATAGGGATACGCATACCATCATGGCGGTCAAATCTTTTTGATGCAAATGCGGTTAATCCATTCGGAAGAGTAAAATATTGAGTATCAGGGGTGTCAATATCACAATGACGTAAACATTCTGCATAAACAGCTTCAATTGCACAAACTTCAGGATGCTCTTGCTGAGCGGGAAATTTGATCAGCCAGGCTTCATGTTGATGTGAGCTAACTGTTGAGAATTCGTTGGTGACAGGATCACGATAGACGAGTGCTTTTGGCCTTGCACCTTGTGGTGATCCACCCATAACTAATAAATGCTGTAAAAATTCAGCACCTTCTCCTTTGAGAACTTCCTGGACTTCTTGGGCGAGTTTAAGCAGTGGAATATTTTCAGTTAATGCTAACTCAGGTGCTGAAGGTTCAAATGATAATGCCCCCATCGCATGTGTATTAATATACGTGAGTCTTTCTAATGGCCCAATCCGTGCTGGATTGAGTCCATTTTTTTTAAATAAGCGATCCATAAGGAGCATGCCCCAACCATCGGGTAGGGCATCATATATAGGACCTGGCAATCCCATTTGATGTGTAGGAAAGTTCGTTCTTAATGGGTCACCTTTTAACGGAAGTAGGTAAGAGGAAAGTTCTAAACCTTTACTGATCGCTTCTGCACTGTATTCAAAGGCGATTAATGGTCGACCTGTGATTGCGGTTGAGGAGACCAGTGTACCCCAAAGCCAATATTCACCCCATCCATTGTAGTAAATATTAAGTTTTTTGAGCATGGATTTATTTCCTTTTGATACGTTGGCGAGCCGTATTGCTCTCATAGCGGAGAATGTCATCTACACTGTTTAAATGAGGTTTAAAGAGTTCCTCTAATTCTTTTAATCGACCCAGTACCATGGCAACGCGTACTAAATTTTCAAATGAAACATTTCGACCAGCTTCCAAATTAGATACTGTATTTACACCAATACCAGCACGTGTAGCGACGTCTGCCTGAGTCATTTCCAGATAAAGTCGTTCCTTACGAAGCCTTTCACATAATAAAGTAACAACTTCTTCAGGTTTTTTGAATTTTAAATCCATAATATTGGGTCTTATGTCTATATACGCCTATTAAACCACAAAATAATGGAGTTATAAAATAAACCGACTTAGTCGGTAAGGAGGGTACTTTATTGGCCTGATTAGATCCTATTAGATTAAAGAAGTCTAATTAGACATTTACAATCTAATAGAGTCTAACAACTTGCTTTAAGCTCAATCAGTTTCGCGTGGTGTCGCGAGGAACCGTGATTTGCTATCAGTTCAATCTGGAATATCTGACACAAGTGGTCTGGAGTAATGAGGTCGATGGGCAGCGCTTTGCCTTTCTTGATACCTTATTCAGTACCGATTTACAATTTATTCATCATCTTCCGCAAACATTGCTTCAATTTCATCCCAGTGCGGAAATTTATACTTGTTTTTATTCACTTCAAATTGCAGGCCTACTGCATTAAGTATAGATTCAAATATGCTAAATGAGCCTGTAAAGTGGCCATTTTCTATCTCTGAAATTGTTGTTTTATTAACGTTCGTTTTTTCTGAAAGAATTTTCTGTGTATAGCCCAGAGCTTTTCTTGCCAAACGTATTTCTTTACCTATTTCTTCTCTTGAAGCCATATCAATTCTAACCCTAGAAATTTGTTCGCTATATAGCAAACTTTTATAGTGATTTTTGAATACCTTTGAATTTATAGGGTTCGATTTTGCCTTAAATTATTTGAATAGAGCTCATATGTGTATAGGATTTTTAATCCTTTAGAATTAGGCTAGCCTGTCTCTTGATGTAAAATCAATAATACTTGGACATCTATTCTTGTTTTATCTGGACATTTTTTTCTGCTTTAGGGTTAAATGAAACTACACAAAGATGTGGAACTTTGATTAAAGAACAGGCGTGGAACAGTAAAATTCAACAAAAAAGCCGTTCCAGTGCGCTGTTTACTGTAACGGCTTTAGTTAAGATGTTGATACTTATAGGAAAATTAAAGCATTTCGTATAAGGTGTATTATGTTAATTTTAGCTAAACTTTAAAGAACAAAAAATATGTGTGAATGCCAATCTGTAGATAATTTTTTTATATGTCCTACTAGTTTTTCAGATGTTTTCAGTCATAACTACAATATGAAGTATAAGTTTCCTCACTACTTCATTGAAGATCCTCCATGTGAGGAAGCTAAACCAGAATTTGATTATGGTGAGTTTTATTATGTTTGTAGCGAGTGTCAGCAAGCTTGGTATTTTGAATGTTATCCAGAAACACCAACAGGCCCAATTTTTGGAATTAAAATTCCAGATATGAGCCAAGTATTAAGCCAAAACCGAATAAACAGTATTAAACAATTCTTAGTTATTTTAGCTCATGAAGGCTTTTCAGAAAATAAGTGTATTCATAACGGATGTATGGACTATTCACTTAATGGAATTAAGGTATGTCTAAATCATTTTGGCTATAAATTTAGTCCTTATTAAAAGATTCATTTAACATAATGGCTGTTATACGAAACTAAAATGTTAGAACCCATTTAAAGTGTCTATATTCTCACCAATAAAAATGTCTAGTTTATGATGGTTTTTATCACCATGGACTGGATATAAATATAGATGCTTA